>NZ_CP011010.1:4114642-4426071 GCF_001274595.1 Stenotrophomonas maltophilia
AGCGTAGATCGGCATGATCAGCTTGCGACGGCCGACGCGCTCGATGAATGCAGCGGCCCCTTCGTTGGCCTGCTCGTAACCGCTGCGGATCGCCAGCGGATACCAGCGCATGGCGATCTCGCCATTCGGGGTACCGGTGAAGTGGAACGCCTTGTCCAGCGTGGCCAGCTTGTCCAGCGGCTGGGTGGCGCCCAGGCCGTCGATGAAGCGCACCCATTCCTGCGTGCTCCAGTCGGCGATGACCTGGCTGCTCGGCACGGTGCCGGCGCTGGCGAAGGCGATCCGCGCGGTATCGACGCTGCTGAAGTTGCGCGACTGCGCCTTGACCGCGAACGCCGGGATGCCCGGCTCGTCCAGCCAGGCCTTCAGTTCAGCCTCGGTCACTGCCGACGGATTCTTCGGCAGCAGGTTCTTCTTCAGGTACTCGACGAACTGGTCGGTGTTCGCGCTCTGGAAGGCGTGGTCATCGAACCAGCCACGCAGGAACGGATCAAAGGTCTCGCGGCCGAAGCGCTGTTCCAGGAACTCCAGGAACCACGAACCCTTGACGTAGGCGACCTGGCTGAGGGCTTCGTCGGGGTCACGCTCGTTCAGCGGCGGCAGCGCCAGCGCCTGGTCGGCCGGGCTCATGTCCTTCACTTCGGCCAGCAGGTCGGTCTGGTCGATCTGCTTCTCCATCTCGGCCATCTCCTTGCCGTACAGGGCTTCGGTGATGCGGCCCTGGACGTAGGTGGTGAAGCCTTCATTGAGCCAGATGTCCTTCCAGCTGGCGTTGGTCACCAGGTTGCCCGACCAGCTGTGCGCCAGTTCGTGGGCGACCAGCGACACCAGCGACTTGTCGCCGACGATCACGGTCGGGGTGGCGAAGGTCAGGCGCGGGTTCTCCATGCCACCGAACGGGAACGACGGCGGCAGCACCAGCATGTCGTAGCGGCCCCAGCGGTATTCGCCGTACAGCTTCTCGGCGGCACCGATCATCTTCTCGGTGTCTTCGAATTCCTTGGCGGCCTTGTTGACCATGGTCGGCTCGGCCCAGACGCCGGAGCGGCCGGAGATCGGCTCGAACACCAGGTCGCCGGCGGCGATGGCCAACAGGTACGACGGAATCGGCTGCGGCATCTTGAAGGTGTAGTCACCGTCACGCGCGGCCTTCGGATCGTTGTCGGCGCTCATCAGCACCATCACGTCCGGGCGCGAGACCACGTGCGCGCTGTAGGTGAAGCGCACGCTCGGGGTGTCCTGCAGCGGCACCCAGGAACGGGCGTGGATGGCCTGCGACTGGCTGAACATGAAGGGCAGCTTCTTGCCCTCGGTCATCGACGGCGCCAGCCACTGCAGGCCCGAAGCGGTCGGTGCGGTGTGGTAGGTCACTTCCACCTTGGCCGGCTGCTCCGGGGCTTCGATAGTCAGCTTGCTGCCGAACACCTTGTCAGCGGCGGCCAGCTCGAACTTCAGCGGGCTGCGCGCGCCATCGGCGGCGACGGCCTCGACCTTGGACACGCTCAGCTCGCGGGTGTCGAGCACCAGCTGCTTGGCGTCCTTCTGCTTCCATTCCAGGGTGTAGGTGGCGGTGCCGCCGATCTGCTTCTGGTCGAAGTCCAGCTTCAGATCCAGCGCGATGTCCTTGATGACGACCTTGTCCGGCTCGGCGTACGAGCTTTCGTCGTGGCTGCGGTTCTCGGCGTTCACGGGGGCGGCGGGGGCCTTTGCGGCAGTCGGGGCGGCGGCGGGCGCGGCCGCCTCCTGGGAGCAGCCGGCGGCCAGGGCCACGGCCAGCGGAAGGAGCATCAGCGGATTACGCATGAATCGGGACCGTTACGGGGATCAGACCCCCAATGGTACCTCCCTCCGGCCGCGCAGGCGTTGCGCGGTGCGGGGTAATGGCGGGTGGGGCCGACCCTGCGCCTCCGGCGCATGCCAACCAAGGTTGGCATCTACAGGTGGGTGCCAACCTTGGCTGGCACGGATCTTTCATCGCTCGCGGCAGGCCCGTGCCGACCAAGGTCGGCACCCACCAGAGCGGATGATCGCGGCCGGGGCGTGCCAACCAAGGTTGGCACCTACCAAGGCACGACTTACAGCTTGTAGCCGGAATGGATCGAGACGATGCCGCCGGTCAGGTTCTTGTAGTGGCAGCGCTCGAAACCGGCCTGCCCCATCATCGCCTTCAGTTCGTCCTGCGGCGGGTGCTTGCGGATGCTCTCGGCCAGGTACTGGTAGCTGTCCGAATCGTTGGCGAACAGCTTGCCCAGCTTGGGCAGGATCCGGAACGAATGGAAGTCGTAGATCGGCTTGAACCAGTCGGCGGTGACTTCGGAGAACTCCAGCACGCGGGCCTGGCCGCCCACCTTCAGCACGCGATACATCTCGCGCAGGCCGGCGTCCTTGTCGGTCACGTTGCGCAGGCCGAAGGCGATGGTGACCAGATCGAAGCTGTTGTCCGGGAACGGCAGGGCCTCTGCGTTGCACTGCACGTAGTCCAGGCCGAGCACCAGGCCGCGGTTGGTCAGGCGGTCACGGCCGACCGACAGCATGCCGGCGTTGATGTCGCCCAGCACCACCGAGCCTTCGGCGCCCACGCGCTCCTTCAGCAGGGCGGCGATGTCGCCGGTGCCACCGGCCAGGTCAAGCACGCGATCACCCGGCTTCACCTGCGCGGTCGCCACGTAGTAGCGCTTCCACGCCCGGTGCACGCCCAGGCTCATCAGGTCGTTCATCAGGTCGTAGTTGCGCGCGACCGACGTGAACACCTGGCCGACCAGCTTCTGCTTGTCCTTGGCGGCGACGTCGCGGAACCCGAAATGGGTGGTACCGGCTTTGTAGGGGGATTCGCTCATGGCCCCGATTATCGCACCGCCGGGAGCCAGCGGCACCCCCTGCCCGTATCATGGCGGGCCACGACTTACCGGAGCCCCGCATGATCACCACGCCCGACTACCAGGCCCTGCTGCAGACCGCCATCGCCGAAGCCCGCCAGGGCCTGGCCGAAGGCGGCGTGCCGATCGGCGCGGCGCTGTACCACAACGACGGCCGCCTGCTCGGCTGTGGCCACAACCGACGCGTGCAGGAAGGCGACCCTTCCGTGCACGGCGAGACCGACGCGTTCCGCAAGGCCGGCCGCCAGCGCCGCTACCAGGACACCATCATGGTCACCACCCTGGCCCCGTGCTGGTACTGCTCGGGGCTGGTGCGCCAGTTCAACATCGGCACGGTGGTGGTGGGCGAATCGCGTACCTTCCAGGGCGGCATCGACTGGCTGCGCGAAAACGGCGTCAACGTGATCGATCTCGACAGCCAGGAATGCGTCGATCTGCTCGGCGGCTTTATTGCGCAGCATCCTGAGATCTGGAACGAAGACATCGGCGAATGAGCACCGCGCAGCGTACTGTTGAACCTGCTTAATGAACGCTTCAGTGCTGGCACGCCCTAGTGCCGGCAGCGTTTGCGGCGATTGCTGTGAACCCGTGCACAGTCAGCTGGACTGCCTGCACACGCTGCGGTAACACCCCACCCGCGCAGGGCGCCTAGGGTGGGGTTACCGGGACTTCCTTCCCCGGCGGAGCCAGCCATGTGCGCGCACGCCGTACGCCCCACGCCCGACCCGATCCTCGCCGCCATCCGCACGCGCCTGCAGCAGCAGTTCGCGCTGCATCAGCGTGGCGCCCTGTTCTGGACGGCCTACCAGGGCCTGCAGCTGGAACTGGTACAAGGCCGTCCGCTCGACCACGAGCGCCTGTGCAACGCAATGGCCGACATGGCCGAAGAAATGGGCGCGGTCGAGCATGCGCAACTGATCGGCAATCGCAACGCTGGCTGCACATCTCCCTGACGCGGCATCCACTGCCGCTCAGGCCACACTGCGATGAACCCCCACTCCCATCCACTTCAACCGATTGGATCGACATGCACGCTGAAGTTCCCACCATTCCCCCGGTCATCAACGTAGACGCCGAGCTTGACCACTGGCGTCGCCAGCATGCCGACGGCGCACTGCCGCACAATTCGTTCGGCTCGTACGTACCGTGGATCAAGTTCGCCTGCGATTCGCTGATCACCCAGCCGCGCGCCAGCAATGCGCAGCGCGACGAGATGTTCCAGACCCAGTACGCCCTGCAGATCATGCCGCGCCTGAGTGAAGCCCAGGCCCGCGAGTTCGTCGACCGCTGCTGGCAGCATGTCTACCAGACCAGCCGGGTGCGCCTGCAGGACGCTCCGCGCCTGCGCGCCTGAGCTGCACGGCCCCTGCACAAGGCACTGCCGATCATCCTCGTCACCTGAGTGGGACGACGACGATGAAAGCAAGAAACCTGTTCAATACGATCGCCAAGAAGGCCGCGGCCGCCACCGGTTCGCCGTGGACCTTCCTGGCTGCGGTCGCGATCGTGGTGATCTGGGGCATCAGTGGCCCGCTGTTCGGTTTCAACGACACCTGGCAGCTGGTGATCAACACCGGCACCACCATCATCACCTTCCTGATGGTGTTCCTGATCCAGCACACGCAGAACTCGGACACCGCGGCGATGCAGATCAAGCTCGACGAGCTGATCCGCGCGACGGCCGAGGCCAACAACGAGCTGCTCGACCTGGAAGAGCTGGACGAAGAGCGACTGGAAGAGATTCGCCGCGAGTACGAGCGCATGGCGCGCGAAGCCGGCGACGCGCTGGCACGAGTGCGTGCCTGCCATGCCACCCGCCGCGACGATGAGGCGGTGTAGCAGGCCCTGGAATGACAATGCCGGCCAGCGGCCGGCACTCCCACCGATGATCGAGGTAGGTGCCAACCTTGGTTGGCACAGGGCCAGCCGCCTGCGCTGACGCATTCGTGCCAACCTAGGTTGGCACCTACCAGAAGCGCTGCTTATCCGCGCTCGTGCCAGCCGCCGCCCAGCACCTTGTACAACGTGATGCGGTTGGCCTGCTGGGCCAGCTGCGCCTGCAGCTGCGTCTGCTGCGCGTTGTAGGCGGTACGCCGTGCATCGAGCAGGGTGACGAAGCTGTCCAGGCCGGCGTCGTAGCGCGCCTGTGACAGGCGGTTGGCCTGTTCGGCCGCATCCACCAGGCGCTGCTGTGCACTCACCTGCTCATCCAGGCTGACATTCAGCGCCAGCGCGTCGGCGGTTTCGCGGAAGCCGACCTGGATCGATTTCTCGTACTGCGCCAGCGCGATATCGCGGTCGGCGTTGGCAATGGCCAGGTTGGCGCGCAGCTTGCCGCCCTGGAAGATCGGCAGGGTGATCTTCGGCAGGAAGCTCCACACGCGGGTGCCGCTGTCGAACAGGTTGGACAGTTCGCTCGAACCACTGCCGATGCTGCCGGTCAGCGAGATGCTCGGGAAGAACGCCGCGCGCGCCGCGCCGATGTTGGCGTTGGCGGCCAGCAGCTGGTGTTCGGCGGCCATGATATCCGGGCGCTGCAGCAGCACGTCGCTGGGCAGGCCGGCCGGCGGCGGTGCCAGCGCCAGCAGCTGCGGCTCGATGCTGTCCGGCAGCAGTGATGCATCCAGCTGACCACCGGCCAGCAGTGCCAGCGCGTTGCGGTCCTGGGCCAGCTGCCCACGCAGGCGTGCGGCATCGGTGCGCGCGGTTTCCACCAGCGTACGGGTCTGGGTCAGTTCCAGTGCCGAACTGCCGCCGCGCTCATGGCGGGCTTCGGCCAGGCGCAGCGAATCCTCGTAGGTCTTCAGCGTGGCATCGGCGATCTTCAGCCGCTGTGCGTCGGCACCATAGGTCAGCCACGCCGTGGCGGTCTCGGCCACCAGGCTCAGCTGCGCATTGCGGCGATTGGCCGCCACAGCGAAGTACTGCTGCAGCGCCGCCTCGCTGAGGTTGCGCACGCGGCCGAACAGGTCGAGCTCGAACTCGGCCACGCCCACGCCCGCGGTGAACTGTTCGGTGACGCCGGCGTCGGTGCCCTGGCGCTGCATCTGGCCGGTGACGGCCACGCCGGGTACGCGGTCGGCGCGCTGCACGCGGTACTGGCCGCGTGCGCGTTCCACGTTGAGCACGGCCACGCGCAGGTCGCGGTTGTTCTGCAGCGACTGGTCGATCACCTGCTGCAGGCGCGCGTCGGTGAAGAAGTCGCGCCAGCCGACGGCGGCAACATCGGCCACCTGGCCCTGCGTGGCCTCGGCCGGCCACTGCGCCGGAATGGCCGGCGCGACGGCGGTGTCCTTCGGCACCAGGGTGGAGCAGCCGGCCAGCGCAAGCGCGGCGGCAATGGAAAGGAACAGGGATGCACTTTTCATGGGATGACTTCCATCGGTACTGCCGGATGGCAGGAGGTCATGCCGGCCAGTGGCCGGCATGACCGTTTCGCTTACGTGGAGGATTTGCGCTTGAACACGCGCTGCACCACGACGAAGAACAGCGGCACGAAGAACACGCCGAGCACGGTGCCGACGATCATGCCGCCGAGCACGCCGGTGCCGATCGCCTGCTTGGCGCCGGAGCCGGCACCGGTGGAGATCGCCAGCGGTACCACGCCCATGCCGAAAGCCAGCGAGGTCATCACGATCGGGCGCAGGCGGTCGCGCACGGCATGCATGATCGACTCGATCAGGCTGGCGCCCTTCTCCAGGTTTTCCTTGGCGAACTCGACGATCAGGATCGCGTTCTTGCTGGTCAGGCCCACCGTGGTCAGCATCGCCACCTGGAAGTAGATGTCGCGTTCCAGGCCCTTGAAGGTGTTGGCCAGTACCGCGCCGAGGATGCCCAGCGGGGCGGCCAGCAGCACGGCGGTCGGCACGCTCCAGCTTTCATACATCGCGGCCAGGCACAGGAACACGATCATCAGCGACAGCGTGTACAGCAGCGGCGTCTGCGAGCCAGCCTGGCGTTCCTGGTAGGACATCGCCGTCCATTCGATGCCGAAGCCCGCCGGCAGCTGCTTGGCCAGCTGTTCGATCTCGGCCATGGCATCACCGGACGCGACACCCGGGGCCGGTTCGCCCTGGATCTCCATCGCCGACACACCGTTGTAGCGCTCCAGGCGCGGCGAACCGTAGTCCCAGTGCTTGCTGGCGAACGCGCTGAACGGCACCATCTCGCCCTTGTCGTTCTTCACCGACCAGAGGTCGAAGTCCTCCGGCACCATGCGGAACGGCTGGTCGGCCTGCACGAACACACGCTTGACGCGGCCGCGATCGACGAAGTCATCGATGTACGAACTGCCCCACGCGGCGGCCAGCGTGCCGTTGATCTGGTCGATCGACAGCCCCAGCGAGGTCGCCTTGGCCGCATCGATGTCGATGCGGAACTGCGGCGTGTCTTCCTGGCCGTTCGGACGCACGTTGGCCAGCTTCTTGCTGCCTGCGGCGAGCCCCAGCAGCTGGTTGCGCGCGGCCACCAGGGCCTCGTGGCCCTGGCCGCTGTTGTCCTTCAGGAAGAAGGTATAGCCCGAGGCGGTACCCAGTTCCGGAATGGCCGGCGGCGGGAAGGCGAAGATGAAGGCATCCTTGATCTGGCCCAGTGCCGCCATCGCGCGCCCGGTGATCGGCATCACGCCGTTGTCGGCGTCACGCTCGCTCCAGTCCTTCAGCTTGACGAAGGCCATGCCCGCGTTCTGTCCCATGCCGGCGAAGCTGAAGCCCTGCACCGAGAACACCGATTCCACCGCATCCTTCTCGTTCTGCAGGAAGTGGTTTTCCAGTGCCGTGATCGATTCCAGCGTGCGCTCCTGGGTGGCACCGACCGGTGCCTGCACCAGCGCCATCAGCACGCCCTGGTCCTCGTTGGGCAGGAACGAGCTGGGCAGGCGCACGAACAGCACGCCCATCAGCACGAACAGCGCCGCCACGATGCCCATGAAACGCCACGGACGGTGGATGATGCCGCGCACGCCACGCTGGTAGCTTTCGCTGGTGCGGTCGAAACCACGGTTGAAACCGTTGAAGAAACGACCGGACCAGCCCTTGTGCGCGACGTGGTGCTCGCCCTTCTTCAGCGGCTTGAGCATGGTCGCGCACAGCGCCGGGGTCAGCACGATCGCCACCAGCACCGACAACGCCATCGCCGAGACGATCGTGGCCGAGAACTGGCGGTAGATCACGCCGGTGGAGCCGCTCATGAAGGCCATCGGCACGAACACCGCCGACAGCACCAGGCCGATACCCACCAGCGCGCCGGTGATCTGCCCCATCGACTTGCGGGTCGCTTCGAGCGGCGACAGTCCTTCCTCGGACATGATGCGCTCGACGTTCTCCACCACCACGATGGCATCGTCCACCAGCAGGCCGATCGCCAGCACCATCGCGAACATGGTCAGCATGTTCACCGAGAAGCCCAGCATCGCCAGCACGCCGAAGGTACCCAGCAGCACCACCGGCACGGCGATGGTCGGGATCAGGGTGGCGCGGAAGTTCTGCAGGAACAGGTACATCACCACGAACACCAGCACGATCGCTTCGATCAGGGTCTGCACCACGCCCTTGATCGACACGCGCACGAACGGGGTGGTGTCGTACGGGATCTCGGCCTTCAGCCCGGCCGGGAAGAAGCTCTTCATGTCCTGCAGCGCGGCATCCACACCGGCCGCGGTGTCCAGCGCGTTGGCGCCGGTGGCCAGGGTGACCGCCAGGCCGCTGGCCGGCTGGCCGTTGTAGCGGGTGACGAAGTCGTAGGACTCGGCACCCAGTTCGACGCGGGCGACATCACCCAGGCGCAGTTCGGCACCGTCCTGCGCACCGCGCACGATGATGTTGCGGAACTGTTCCGGGGTCTGCAGGCGCGACTGCGCGTTGATGGTGGCGTTGAGCTGCTGGCCCTTGACCGACGGCGCACCGCCAAGCTGGCCGATGGCCACCTGGGCGTTCTGCGCCTTCACCGCTGCCGTCACTTCGGCAACCGACAGGCCGTAGGTGTGCAGCTTGTTCGGGTCCAGCCAGATGCGCATGGCGTACTTGCCACCGAACACCTGGATGTTGCCCACGCCCGGCACGCGGCTCAGACGGTCGACGACGTTGGAACCGACGTAGTCGGCGATGTCGTTGGCGTCCATGCTGCCATTCTCGGACACGAACGCGATGACGTTCAGGAAGCCCGAGCTGGACTTGGCCACGTTGATGCCCTGCCGCTGTACTTCCTGCGGCAGCAGCGGCATGGCCAGCTGCAGCTTGTTCTGCACCTGCACCTGGGCGATGTCCGGGTTGGTGCCGCTCTCGAAGGTCAGGGTGATGGTGGCCTGGCCGTTGGACGAGCTGTTGGAGGAGAAGTAGATCAGGCCATCAAGGCCCTTCATGTTCTGCTCGATGATCTGCGTCACCGAGTCCTCGACCACCTTGGCCGATGCACCCGGATAGGTGGCGCTGATTTCCACCGCCGGCGGTGCGACGTTGGGGTACATCGAGACCGGCAGCTTGAACAGGGCCAGGCCGCCGGCGAGCATGATGATGATGGCGATCACCCATGCAAAGATGGGTCGATCGATGAAAAAGCGTGCCATGGGGTTCTCCGCTTACTTCGCGTCGCCGGCCGGGGCGGCAGGCTGGGCGGCTGCCGCCGGCTTGGCCGGTGCAGCGCCCTTCTCGGTGGCCTTGACCGGCATGCCGGGGCCGATCTTCTGCAGGCCTTCGACAATGACCTTGTCGCCGGCCTTCAGGCCGTCATCGACCAGCCACTTGTCGCCGACCGTGCGGCTGACCTTGACCGGGCGCACTTCGACCTTGTTGTCCTTGTCGACCACCATCGCCGTGGTGTCGCCCTTCGGATCACGGGCGATGCCCTGCATCGGCACCAGCACCGCATCGCTGCGCACGCCGCCGCCGATCACCGCACGCACGTACATGCCCGGCATCAGCAGGCCGTCGGGGTTGTCCACCTTCACGCGCAGGCCGAAGCTGCCGGTGGCCGGATCGACGCTGACCTCGGAAAACTCCAGCGTGCCCTTGTGCTCGAAGGTGCTGCCGTCTTCCATCAGGATGCTGACCGGCAGGGTCTGGTTGTCCTGCAGGCGGCCGGCGGCCAGTTCGCGACGCAGCTGCAGCAGCTCGGCCGAGGACTGGGTCAGGTCCACATAGATCGGGTCCAGCTGCTGCACGGTGGCCAGCGCGTTGGCCTGGCCGGCGCTGACCAGCGCACCCTGGGTGACGCTGGACTTGCCGATGCGGCCGCTGATCGGCGCGGTGATGCGGGCGTAGCCGAGGGTGACGTTGGCCGCGTCCAGCGAGGCCTTGGCGGCACCGACATCGGCCTCGGCCTGCTTCTGCGCGGCCACGGCGTTTTCCAGGTCCTGCTGGCTGACCGCGTCGACCTTGGCCAGCTCGGTGATGCGCTTGGCGCTCAGCCGGGCGGCGTTGGCGGTGGCTTCGGCGCGGGCCAGCTGGGCGCGGGCGTTGTTGGCCTGGGCGCGGTAGCTGGCGTCATCGAGCTGGTACAGCGGCTCACCGGCCTTGACCATGCCGCCCTCGGTGAACAGGCGCTTGGCAACGATGCCATTGACCTGCGGGCGCACTTCGGCCACCAGGAAGGCATTGGTACGGCCGGGCAGTTCGCGGGTCAGGCCCACGGTCTCGGACTTCAGCGTGACCACGGTGACGTCACCCGGGCCCTGTTCGGGGGCCTGGGGTTGGCCGCCACAGGCAGCCACGGTCGCGGCGATGGCCAGCGACAGCGCGAAGGGTCGGATTCGGCTCAGCAACATGACGGAAAGGCTCTTAGGGGAAGGAATCTCAAAAAACGCTGATACGGGCCAGAAGCGCCAGCAGACAACGCATGCCGGCGGTGAGTGGTAGCCAGAACGGGCCTGCCACGCACACGACGGGAATGATGGGTGCGAAATATACATACATGCGTGTTTGTTTGTAAACCGGTACAATTCAGCCACGTTTCACCCGCACTCGTACCCACACCCATGGCCCGCAAGACCAAAGAGGACACCCAGGCAACCCGGGAAGGCATCCTTGACGCCGCCGAAGCCTGCTTCCATGAACACGGCGTGGCCCGTACCACGCTGGAGATGATCGGCGCCCGCGCTGGCTATACCCGTGGCGCGGTGTACTGGCACTTCAAGAACAAGAGCGAGGTGCTGACCGCGATCGTCGAGCGCGTGCACCTGCCCTTCATGCAGGAACTGGAACGCACCTCCACCGACCAGCGCGATACCCCGGTGGAAGACCTGCGCGCGGTGATGATCCACTCGTTCATCGAGCTGTCCGAGGACGAGCGCCTGCGCAAGACCATGGAGATCATGCTGCGCAGCGATGCCTCGGCCGACACCAGGGTGCTGACCGAAATGCAGCAGGCCGGTTTCCGCGATGCGCTGGACCGCATGGAACGGGCGTTGCGTCGCGCCGGGGACCTGGGCCAGCTGCGCGACGGCGCCGACCCGAAGATCGCCGCGCGCATGCTGCACGCCACGGTGCTGGGCGTGCTGCATGGGGCGATGGTCGAACCGGAACTGATGGACCTCAAGCGCGACGGCATGCTCGCGCTGGACATGACCCTGGCCGCCTACGTGAAGGACGGCGTATTCGTGCCCGGAACGGTGCCCGAGCCGTTGCCGGAGGGGTGAACCGGGTTGCGCCTGGCGCCGCGGCCCTGCACCCTCCCTGCTTCTCCCCGGAAACGCAGCGATGATCCTGGACAACGTGGTATGGGGCTTCATCGGTTGCGGCAGCGTCACCGAAAAGAAGAGTGGCCCTGCGCTGGCCGGCACGCCCGGTTCACGGGTGGCTGCCGTGATGCGCCGCAATACGGCACTGGCCGAGGATTACGCACGGCGCCATGCGATTCCCCGCTGGTATGCCGATGCCGATGCGCTCATCGCCGATCCGGAGGTGAACGCGATCTACGTCGCCACGCCGCCCTCCACCCACATGCAGTACGCGTTGCAGGCCATTGCGGCGGGCAAGCCGGTCTATATCGAAAAGCCCATGGCCATGGACCATGGCGAGTGCGTGCGCATTCTGGAGGCCAGCGCACGCAGTGGCGTACCGGTGTTCGTTGCCTATTACCGCCGCGCCCTGCCCCGCTTCGCGAAGGTCAAGCAGTTGCTGGACAGCGGCGCGATCGGTACGCCGCGCAGCGTGCGCGCGACCCTGCATCGGCCACACTCGGCGCATGCCACATCGCCGGACTTCTGGCGGACCAACCCCGCGATCTCCGGCGGCGGCCTGTTCGTCGATCTCGGCTCGCACACCCTGGACCTGCTCGACCATCTGCTGGGCCCGCTGAGCGATGTCAGCGGCCTGGCCAGTTCTCAGGCAGGCGCGTATGCCGCCGAGGACAGCGTCTCGATGTGCTTTCGCACCGGAACCGGTGCGCACGGCATCGCGCAGTGGAGTTTCTGCGCATTCCGGCGCCAGGATGAGATCGAAATCACTGGCGACCGTGGGCAGCTGCGTTTTGCCACCTTCGAGGACGTCCCGGTGCTGCTGGAAACCGACGCGGGCATGCAGGCGTTCGAGATCCCGAACCCGCCGTCGATCCAGCAGCCGTTGATTGCCACCCTCGTGGACGAACTGCGCGGCCACGGGCGCTCGCCCTCGACCGGCCTCAGTGCCGCCCGCACCAACGCGGTGATCGACCAGGTACTGCAGGCCTACCGCGCCAGACAGTGAATCCACGCCATGCGTGGATGCCCTTCGCGCCAAAAAAAGGCCGCCTTTCGGCGGCCTTGTGCGTTACAGGATGTAGCGGCTCAGGTCCGGGTCCTGCACCAGCTCGCCCAGGTGGGCATCGACGTAGGCACTGTCGATGGCCAGCGTCTCGCCGTCGCGATCCGGTGCCTCGTAGCTGAGCGAATCCAGCAGGCGCTCCAGCACGGTATGCAGGCGGCGCGCACCGATGTTTTCCTGGCGCTCGTTCACCTGGAAGGCGATCTCGGCCAGGCGCTCGATGGCATCGGCGGTGAAGCTGACCTTGACGCCCTCGGTGGCCAGCAGCGCTTCGTACTGCTTGGTCAGCGCGGCCTTCGGCTCGGTCAGGATGCGCACGAAATCGTTCTTGCTCAGCGCGCCCAGCTCCACGCGGATCGGGAATCGGCCCTGCAGCTCCGGAATCAGATCGCTGGGCTTGGCCAGGTGGAACGCGCCCGACGCGATGAACAGGATGTGGTCGGTCTTGATCGTGCCGTACTTGGTGGACACGTTGGAGCCTTCCACCAGCGGCAGCAGGTCACGCTGCACGCCTTCGCGCGACACATCGCCGCCGCCCACGTTATCGCCACGCTTGGCGACCTTGTCGATCTCGTCGATGAAGACGATGCCGTGCTGTTCGCAGGCTTCGATCGCCGCGGTGCGGATGTCGTCCTCGTTGACCAGCTTGCCGGCTTCTTCCTCGATCAGCAGCGGGCGCGCGGCCTTGATGGTCAGCGTGCGCTTGTGCGCCTTGGCACCGCCACCGAGGTTGGCGAACATCGACTTCAGCTGCTGGCCCATTTCCTCCATGCCCGGCGGGGTCATGATGTCCATGCTGACATTGGCGGCCAGGTCGAGTTCGATCTCGCGTTCGTCCAGTTCGCCATTGCGCAGCATCTTGCGGAACTTGATGCGGGTCTCGTTGTCCTGCGCCGACGGCTCGTTGCGGGCCACTTCCGGATCGAAACCGATGCCACCACTGCGGCGCGGCAACAGCGCATCGAGGATGCGGTCTTCGGCGCGTTCTTCGGCCTGCGTACGCACGCGCACCTTGGCCTGCTCGCGGTACAGCTTCACTGCAGTATCGGCCAGGTCACGGATGATCTGCTCGACGTCCTTGCCGACGTAGCCCACTTCGGTGAAGCGGGTCGCTTCGACCTTGACGAACGGCGCGTTGGCCAGCGTGGCCAGGCGGCGCGCGATCTCGGTCTTGCCGACGCCGGTCGGGCCGATCATCAGGATGTTCTTCGGCATCACTTCATTGCGCAGCTCGGGCACCAGCTGCATGCGGCGCCAGCGGTTGCGCAGGGCGATGGCCACCGCGCGCTTGGCGTCGTGCTGGCCGACGATGTGCCGGTCCAGTTCCTGCACGATCTCGCGCGGGGTCATGGTGGCGGAGGAAACTTCGATCTTCGACATGGATGTGCTCACGGATTCGTTGTCGGTCGTGCCGGCCACTGGCCGGCAACCAGGCACGCGCGTGGGGGATCATGAGGGTGCCGGCCAGCGGCCGGCACGACCCTCAGAGCTCCTCGACCACCACGTTGCGGTTGGTGTAGATGCAGATGTCGCCGGCGATGCCGATCGCCTCGCTGGCAATGGTGCGTGCATCCAGTTCGGTATGCGCCATCAGCGCGCGGGCAGCCGACAATGCATAGGAGCCACCGGAACCGATGGCGATGATGCCGTCCTCCGGCTCGATCACATCGCCGGTGCCGCTGATGATCAGCGAGGTTTCCTTGTCGGCCACCGCCAGCAGGGCCTCCAGCTTGCCCAGGCGGCGCTCGGTGCGCCAATCCTTGGCCAGCTCGACCGCCGCGCGCTGCAGCTGGCCGTGCTTTTCCAGCTTGGCCTCGAACAGCTCGAACAGGGTGAAGGCATCGGCGGCGGCACCGGCGAAGCCGGCCAGCACCTGGCCGTCGCGGCCCAGGCGGCGCACCTTGCGCGCATTGCCCTTCATCACGGTGTGGCCCAGCGTGACCTGGCCGTCGCCGGCAATGGCCACGTGCTCGCCGCGACGGACGCAGACGATGGTGGTGGCGTGGAAAACGTTGGGGTTCTGACTGGGGTCCATGCGGCCTCCGATAGCTGTTCACGGGACATGGGGACAGCGCCGGGTGCGATCAAGCCTGCGCGGATGGCTGCCGTTCAGCGCTTTGCTTGCGAAGGCCGCTCCGGATTGGGCTCGATCCCCCAGGCGAGGTACCAGTCTTCACCCTGCGTCTCGATCGGATGCTGGGTGCGGCCGGAGCCATTGCCGCAGGCCAGCGCGTCGGCCGCGCAGTAGCGGTCGCAGCCCCAGCAGATACGCTCGGGGTGTTTGGGATGCAGGGGAATCGGCTTCGCCATGGTGGCGCTGTCCTCGTGGCCTGCGGCCACGGTGCGCCGGTTGCATCCGACCTGCCCTGATCCAGATCAAGGACGGGCTATTCAGCCTTGTCGCCCTTGCTGCGGCGCTTGGCGCGTGGATGCGCGGCGTCGTAGACCTTGGCCAGGTGCTGGAAATCGAGGTGGGTGTAGATCTGGGTGGTGGCGATGTCCGCGTGGCCGAGCAGTTCCTGCACGCCACGCAGGTCACCGGACGATTCCAGGATGTGGCTGGCGAAACTGTGCCGCAGCATGTGCGGGTGCACGTGCTTGAACAGGCCCTGGCGCTGCGCCAGCTGGCGGATGCGGATCTGCACCGCGCGTTGGCTGATCGGCCCGTTGCGGCCGGGAAACACCGGCGAGGCCGGGCCGCCCCCGCTTTCCGCACGCCACGCCTGCAGTGCTTCGCGTGCCGGCCGCCCGAACGGTACCCGGCGCTGGCGATTGCCCTTGCCCATCACGTTGACCAGGCCGCTGGCGAAGTCCAGGTCGCGCCAAGTCAGCGCGCAGACTTCGCTCAGGCGCAGGCCCGAGGAATAGAACAGCTCCAGCAGCGCGCGATCGCGGCGGCCGAGTTCACCTTCCGGTTCCAGTTCGACCAGCTGCACCGCTTCGTCGGCATCGAGCACCTGCGGCAACCGCCGCGGTGCACGCGGCGCTTTCAGCGTCGCCGCCGGGCTGACCTCGATGCGGCCGTGCTTCAGCAGCCACGCGTAGAAACTGCGGCAGGCGGACAAGCGGCGCTGCAGGCTCTTGGCCGACAGCCCACGGCGATGCTCATCGGCGACGAACTGGCGCAGCGTTTCGGCATCGAGCGCTTCCACGGCCATGCCACGCGGCTCGGCCCATGCCGACAGCGCGTCCAGGTCGCGGCGGTAGGCGTCGAGCGTGTGCGCCGACATCCGCCGCTCCACCTGCAGGTGCTGCAGGAAGGCCTGTACCGCGCTCATCGTCGTCGTACCCTGCTCAGCCCGCGAAGCGCTTCAGGCCGGTGACCAGGGCGTCGCCCATCATGCGCAGGAACAACGTGCCCATGCCCGGGTAGAAGCGGTTCGGGTCATGGCTGCCGACCGCGATCAGGCCCACACCGGGCAGCGGCAGCAGTGCGGTGGTCTGCACTTCCTCGCTGCGCACGCCATACAGCACGGCATTCTTTTCCGGCTGCAGGCGGCCGCAGATCGGCTCGCCATCCTTCAGGCAATCGCGGAACGGACCCAGCTGCGGATCATCGGCGGCGATCACCTGCAGCCAGTCGGCCTGTTCCAGTCCGGCCACCGGCGTGTGCACCACCAGCCGCACCAGATCGCCGGCGAAGTCTTCCTGCAACGATGCGGCCATCGCGCGCAGGGTGTCGGCGGCGTTGTCCTGCTTCATCAGCGCCAGGGTCAGCTGGTGCGTGCGCACCGCCAGGCGTTCATTGACCTGGGCGGTCGCGCCCAGGTCGGCCAACCGTCGTGCCAGCTCGCGGTTCTTCTCGCGCAGCACTTCCAGCTGGTAGCTGGCCAGCGACGCGGTCGGGCCGTCGTCACGCGGCACCACCAGGGTCAGGGCCAGGTCCGGGAACTGCTTGAGGAAGCCCGGATGCCGCCGCAACCAGGCGGCAACTTCATGGGCCCCGAGCTTGTCGACGGTTTCGGTCATGCGATCCACTCCCCTTCGAAGACGAATGCGGTCGGGCCCGCCATCACCACCGGCTGGCCGTCGCCCGGCCACTGGATGCGCAGATCGCCCCCAGGCAGGCTGATGCGGGCATCGTGCTGCAGGCGGCCACGCTGCATCAGGGTCACCGCAGCGGCGCAGGCGCCACTGCCGCAGGCCAGGGTTTCGCCGACGCCGCGCTCGAACACGCGCAAGCGTGCGTGCGCCGGGCCCATCACCTGGGCAAAGCCCACGTTCACCGAACGCGGGAACGACGCATGCTGCTGCAGCAGCGAACCGACGCGCTCGACCGGTGCGGCATCGATCAGGCCCACTTCGATCACCGCATGCGGGTTGCCCATCGACACCGCGGCAAACCGCACGCTCTCGCCCTGCAGCGGCAGCAGGTATTCCTCACGGGCGTGGGCAAAGCCCATCAACGGCACGTTGGCCGGCTCGAATGCCGGCACGCCCATGGTCACCGCGAACTGGCCATCGCCCAGCACCTTCACTTCATGGCTGGCCAGCGGGCTGTCGATGACGAACGCATCGCCCTGCGCACTGCCCTCGCGCACCAGCCACGCGGCAATGCAGCGCGCGCCGTTGCCGCACTGCTCGGAGTTGGAACCGTCGGCATTCCAGATCCGGTACGAGGCCACCGAACCGTCCGCACGCGGCGCTTCGATGGTCAGGATCTGATCACAGCCCACGCCGGTATGGCGATCCGCCAGGCGCGCGGCCAGCCCGGGCGTGGGCGGCGCGGTGCCGTCACGCAGGTCGATCACTACGAAATCATTGCCCGCGCCATGCATCTTGCTGAAGCGCAGGGCGCTGGAACCGGCCTTACCCATTCCCGCCGCCCGCCTTCTTCGCGGGCGCGGGCGCCGGCGGGATGGTCGGTGCGGCCGGGTCCGCGGTCGTGGCCGGAGTATCGCTGCCCTGGGTCTGCGCCGGGGTCGCCTCGGTGGCGGGTTCGGCAGCCGGCTCGACGGCTTCTTCCACCGGCACCGGCTTCTGCGGCAGTACCAGCGGGCCCTTGTTGCCGCAGGCGGCAAGGAACAGCAGCGAGGCCGCTGCCAGCGGAATCAGGATGACGTTTCGATGGGGGATCTTCATGCCCCGAGTATAGCCATTGGCGGCTGAGCGGTTGGTGCAGGGGAACGCGTTGCCGGCCAGCGGCCGGCACTACCGCTCCGGCGGCGGCAACGGCCGCGTCCACAGCCAGATCGCCACCACGGTCATGCTGCCGATCGAGAACCACTTCACCCAGGCGATCGGCACGCACCACAGCATGATGGCGGCACACACCGCCATGGTGATCGTGGCCATCCACTTGCCGTAGCGGCTGACCGCACCATGCGCCTGCCAGTTGGCGATGGCCGGGCCGAAGCGCGGATGCTGAATCAGCCACGTGTGCAGGCGTTCGGAACCGCGCGAGGCGGCCCAGGCCGAGATCAGGATGAATACGGTGGTCGGCAGCCCCGGCACGAAGATGCCGACGATGCCGGTTCCCAGGCTGACGTAGGCCAGCAGCCACCACGCCCAGCGGAAACGCACCACGCGCGGTGGCGTGGGGACGTCGCGGGGGGCGGAAGGATCAGGCGCGCTCATGGCCGAAGGATACCGGTTCAGGGTGCCAGGCAACGCCCGGCACCCCGTTGCGATCACGGCTGGACGATGCCCAGCTGCTGCAGCACGAACGCATACGACTCGGACAGCTCGCGGTAGCGCTGGAAGCGCCCCGACTTGCCACCGTGGCCGGCTTCCATGTTGGTGCGGAACAGGATCGGGTAATGGCCGGCGTTGTCGTCACGCAGCTTGGCCACCCACTTGGCCGGCTCCCAGTACTGCACCTGTGAGTCCCACAGGCCGGTACCGACGAACAGCGCCGGATAGGCTTGCTTCTTCACGTTGTCGTAGGGCGAGTAGGACAGCATGTAGTCGTAGAACGGCTTCTGCTCCGGGTTGCCCCACTCGTCGTACTCATTGGTGGTCAGCGGAATGGTCGGGTCGAGCATGGTGGTGACCACGTCGACGAACGGCACCTGCGCCACCATCACCCGGTAGTCCTGCGGCGCCTGGTTGGCCACCGCACCCATCAGCAGGCCACCGGCACTGCCACCGGAGGCGGCGACGCGATCCTTCGCCGCCCAGCCCTGCGCGACCAGGCCCCGGGTGACGTCGATGAAGTCGTTGAAGGTGTTCTGCTTGTGCAGCAGCTTGCCGTTCTCGTACCAGTCGCGGCCCATCTCCTGGCCACCGCGGATGTGGGCGATGGCATACACCACGCCACGATCGAGCAGGCTCACCGCGGTCTGGTTGAAGTACGGGTCCATCGACATGCCGTAGCTGCCATAGGCGTACTGGAACAGCGCGCCCTTGCCGTCCTTCTGGTAGCCCTTGCGGTAGACCAGCGACACCGGCACCTTCACGCCATCGCGCGCGGTGATCCAGACGCGATCGGTCTCGTACTTCGAGGCGTCATAGCCGATCACCGGCTGCTGCTTCAGCTGGCGACGCTCGCCGGTGGCGGTGTTCAGCTCGAACACAGTGGTCGGGGTGGTCATCGAGGTGTAGACGTAGCGCAGCCACGGCGTATCAGCCTCGGTGTTGTCGCCCAGGCCCATCGAGTACGCCGGCTCGTCGGCCTTCACGTAATCGCTGTGGCCGTCCTTGAACAGCAGGCGGATGCGCTCCAGGCCTTCGGAACGTTCGGCGATGGCGGTATAGCTGTCGAACAGCTCGAAGCCTTCGATGAACACCGCATCGTCGTGTGCGATCCAGTCCTTCCACTGCGCGCGCGAGGTCGCGTCGGTCGGTGCGGTAACCAGCTTGAAGTTCTTCGCGCCATCGTTGGTGCGGATCACCCAGCGGCCGTCGTAGTGATCGGCGTCGTACTCGACGTCGCGCTGGCGCGGCGCCAGCACGGTGAAGGTGGTCGGGTCGCTGGCCGGCGCATAGCGCTCTTCCGAGGACACGGTGCTGTGCACGCCGATGGTGATGAAGCGATCGTCGCGGGTGCGGCCGATGCCCATGTAGAAGCTGTCGTCCTTCTCTTCGTAGACAACGCTGTCGGCGCTGGCCGGGGTGCCCAGCACGTGCTTCTTGACGCGCACGGTCAGCAGGGTTTCCGGATCGTTCTCGACGTACAGCACGGTGCGGTTATCGTCGGCCCAGACCAGATCGCCGGAGCTGCCGGTGATCACATCGGGCAGCACCTTGCCGGTGGTCAGGTCCTTGAAGCGGATCGTGTACTGGCGACGGCCGACGTCATCGTCGGCCCAGGCCAGCAGCTGGTTGTCCTGGCTGACTTCCATCGAGCCGACGCTGAAGTAGCCCTTGCCGGCCGCCATCGTGTTGACGTCCAGCAGGATTTCCTCGGCCGCATCCATGCCACCCTTGCGGCGCGCATGGATCGGGTAGTCCTGGCCGGTCTCGAAGCGGCTGTAGTACCAGTAGCCGCGCTCGCGCGCCGGCACGCTGGAATCGTCCTGCTTGATGCGGCCGACGATCTCCTTGTACAGGGTGTCTTCCAGCGGCTTCAGCGGTGCCAGCAGCTGGTCGGCGTAGGCATTCTCGGCCTGCAGGTAGGCCAGCATGTCCTTGTTCTCGCGCTTGTCGTCGCGCAGCCAGTAATAGTCGTCGTTGCGGGTCGCGCCGAACGGCGCCTTGACCACGTGCGGATGCTTGGCGGCATCCGGCGGAACGGGCGGAGTGGCAGCGGTAGCGGTGGTGGTCATCAGGCTGGCAAGCAACAGGCAGAGGGTGGATTTCATGAGATAAGGCTCCAGGTGCGGTTACGCAATGGCGTCCATGGCACAGGTAGAGTCGAGCTTGCTCGACTGACCGCAACAGCAGTCGAGCAAGCTCGACTCTACCACTGCAGCGGACAGTTCATCCCGACGTTGCCGGCCAGCGGCCGGCATTACCCCCGGCGCGCGGCGTACCATGGGCGCATGAGTACCCTGCCCCACACGCCGGGCTACAGCCGGCGCAGCCATGAAATCGCCCCGTTCCACGTGATGTCCCTGCTGGCCCGCGCGCAGGCGCTGGAACAGGCCGGCCATGATGTGATCCATCTGGAGATCGGCGAACCGGACTTCACCACCGCCGAACCCGTGGTGCGCGCCGGCCAGGCCGCACTGTCCTCCGGCCACACCCGCTACACCGCCGCACGCGGCCTGCCGGCCCTGCGCCAGGCGATCAGCGGCTTCTATCGCAGCCACTACGCGCTGGATATCGACCCCGAGCGCATCCTGGTCACCCCGGGTGGTTCCGGTGCGCTGCTGCTGGCCAGCAGCCTGCTGGTCGATCCCGGCCGCCACTGGCTGCTGGCCGACCCGGGCTATCCCTGCAATCGCCACTTCCTGCGCCTGGTCGAAGGCGGCGCACAGCTGGTGCCGGTCGGCCCGGAAACCGCCTATCAGCTGACCCCTTCGCTGGTGGAACAGCACTGGAATGCCGACAGTGTCGGCGCGCTGGTTGCCTCACCAGCCAATCCGACCGGCACCGTGCTGTCCGCTGATGAACTGGCGGCACTGTCGCAGAGCCTGCACGCACGCGGTGGCCACCTGGTGGTGGACGAGATCTACCACGGCCTGACCTACGGCCTGGACGCGCCCAGCGTGCTGCAGGTGGACGACAGCGCGTTCGTGCTGAACAGCTTCTCCAAGTACTTCGGCATGACCGGCTGGCGGCTGGGTTGGCTGGTGGCACCGCCTGCGGCCGTGCCTGATCTGGAGAAGCTTGCCCAGAACCTGTACATCAGCGCGTCGAGCATTGCCCAGCATGCAGCGCTGGCCTGCTTCAGCGAGGAATCGATGGCGATCTTCGAGCAGCGCCGCGAAGCGTTCCGCCAGCGCCGTGACTTCCTGCTGCCCGCGTTGCGCGAACTGGGCTTCCGCATCGAAGTCGAACCGCAGGGCGCGTTCTACCTGTATGCCGATGTCAGCGCGTTCACCGACGACGCGCAGGCGTTCTGTGCCCACTTCCTGGAAACCGAGCACGTGGCGTTCACCCCGGGCCTGGATTTCGGCTTCCATCGCGCCAACCAGCACGTGCGCCTGGCGTACACGCAGGAAGTGCCGCGATTGCAGGAAGCGGTGGCACGGATTGCGCGTGGATTGAAAAGCTGGGGCGCCTGATCGCCCCGCGCAAACGGCATCCACGCATGGCGTGGATGCATGGAACCCAAAGAAAAACGCCGCCCTGGGGCGGCGTTTTTCATTTCATCACTTGCCGCCCAACCGCTCCCACAGGAAGCTGTAGGCCAGCGCCGACATATGCGCTGCCTGCGCATTGTTGGCTGCGCCGCCGTGACCGCCTTCGATGTTCTCGTAGTAGGTCACGTCCTTGCCGGCGTCGATCATCTTCGCCGCCATCTTGCGGGCATGGCCCGGGTGCACGCGGTCATCGCGGGTGGAGGTGGTGAACAGCACCGGCGGGTAGTTCTTCTTCGCGTCGAACAGGTGGTACGGCGAGAAGGTCTTGATGAACTCCCAGTCACTGGTGTCCGGGTTGCCGTACTCGGCCATCCACGAGGCGCCGGCCAGCAGGTGGCTGTAGCGCTTCATGTCCAGCAGCGGCACCTGCACCACCACCGCACCGAACAGTTCCGGGTACTGGGTCAGCATGTTGCCGGTCAGCAGGCCGCCGTTGCTGCCGCCCTGCACGCCCAGGTGCCTGGCGGTGGTGATCTTGCGCTTGACCAGGTCACGCGCCACCGCGGCCATGTCTTCATAGGCCTTGTGGCGGTTCTGCTTCAGCGCCGCCTGGTGCCAGCGCGGGCCGTACTCGCCACCGCCACGGATGTTGGCGACCACGTACACGCCGCCCTTCTCCAGCCAGGCGCGGCCCATGCCACCGGAGTAGCTCGGGGTCAGCGAGATCTCGAAGCCACCGTAGCCGTACAGCAGGGTCGGATTGGAGCCATCCAGCTTCATCGCCTTGTCGTGCACCACGAAGTACGGCACGCGGGTGCCGTCCTTGCTGGTGGCGAAGTGCTGCTCGATCACCTTGCCCTTGGCATCGAAGAAGGCCGGCATGGTCTTCAACGTTTCCGGCGGCTGGCCGATCTCGGCCAGGGCCAGCGTGGTCGGGGTCAGGTAGTCGGTGGCGGTCAGCCACACCGCGTCACTGTCGTTGCTGTCCACGGCGGCCACGCCCAGCGTGCCGAAGGCCGGCGCACCGACGAAGCGGCTGGTCTGCCAGCCATCGGCGCCCGGAGTCAGCACCGACAGGCGGTTCTTGACGTCGTCCAGCACGTTCAGCACCAGGTGGCTTTTGGTCCAGGTGGCACTGGCCAGCGAGGTGGTCGCGGTCGGGGTGAACAGCACCTCGAAGTCACGCTTGCCGGCCAGGAAGTCGTCCAGTTTGGTCGCCAGCAGCGAACCGGACGCATAGGTCTTGCCACCCACGGTCCACGGATCGCGCAGCTCCAGGGTCAGCCACTGCTTGTGCAGGCCTTTCTCGGCCGAGTTCGGCGCGTCGATCTTGGTCAGCGTGCCGTCGTCGCCACGCAGGTAGATCTCGTTGTTGTAGAACGCCAGCGTGCGGCTGACCAGGTTGCGCTCGAAGCCCGGGGTGTCATCGTGCATCGCCGCGATGTACATGTCTTCCGGCTTGCCTTCGTACACCACGCTGGCCGAGGCCATCGGCGTGCCGCGCTTCCACAGCTTGGCCACGCGCGGATAGCCGGACGTGGTCATCGTGCCGGCACCGAAGTCGGTGTAGACGAACACGGTGTCGCGGTCGATCCAGTTCAGGCCACCCTTCGACTCCGGACGGAAGAAGCCGTCCTTGATCCAGGTCTTGTTGGCCAGGTCGAACTCGCGGGTGACGTCGGCATCGGCGCCGCCGCGCGACAGCGCGATCAGGCAGCGGCTGTAGTCCGGGCGCAGGCAGTCGGCGCCGTGCCAGACCCAGTTCTCGCCCTCGGCCTTGTTCAGCGCGTCCAGGTCGAGCACGGTCTCCCACTGCGGCGAGGCCTTGCGGTACTCGGCCAGCGTGGTGCGCCGCCACAGGCCGCGCTCGTGCTGCTGGTCCTTCCAGAAGTTGTAGTAGTAGTCGCCGATCTTCTGCACGCCGGGGATCTTGGCATCGGAGTCGAGCACCTCGCGGATGCTGGTCTCCATCTGCTTGAAGGCCGGGGTCTGCGCCAGGCGCGCCTCGGACTTGGCGTTCTGTTCCTTGACCCAGGACAGCGGCTTGTCGCCGGTGACGTCCTCCAGCCAGGCGTAGCGATCGGTGTCTTCAGCGGCCACGGCGGTCCCCACCGAGGCAGCGGTCATCATGCCGGCCAGCAGGCAGGCGGAAGCGAGTCGTGACATTGCAGCTCCAGGCAGTCATAAGCCGTGGAACGCTAGCACGGAATGTCGCGGTCGCCCCCGTGTCGAAGGTCAGGCCGTGGCCGCCGGGCGGCGTCGACCGCGCGCAGCCGAAGCCGGACGGCGCCGCGCCTGTCCACCGGTACGACGTGCCAGCCGCAGCCATGACAGGCGCGGCAGCGGGAAACGCAGCAGTGCCCACCACGCCACCAGCGGCATGCCGACCAGCCACATCGGCAGCCAGCCCAGCCAGGCGCTGCTGCCGCGTGCGGCCGGCCAGACCAGCACCAGTGCCACGCCGGCCAGCGCCACCTGCTGCACGCCGCGCAGCAGGCGTGGATCGGCGCGCTCGAAGATGACGCGTTCAGTTGCAGGGCGACGGACGGTACGTACGTTCATGGGGCTTCTCCGGTGGACAATGCAACACAGCGTGGGCAAGGGCCTTCTCACGGACTGCGACACCATTGACGGATCGCGTGCACACAGTCGACCATGCGCGTGCAAGCCCACTGGAGCCCGCTCCCGCATGACTTCGATCCGCCCGTTCTGCGCCGTGCTGCTGGCCCTGTCGCTGGCGGGCCCCGCCGTGGCCGCCAGTGAGCCGCCATCGTCCCGCGCCACCGACGCGGCCGCTCTGGACGCGCCGATCGACCTGAAGCGCTTCATGGGGACCTGGTACGTGATCGGCCGCGTGCCGAACTTCATCGAACGCGGGCATGTCGCCAGCGTCAACGAATACGAGCTTCGCGACACGCACAAGGTCGGCATCACCTACCGCTACCGCGACGGCTTCGGTGAACCGGTGCAGGAGGTACGCGCACGCGCCAGTGTCGATCCGGACAGCGGCAACCACGGCTGGCGTACCTGGTTCTACCGTGTCGTGCCGACCCATTCGCGCGTGCTGGAAGTGGCCCCGGACTATTCCTGGGCGCTGATCGGTTACCCGGGCCGCGAGATGGCCTGGATCTTCGCGCGCAAGCCGGACATGGACAAGGCCCTGTACAAGGAGCTGGCCGAGCGCCTGCGCGACGAGTACGGCGTGAATACCGACAAGCTCAAGCGCGTGCCGCAGCATCCCGACCAGGTCGGCAAGCTGGGCTACGAAGTACCGAACGTGCGCTGATCGGATCGTGGCTGCGGAGCCGGGTCCGTGCGACCGGCTTCACGCCGCGCGTGGCTGCACCCGGCGTTCGATTTCGCTGCGTGTTGGCAAGGTCTTCAGATCGTAGGCCGCCTGCATCGCGAGCCAGGACGCGGCATCCCCACCGAAATGCCGCGCCAGCCGCGCCGCTGTATCCGCCGAAATGCTGCGTTGGCCGTGCACGATGGCGTGCAGTCGCGTTGCGGGCACATCCAAGGCCTTCGCCAGCGCATTCACGCTCAGCGCCAGGGGCAGCAGGAACTCTTCGCGCAGGATCTCGCCAGGATGGATGGCGCGCATGCCGTTGTGGGGACGCTTCATGGCGGGCACCTCAGTGATAGTCAACAATTTCCACGGCGTCGGCGCCGCTGTCGGTCCAGGTAAAGCAGAGCCGCCACTGATCGTTGATACGAAGGCTGTATTGCCCTCTCCGATCGCCTGACAGCGCCTCCAGGCGGTTCCCGGGCGGGCTGCGAAGGAAGGCCAACGTCTGTGCCGAATCGAGCAGTTGCAATTTGCGTTCTGCCACGCGCCGGATTGGACGCCAGGCACGGGGGCAGGTTCCTTCAAACAGGGCGCGGGTCTGCTTGCAGCGGAATGAACGGATCATTCCGTTCAACGTATTACGTTGAACGGAACATACCAAGGAAGGCGCTGTGCTGCCAGTCCCAGTCTGGCGATATCGATTCCTGATGGGCGTGGCGGCTTCCAGAGTCCCGCGCTATGACAAGCCCAATATCGACGTTCTGCAGGTTGCCGGCCAGCGGCCGGCACTACCCGAGCGATGCCGGGCGTCGCCCGGCACCCCGTTACTTGCGGCTGTAATGCGCGACCAGACGGTCGCCCAGCATCTGCAGCAGCTGCACCAGCACCAGCAGCAGGACCACGGTGACCAGGGCCACGTCGGTGTGCGACCGCTGGTAGCCGTCGCGGAAGGCCAGGTCGCCCAGGCCACCGGAACCGATCGCACCGCCCATGGCGGTGAAGCCGATCAGGGCCACGGTGGTGACCGTGGCACCGGCGATCAGGCCGGGACGCGCTTCCGGCAGCAGCACGCGGGTGACCAGCTGCCAGGTGGTGGCGCCCATCGCCTGGGTCGCTTCGATCACACCGCGGTCAACCTCGCGCAGCGCGGTCTCGACCAGGCGCGCATAGAACGGCGCAGCACCAATGACCAGCGGCACGATCGCGCCGCGCACGCCCAGCGAGGTGCCCATCAGGAACAGGGTGACCGGGATCAGCACGATCATCAGGATGATGAAAGGCACCGAGCGCAGCAGGTTCACCACCAGCGCCAGCACGCCATAGGCCAGCGGCCGGCGCTTCATCTGCGGCGCCCCGAACAGGTACAGCAGCACGCCCAGCGGCAGGCCTATGGCCAGGGTCAGTGGCAGCGAACCGAGCAGCATCAGCAGGGTGTCGAGGGTGGCCTGGCCGATATCGGCCCACTTGCCCGCATCCAGGTGGCGGAAGAAGCCGCCGGCAGTGGCGATGATCATCGACGCAGTTCCTCAACGTGCACGCCGGCGGCCACGAACGCGGCCTGCGCGGCGGACTGGTCACCGCCCACCAGGGCGACCACCAGCTGGCCATACGGAGTGTCCTTGATCCGGTCGATGCGGCCGGACAGGATGTTGTAATCGACACCGGTCTCGCGCGCGACGCTGCCCAGCAAGGGCTCGTAGGTGTCGCCGCCGAGGAAGGTCAAGCGCACGATGCGGCCACCAACGGCGTCGAAATCACGGTGCAGCGCGCCTTCGTCGACATGCTCCGATTCACTGACGAATCGGCGCGTGGTCGGGTGCTGCGGGTGCAGGAACACCCGGGTGACCGGTCCGGTCTCGACCATCTGCCCGGCATCGAGCACGGCGACGCGATCGCAGACGCGACGGATCACGTCCATCTCGTGGGTGATCAGCACGATGGTCAGGCCCAGCTCGCGGTTGATCTTCGACAGCAGCGACAGCACCGAGGCGGTGGTCTGCGGGTCGAGCGCGCTGGTGGCTTCGTCGCACAGCAGGATCTGCGGGCGCGTCGCCAGCGCGCGGGCGATGCCGACGCGCTGCTTCTGGCCACCGGACAGCTGCGCCGGGTACTTCTGCGCATGCGCCTCCAGGCCCACGGTCTGCAACAGCTCGGCCACGCGCGCGTCGATCTCCGCCTTCGGCGTGCCGGCCAGCTCCAGCGGGAAGGCGACATTGCCGGCCACCGTGCGCGACGACAACAGGTTGAAGTGCTGGAAGATCATGCCGATGCGCCGCCGCAGCGCGCGCAGGCCATCGGCGTCCAGTGCGGTGACATCCTCGCCACCGATCAGCAACCGGCCGCCACTGGGTTCTTCCAGGCGGTTGATCATGCGGATCAGGGTCGACTTGCCCGCGCCGGAATGGCCGATGATGCCGAAGACCTCACCGGCCTCGATGGTCAGGTCCAGCGGTTGCAGCGCGCTGACTTCGCGGCCGGCAACGGCATAGGATTTGTGCAGGCGCTGGAACTCGATCACGGGCGTGGCTCACCGGCTGGGTGACGGAAGGGGGCGTGCAGCCTACCAGCGCCGGCGCTCACGCGCCCGCGCCATAAGCCGGAATGTTATTCCTTTTGGTTCTAAGCCGCCCAGCCCGGTCGTGCCGCCCGCTGGCCGGCAACCGCCTTACGGGTGGTCCAGCGGCTTTGGCGGCTCCTGCCGGTTCACCCGCTCACGGTGCAGCAGGTACAGGCCGGAAGCGACAATAATCGCCGCGCCCACCCAGGTGTAGCCGTCCGGCAGCTGGCCCCAGAAGGCCAGATCCCAGCCGATCACCCAGACCAGGCCGCTGTACTCCAGCGGCGCGATCATCGAGGCTTCGCCCAGCTGGAAGGCCTTGGTCAGGGCGATCTGGCCCAACGCCCCGGCCAGGCCCATGCCGGCGATCAGCGGCGCGTGCGCCAATTGCAGCGGCACCCAGCCGGGCAGGGCCAGCAGGCCGGCGCCAACGGCCATGATCACCAGGAACCACACCACCATCGACTGCGAGGTATCGGTGCGGGTCAGCAGGCTGACCGTGATCGCGGCCACGGCGTAGGCGGTGGCCGCGGCCAGCACCATCAACCCCGGCACCGAAATGAAGCCGTCCACGCCCGGCCGCAGCACCACCAGCACGCCGACCAGGCCGATGCCGATGGCGACCCAGCGCCGCGGCCCGACCCGTTCGCCCAGCAGCGGCACCGACAGTGCGGCGATCAGCAGCGGGGCGACAAAATAGATGGTGTAGGCGGTGGACAGCGGCAGGTCGCGCAGGGCGAACACGAAGCAGCCGATCATCGCCATGCCCAGTGCGCCACGCAGCAGGTGCAGGCCCCAGCGTCGCGGTACCAGCGATCGCGGGCCGGCGCTGACCAGCACCCAGACCAGCACGAATGGCAATGAGGCCGCGCCGCGCAGAAAGGTCACTTCCAGGGTTGGATAGCTGGCCGACAGCTGCTTCATGCCAGCGTCCATCAGCGAGAAACAGGCGACTGCCGCGACCATCCAGGCCACCGCGCGCGAGGGGGAGCGTTGCACGTTCATGGCCCATTATCGCCGACCGCGCCGGATTGTAGAGCCGAGCCATGCCCGACTGCCGCCCTTCTGTAGAGTCGAGCTTGCTCGACTGGCGCCGTTCTGTAGAGTCGAGCTTGCTCGACTGCTCTTCACAAAACAGTCGAGCAAGCTCGACTCTACAAAAAGCTGGCAGGCCGGCACGATAGAATGGCCCTCACTGAATCCTGCGGAGCTGCGCCCATGCCTTCCTTCGACGTCGTGTCCGAAGTCGACACCCACGAACTGACCAACGCCATCGACCAGGCCAACCGCGAGCTGGCCACCCGCTTCGACTTCAAGGGCGTGGACGCGAAGTTCGAACGCGATGGCGATGTCATCAACCAGACCGCGCCGACCGAGTTCCAGCTCAAGCAGATGAACGACATCCTGCGCGCCCGCCTGGCCGCGCGCGGCATCGACGTGCTCAGCCTGGAATTCGGCGACATCGAGACCAACCTGGCCCAGGCCCGACAGAAGATCACCGTCAAGCAGGGCATCGAGCAGAAGATCGCCAAGAAGATCGCCGCTGCACTGAAGGACGCCAAGCTGAAGGTGGAAAGCCAGATCAACGGCGACAAGCTGCGCGTGCAGGGCAAGAAGCGCGACGACCTGCAGGACGCCATTGCCGTGCTCAAGGCCGGCAAGTTCGAGCTGCCGCTGCAGTTCAACAACTTCCGCGACTGAGGCCTGCGCCGGGCGTGACCCGGCGCTGCCACCGGCAGGTACGACGGCGCGTTGCCGGCGACGCGCCTACAATGGCCGCCCCGCCAGCCGACGTGCCCGCCATGACCCATTCCCACATGCCCACCGATGATCCGATCGCCGCCACCCGCCTGTGGCTGGAGCGCATCGTGATCGGCCTGAACCTGTGTCCGTTCGCCAAGGCGGTGTACGTGAAGGACCAGGTCCGCATCGTGCTGAGCGATGCGACCACGCCCGAGGCGCTGGTCGAACAACTGGCCGAAGAGCTGGTGCTGCTGCGCGATACCCCGGCCGAGCAGATCGACACCACGCTGATCGTGCACCCGCAGGTGCTGACCGATTTCCTCGACTACAACGACTTCCTCGACAACGCCGACGCCGCGATCGAGGCGCTGGACCTGCAGGGCATCCTGCAGGTGGCCAGCTTCCACCCGGACTATCAGTTCGACGGCGTGGCCGCGGACGACGCCAGCAACTACACCAACCGGGCGCCCTTCCCCACCCTGCACCTGCTGCGCGAAGACAGCGTGGCGCGCGCGGTGGATGTCTATCCGGACCCGGACGTGATCGTCGAGCGCAACATCCAGACCCTGGACCGCATCGGCGTGGACGGCTGGCATCGCCGCCTGCGCGGCGAAGACCTGACGTGAGTACGGTGCCGCCGATTGCCGCATGGCCGGCCGCGCCGCTGTCGGGCAAGGTGGTGCTGGTCACCGGCGGCGCCAACGGCATCGGCCGTGGCGTCGCCCAGGCCGTGCTCGGCGCCGGCGGACGCGTGCTGATCGGCGACCTGGACGTGGAGGCCGGCGAGGCGTGTCTGGCGGAATGGCAGCGCGGTGACGATGCCGCGTTCCAGCGCCTGGACATCACCGACGAAGCCAGCGTGCGCGACTTCGTCGCCGTGGCCCTGCAGCGGTTCGGCCGTATCGACGGACTGGTCAACAACGCCGGCATGGCCGGCCCGCATGGCACATTGCTGCAGGACATGGCGTGGGAGGAATGGCAGCGCCGCCTGTCGTCACTGCACGGTGCCTTCCTGTGCAGCAAGCACGCGCTGCCGGCACTCTCGGCCCGCACTGAGGGCGCGATCATCAACATCGCCTCGACCCGCGCCTGGCAGTCCGAAGCGCACAGCGAGGCCTATGCGGCGGCCAAGGGCGGGCTGGTCGCCTTCACCCACGCGCTGGCGATCAGCAGCGGCCCGGCGGTGCGGGTCAACAGCATCAGCCCCGGCTGGATCGGCACCTCGGCCTGGCAGGCGCCCTCGCGGCGCCACCAACCCGACTACTCGGCCACCGATCACGCCCAGCACCCGGTCGGCCGTGTTGGCCGCCCCGAGGACATCGGCGCGCTGGCGGTGTACCTGCTGTCGTCGCTGTCCGGCTTCACCACCGGCCAGGACTTCATCGTCGACGGCGGCATGAGCCGGAAGATGATCTACGCCGAATGACCGGCCTCCGGTAGTGCCGGCCGCTGGCCGGCATTCCGGTAGATCCACGCCATGCGTGGATAGCGGTAACGTGCCAACCAAGGTTGGCACCCACCACAACGGTTTACGCCATGCCCGAATGGCGCAGCAGCGCGTCGATCTGCGGCGCGCGGCCACGGAAGGCCTTGAAGTTCTCCGCAGCCGGACGGCTGCCGCCGCGCGACAGGATTTCATCGCGGAAGCGCGCACCGGTTTCAGCCAGTGCCTGCGGTGCTTCCTCGAACGCGGCGTAGGCATCGGCGCTGAGCACCTCGGCCCACTTGTAGCTGTAGTAACCCGCCGCGTAGCCACCGGCGAAAATGTGGCTGAACTGGTGCGGGAAGCGGTTCCAGACCGGCGGATGGTTCACCGCCACGTCCGCGCGTACGCGGTCCAGCAGAGCCAGCACGCTGTCCTGCGCCGGTTCGAACTGGCTGTGCAGCAGCATGTCGAACAAGCCGAATTCCAGCTGGCGCACGGTGGCCATGCCGCTGTGGAAATTGCGCGCGGCCAGCATGCGCTCGTACAGCGCGCGCGGCAGCGGCTCGCCGCTATCGACGTGCGCGGTCATGCCCTGCAGGTGGTCCCATTCCCAGCAGAAGTTCTCCATGAACTGGCTCGGCAGTTCCACCGCATCCCACTCCACGCCATTGATGCCGGCCACGCCCAGTTCACCGATGCGGGTCAACAGCTGGTGCAGGCCATGGCCCATTTCATGGAACAGCGTGGTCACTTCGTTGTGGCTGAAGGTAGCCGGCTTGCCATTGGCACCGCGACCAAAGTTGCACACCAGGTAGACCAGCGGCGTCTGCACGCTGCCGTCGGCACGCACGCGACGGTTGCGGCAATCATCCATCCACGCGCCACCGCGCTTGCCTTCGCGCGCATACAGGTCCAGGTAGAACTGGCCGACCAGCGCGCCCTGCGCATCGACCAGGCGGAAGAAGCGAACATCCTCATGCCAGACCGGCGCGCCGTCTTCCTGCGCGCGCAGGCCGTACAGCTGCTCGATCACCGAGAACAGGCCGCCCAGTACCTTCGGTTCGGTGAAGTACTGCTTCACGTCCTGCTCGGAATAGCTGTAGCGCGCCTGCTTCAGGCGGTCGGCGGCGAACGCCAGGTCCCAGGCCTGCAGGCTGTCGATGCCCAGCTGTTCACGCGCGAACTGCTCCAGCTCGGCGCGATCCTTGGCCGCGAACGGCTTGGCACGCGTGGCCAGGTCACGCAGGAAACCCAGCACCTCGGCCGGGTCCTGCGCCATCTTGGTCGCTACCGAATAATCGCCGTAGGAAGCGAAGCCGAGCAGCGCGGCCAGCTGCGCACGCAGGGCCAGGATGCGGTCAATGTTGCCGCTGTTGTCCAGCGCGTCGTCGCCGAATTCGGACGCACGCTGCGCACTGGCACGGTACAGGATCTCGCGCAGGTCACGGTCTTCGGCCCAGGTCTGCACCGGCAGGTAGCACGGCATCTGCAGGGTCAGCTTCCAGCCCTGCTTTCCGTCCTTTTCCGCCGCAGCGTGCGCGGCGGCCTTCACGTCCTCCGGCAGGCCGGCCAGGCGCGCTTCATCCTCGATGATCAGCGACCACGCATCGGTGGCGTCCAGCACGTTCTGCGAGAACTTCGCCGACAGTGCCGACAGTTCCTCCTTGATCTCTGCGAAGCGCTGCTGCGCCTCGGGCGCCAGCTCGGCACCACCCAGGCGGAAATCACGCAGGGTGTTGTCCAGCACCTTGCGCTGGGCCTCGTCGAAACCTGCGGCCTCCGGGCTGGCGGCCAGCGCCTGGTACTGGCGGTACAGCGCCAGGTTCTGGCCCAGCGCGCTGGCGAAGCGGGTCACCCGCGGCAGGTTGCTGTTGTAGGCCTCGCGCAGTTCCGGGGTGTTGACCACGCCCTGCAGGTGGCCGACCAGGCCCCAGGCGCGCCACAGACGCTCGGTGGCGTCATCCAGCGGGGCGACGAAGCTCTCCCAGCGCACCGGCTGCACCTGCTCCGCGGCGCTGACGGCCGCTTCGGCCTCGGCCAGCAGCACATCCAGCGCCGGCGCCACGTGCTCGGGGCGGATCGCCTCGAAGCGCGGCAGGCCGGAAAAATCGAGCAGGGGGTTGGCAGCGGTCACGGCAGATCTCCAGGGTACGGGCCCGGCAGTCGGGCAGCCTGGTACATATGGCGCTGGCGGACGTGGCTGACAAGGGGGTGACGCCTGGCATTCACGTCGGCCTTACGGTCGCGGTTCGAAGCTTTGGCTGCGGGGGAGTCCGCAGCGGTACGTACCGAACGAGGCCCTACATGGAAGGTCTGGCTGCAGTTGCATCCGCCCCAGCGGCGCGGTCACTGGCGTTGTCTGCCAGCCCGGCCGAACTGACCTGGATCGCCGCGCTGTGCGATGCCGGGGACGACGCCCCGCGCCACCTGCAGCAGCTGCAGGCGGTGCTGCAGCAGGGCGGCACGTTCAATGACGCCCAGGAGTGGTACCCGTTCGAGGTGATCGAGCGCGGCGCCAGCCAGCTGCAGCTGGGCCATGAACGCGAGTTCGTGATCTGCGTGCTGCTGTGGCTGCAGGCCCTGGCCCAGGGCCGCGCCAGCACGCTGGACCCCAGCCTGCACCTGGATGATCGCGCGATGGACATCGAGGCGCTGCCCGATGCCTTGCGTGATGCGGTGCTGGATGCGTTCACCGCGGCGGGGTACTGAATATGTAGCGTCGAGCCATGCTCGACGGCTCTTTACCGGAGTCGAGCATGGCTCGACTCTACACGGCCGCTACAGCGCTTCCAGACTGCTCCACGGCAGTTCCGGCAAGCCCTGCCCGGCCACCGCTGCCGCCAGCAGCGCATCGGCGCGCTCGACATCAATGCCCTGCCGCACGTACCACGCCGGGTCGTAATAGCTTTGCGCGTAACGCTCGCCGCTGTCGCACAGGATGCTGACGATGCTGCCGTGGTGACCGGCCTCGCGCATCCACTGCGCGGCCTGCAGTACGCCGATGAAGTTGGTGCCGGTGGAACCACCGACGCGGCGGCCGAGCTGGCGGCTGACATGGCGCATCGCGGCCAGGCTCAGCGCGTCGGGCACCTTCACCATCGCATCGACACTGGTCGGGATGAAGCTCGGCTCCACCCGCGGCCGGCCAATGCCTTCCACGCGCGAACCACCGCTGCAGGTCAGGCCTCGCCAGTCCGGCTCACCGGCCACGGCAGCCTTGTAGCCATCGAAGAACACCGAGACTTCCGGGTCCGCGCACAGGATGCGGGTGTCGTGCCGGCGATAGCTGACATAGCGGCCCAGCGTCGCGGCGGTACCACCGGTACCGGGGCTGCACACGATCCATTCCGGGATCGGGCTGGGTTCCTCGGCCATCTGCTTGAAGATGGATTCGGCGATGTTGTTGTTGGCACGCCAGTCGGTGGCGCGCTCGGCGTAGGTGAACTGATCCATGAAGTGGCCGCCGGTTTCGCGGGCCAGTTTTTCCGAATCGCAGTTGAGGTCGCAGGCGCGCTCGACCAGGTGGCAGCGGCCACCATGGAATTCGATCGCCGCAATCTTCTCCGGCGAGGTGGTGGCCGGGATCACCGCGATGAACGGCAGCCCGAGCAGGCGCGCGAAATAGGCTTCGGACACCGCGGTCGAGCCGCTGGAGGCCTCGATCACCGGCCGGCCCTCGCGCAGCCAGCCATTGGCCAGCGCATACAGGAACAGCGAGCGCGCCAACCGGTGCTTCAGGCTTCCGGTGGGATGGCTCGATTCATCCTTCAGGTACAGCTCGATGCCCTCGAACCCAGGCAGCGCCAGAGGAATCAGGTGGGTATCGGCGGAACGGTTGAAATCAGCTTCGATCTTGCGGATGGCAGCAGCCACCCATTCACGCTGCGACATGGCGGGCCATCGGTATCGGGACGGAACGGTGCGATCCGACCATTGTACGTCGCGGTGCGGTCAGGTGCTGCTCGCTAGAATGGGGACATCCGGCCGGCAACGGCCCTGTCTGAAGGATCTCCCCCCATGACCATTCCCGCCCTGCGCGATGTCCCCGGCGTCGCCGCCCAGGCCCCGGCCGAGACCCGCGGCTTCGTGTTCAACCACACCATGCTGCGAGTGAAGGACATCACCGCCTCGCTGGACTTCTACACCCGCGTGCTCGGTTACCAGCTGATCGACAAGCGCGACTTCCCGGAGGCCCAGTTCAGCCTGTACTTCCTGGCCTACGTGCCGGCTGGCGCCGCGGTACCGGAAGACGACGCCCAGCGCCGCCTGTGGATGGCCGGCCTGCCGGGCGTGCTGGAACTGACCCACAACCATGGCACCGAGGCCCAGGACGGCGCGGTCTACCACGATGGCAACAGCGACCCGCGCGGCTTCGGCCACATCTGCGTGTCGGTGCCGGACATCGAAGCCGCCTGCCAGCGCTTCGAGGACCTCGGCGTGACCTTCCAGAAGCGCCTGACCGACGGCCGCATGAAGAACCTGGCCTTCATCAAGGACCCGGACGGCTACTGGGTCGAGATCATCGCCAACTGACCAGAAAGGGGACGGAGGGGATTAAGCCGTTTCTGGCACTATTGGCCGGAAGCGACTTAATTCCCTCCGTCCCCTTTTTTGTGAGGTTGGTATGGAAACGATGGAACTGCACCGCGGGCGACTGATCGACCATCTGCAGCTGGTGGTGCGTGACCTGGCCGCCAGCCGCCGCTTCTACCAGGCGGTGTTCGACAGCATCGGCATTCCCATTGCCGGTGAAGGCCCGGACTATTTCTGGGCCGACGAGCTGTTCATTTCCACCGCCAGCAGCGAAGCCGCTGCCGGCCAGCTGACCGGACGCCATCATCTGGCGTTCCAGGCGCGTGATGCGGCCACGGTCGATGCCTTCCACACCGCTGCCCTGGCCGCAGGCGGCACCGACAACGGCGCGCCGGGCGAACGCCCCTACCACCCGGGCTACTACGGCGCCTTCGTGCTCGACCCGGACGGCAACAACATCGAAGTGGTCTACCACGGCCCGGCGAGCTACAGCGCCGACTCGGTAAGGGTCACGTTCTAGAAGGCAGATCGCGCAACGAGGCTGCCAGTGATCAGACGGATGCCTCAGCCAGGGCTACCGACTGAAAAGTTCGCAAAGTACGTCCTCGTTGCGTCGGTCCCATAGCGGCTGCAGCAGTTGTTCAATGTGATTCCGATTGCTCATGGGAAGGCTCGGCGCATAGCAAAGCACTTCCAACAAACCACGCAGGGCAAAATCCATTGCGGAACAATCGACACCTGCTTCAAGAGTACTGGCCTTGTTCCGGATTGCCTTGGCCAGATCCCCTGCGTCATTGAGCCCCAGACTCCCGCGCAAGTAGCCCTCGGTAGGAAGACGGGAGAAAGGCAGGGCACAGTCAATACAATCCAACACGTTGCGCATGCACTCCAACCCGAGCGGCGCCTTTGATGCCTGGCAAGTGAAGTGCGACTGCAGTACGCCAACATGAGCCTGCAGCGTGTCACTTGCCGCGTCGGTCCATGCGTCCATCTTCCCCTCCCGGGCCAGTGAATGTGCCAGATCAGAGACCTGCGGTGGCAACGTCTGCGCGGAGCGGGATGGCATGCGCCACCATGCCGCCGCAGCACCGCGTTTTTCCTCCGAACCCACCCAGCGGATCACTTCCGGGATCAGCTCCTGCAAAAGCCAATCGTGAGTGAAGCGAGCATCCCATTGCCTTCGTACGGAACACGCCGTCCGCGGATCCGTCGGGCTCCAACCGATGGTGATGTTGCTGCGCGTGTCTGACCACATAACACCTTCGGAATACGCGTACATGATTGCGTGGTAGCCCTGGTCGAAGCGCTCTCCGTCACGGCAGGTGTAGATCTTCAGGAGAGACCGTGATGCGTCGAACACATGCCATGGTCCGTCCCCCCGTGCGGTGTCATGAATACGTGCGAATGCCAGCATCTGGGCCCACAGCCAAGGCTTCACCGAAATCAGCCCAACCGCCGAAGGATGATGTTGAATCAATTCGAAATCGAAAGAGCGAAACGCGGAAACGTACGCCAGGCAAGCCTGATGGATGTGCTTCCAGGCGCGCTCGAGAATCCAGTCAAGGTCCGCCACCTCCGCCTCGTTCAATGAAAGTCTTGCGTGGCGCCCCATCAGCAAAAATGCCCCTGCACGGTTGGCATGCGGGATGGCATAGGGACGCTCCATTGACGCATCTGCATGCACCCTCCAGTGGGCCCAGCCCAGCAGCTCCCGGGAAGACAGCGCTATGGATATCCCTGAAATGTCCGCCCGCGAGAAGGACAGCGCAGCTGAAAGTTGCCGGTCAAGACGCTCAGGAAGATGAACTGAGCAGGCAATGCTGCGGTTTTGGAGCTGGAGCGACGGGCCGTAGAGAGTCTCTTTGCGAATGGCGAAGCTGCTTTCCTGGGGAACCGGCAACGGCGGCGCGGCAGATACGCAGAAGCCATTCGCTACCCCCTCACCATAAAGCTCAGCAACGATCTGCCACTGCTCCCTGAGCAGGTCATTGAGTACTGCGCGGTCCCAGAGGTGAGGATGGATCTGACGATCCAGTAACAGCCGTTCGCAGTCCTTCCACTCTTCCTGCAAGGCCGTTTCGTCGGAAACGGCGTAAGTGGTGCAGAGGTGGAAACTGGCAGCCGTGTCGGCGTGCGTTCCCTCAAGAAAACTGCCGACCCACTTCTTCAACGTACCTCGGCGGATCTCGACGACCCGTTTTGCCTCGTAGCAGTCAAAGCGATCGCTATCAAAAACCCTGCACTGAACGTCAATTCCCGACTGGGCGGAGCCCGACTTTCCGATCCGCTGCGCCCTGAACATGGCACTGGGCGCGCAGTTTGCCAGTCGCGCTACGAGCTTCTCGAAGTTCTCAGGCGTGATGTCCTGCAGAGGAAGGCGAACGCTCTTGGGATGGGCGACAAGCTCCAGCTGCCGCCCCATCGGCTCCCGTAACTGCTCCAACGGCACCCCTTCATCCGCGTCGAGCGCGCCACCCGTCCGGTTCACTTCTCCACCCCTGCTCGAATCTCCATTTCAAGGAGCATCTGGCAATCAGTGAGCAGAATCAATCGACGCTGCCGCTCTGGGACTGGCACGCCCCTGAAATCCTGCAGAGGGAGAACAATCGAGGTCGGCCCACGCTGGATGGGCCGACCCAACCAATCAGCAACTCATGCCGCTTCAGTGAGCGGCCATGTAGATGTCCTGAAGCACGGCCTTTTCCAGCTCCAGCTCGCCCAGCAGGTTCTTCACGATGTCGCCCAGGCTGAGGATGCCGACCAGGCGGGTGCCCTCGGTGACCATCAGATGACGGCGCCGCGAGTACGTCATCAACGACATGGCCTGCTTCAGGGTCGCTTCCGGCGCAATGCCTTCCAGGCCGGTGGTCGGCACGCTGGAAATCACCCGGCGGCCGGCCTGCGGGCCGTCATCGGCCAGGGTACGCACGATGTCCTTTTCGGAAATGATGCCGACCGGGGCATCGTCCTTCATCACCACCAGCGCAGCGATCCTGTTCGCGCTCATCTTGTGGGCGGCGGCACCGATGGTGTCTTCGGCGTCGATGGTGATGACAGCTTCTTTCTTGGATTGCAGGAGTTCGCGGACGTTCATTCTTGTTTCCTGGTGCAGGTCACTGAAGTCAAAAAAGTGTGCTCTTCCGATACGCCCCCTCCCCGGGAACAGACCTTTCAGCGCACGTCTGGCGCACGTGCCCGCCCTGGGAGATGCATCGGCAGGCGACGTACTGCAACGCGAACGAGGTGGGTTCAACCGCACAACCCATGCCTCGGTCAGATCGATTCTACGACTGCGACCATCGGTCACTACCGGCATCGATAGGACAGTTCGTCGTGGGAACCAAGCGACGATCCAGAGAATGGCACCGCGGCTGAAACCGCCGCTGAATACAGGCGGCATTGCGCATTAAAGATTGATTGCGGCCTGCCGGCGGCGGACAGAACGACCGGCGACTGTCCCACTTGATGCGGTTACCGGCGCAAACGAAAGGGGGCCACATGGGCCCCCTTCGTGTACCGCATCCAGGCCGAGCAGCCGGCGTTACTCCACCGTCACGCTCTTGGCCAGGTTGCGCGGCTTGTCCACGTCGGTGCCACGCGCCAGTGCGGTGTGGTACGCCAGCAGCTGCACCGGAATGGTGTGCACGATCGGGCTGAGCACGCCGGCGTGGCGCGGCGTGCGGATCACGTGCACGCCTTCGGACTCGTTGAAGTTGCTGTCCTGGTCGGCGAACACGAACAGCTCGCCACCACGGGCGCGCACTTCCTGCATGTTCGACTTCACCTTCTCCAGCAGGCTGTCGTTGGGGGCGATCACCACCACCGGCATGTCCTCGTCCACCAGCGCAAGCGGGCCGTGCTTCAGCTCGCCCGCCGGATAGGCTTCGGCGTGGATGTAGGAGATTTCCTTGAGCTTGAGCGAGCCTTCCAGCGCGATCGGGTAGTGCAGGCCGCGGCCCAGGAACAACGCGCTGCTCTTGCGCGCGAAACGCTCGGCCCATGCCGCGATCTGCGGCTCCATGTTCAGTGCGTGCTGCACGCTGCCCGGCAGGAAGCGCAGCTGCTCCAGGTAGTCCGCTTCCTGCGCTGCGTCGATGCGGCCACGCAGCTTGCCCAGCACCACGGTCAGCTGGAACAGCGCGGCCAGCTGGGTGGTGAAGGCCTTGGTCGAGGCCACGCCGATCTCGGCACCGGCGCGGGTGTAGCAGACCAGCTCGCTGGCGCGCGGGATCGCACTTTCCGGCACGTTGCAGATCGACAGCGTGTGCTTGTGGCCCAGCGACTTGGCGTACTTCAGCGCTTCCATCGTATCCAGCGTTTCGCCGGACTGGGAGATGGTGACGATCAGGTGCTTCGGGTTCGCATAGGCGGCGCGGTAGCGGTATTCGCTGGCGATCTCCACGCTGCACGGCAGGCCGGCGATGGCTTCGATCCAGTAGCGCGCGGTCAGGCCGGCGTAATAGCTGGTACCGCAGGCGATGATCTGCACGCCTTCGATGCCCGACAGCACCGCTTCGGCGTTCTTGCCGAACAGTTCGGCCGGGAAACCACCGGCGTCGATTGCCGCCTCGATGGTGTCGCCCAGCGCACGCGGCTGCTCGTGGATTTCCTTCTGCATGAAGTGGCGGTACGGGCCCAGTTCCAGCGAGGCCAGCGACACATCGGACAGATGCACGTCGCGCTCGACCGGCTGGTCATGCTCGTCGAAGACGCGCACACCGTCGCGGCGGATCTCGGCCGTGTCGCCTTCTTCAAGGAAAATCACCTTGCGGGTGGCCGAGATCACCGCCGAGACATCGGAGGCGACGAAGTTCTCGCCCTCGCCCAGGCCGACCAGCAGCGGGCAGCCCATGCGCGCGCAGACGAAGCGCTCCGGCTCGGCGCGGCTGACCACGGCCAGTGCGTAGGCACCGGTCAGCTCCTTCACCGTGTGCTGCAGCGCCAGCAGCAGGTCGTCGCCATCCTTGAGATGATGATGGATCAGGTGCGCGATGACTTCGGTGTCGGTCTGGGATTCGAAGGTGTAGCCCAGCGCGCGCAGCCTTTCGCGCTGCTCTTCGTGGTTCTCGATGATGCCGTTGTGCACCAGCGCCACGCCCTGGCTGATATGCGGGTGCGCGTTGGCTTCGGTGACACCGCCATGGGTGGCCCAACGGGTGTGGCCGATGCCCAGCACCGCATTGAAGCCTTCAGCCTCGGCCGCCGTAGCCATTTCCGACACACGACCGGTACGGCGCACGCGGCGGACCTCCGGCCGGGCGCCCTGGTCGATCACGGCGATGCCCGAGGAATCGTAGCCGCGGTATTCAAGTCGCTTCAGGCCCTCGATCAGCACCGGCACTACGTCGCGATCGGCGATCGCACCCACGATTCCACACATGTCACGCAATTCCTTGAAGACGATCGGCGCATTCTAGCCTGCGTGCCCGGGTTCCCCCTCCTGTCCGCTTAATGAAAGTGTCCGGAAAGGTGTCCGCGGACACCCGGACACCGCGACGAGTCCGCCAAACCGTTGATCTGAAACAGAATAAAGTTGGCACGCTACGTGCTTGGTATTGGCTACCACCGCAAGGCACGCATCCGATGATCCGCGACACTTCCGCCCAGGACCAGATCGTTTCCTCCGCACCGGCCAGCGCCACCCGCGCCAACTGGCACCGCTACCGTTGGCCGGCGGCGGGCGCCCTCGTGCTGCTGGCCGGCATCGGCTGGGCCGTGCACGCCTGGTCCAACGCCAGCCGCTCCTTCGACAGCAGCCGCGTACGCATCGCCGAAGTGAAGCAGGGCGACCTGGTCCGTGACATCGCGGCCGACGGCCGGGTGATCGCCGCCAACAGCCCGATCCTGTACGCCATCTCGGCCGGTACCGTGGACCTGAAGGTGGTCGCCGGCGACGTAGTCAAGAAGGGCCAGGAACTGGCGATCATCGACAGCCCGGAACTGCGCAGCAAGCTGGCCCAGGAACAGGCCACCCTGGCCGGCCTGGAGGCCGAGGCCAGCCGCGCCGCGCTGGACGCGACCCTGGCCCGCGCCAAGTCGCGCAAGGAAACCGACCAGGCCACCATCGAACGGCAGGCCGCCGACCGCGACCTGCAGCGCTACCAGCGCGGCTACGACGGCGGTGCGGTGCCGCAGATCGACCTGGCCAAGGCCAAGGACTCGCTGAAGAAGGCCGACATCACCCTGGCCAACGCCACCACCGATGCACGCCTGCAGAGCCAGGGCGCCGACCTGGACGCACGCAACAAGCGGCTGCTGGCCGATCGCCAGAAGGCCGTGGTGGCCGAAGTCCAGCGCCAGGTCGATGCACTGACCCTGCGCGCGCCGTTCGATGGCCAGGTCGGCCAGGTGCAGGCGATCCAGTCCACCAACCTCGCCGCCAACGCACCGGTGCTGGGCGTGGTCGACCTGTCCAAGTTCGAAGTCGAGATCAAGGTTCCGGAGAGCTTCGCCCGTGACCTGGCGATCGGCATGCCCGCACAGCTGACCGGCGGCAACGGCCAGCCGTTCCCGGGCGAGATCAGCGCGGTGTCGCCGGAGGTGGTCAACGGCGAGGTCAACGCCCGCGTTCGCTTCGCCAGCGCGCAGCCGGAAGGCCTGCGTCAGAGCCAGCGGATGTCGGTGCGCGTGCTGCTCGATACCCGCAGAAACGTGCTGAAGGTCGAGCGTGGCCCGTTCGTCGAACAGGGCAACGGCATCGCTTACGTGATGGATGGCCGCACCGCCGTGCGCCGTCCGGTGGAACTGGGCGTCAGCAGCCTGGGCGAAGTGGAAATCAAGTCGGGTGTGCAACCGGGAGACCGCATCGTGGTCTCCGGCAGCGACCTGTTCAAGGACGCCGAACGCGTCTCCGTCAACTGATATCAGAACCCTGAATCCTGGAGAGAGGACACCCCATGTACATGCTCGAAATGCGTTCGGTCGCCAAGGTCTTCCGCACCGAACAGGTGGAAACCCACGCACTCCGCTCGCTGGAACTGCAGGTCAAGGAAGGCGAGTTCGTCGCCGTCACCGGCCCGTCCGGCTCCGGCAAGACCACCTTCCTCAACATCGCCGGCCTGCTGGAAACCTTCACCAGCGGCACCTACATGCTGGACGGGCAGGACGTGAGCACGCTGGGCGACGATGCCCGCAGCCGCCTGCGCAACCAGAAGATCGGCTTCATCTTCCAGGGCTTCAACCTGATCCCCGACCTGAACCTGTTCGACAACGTTGACGTGCCGCTGCGTTACCGAAAGATGAGCGCCAACGAGCGCCGCGAACGCATCGAGAAGGCATTGACCCAGGTCGGCCTCGGCTCGCGCATGAAGCACTACCCGAATGAACTGTCCGGCGGCCAGCAGCAGCGCGCCGCGATCGCACGCGCCCTGGCCGGCAGCCCGCGCCTGCTGCTGGCCGACGAACCGACCGGCAACCTGGACACGCAGATGGCCCGTGGCGTGATGGAGCTGCTGGAGGAAATCAACGCCGCCGGCACCACCATCGTGATGGTCACCCACGATCCGGAACTGGCCGCGCGCGCGCAGCGCAACGTGCACATCGTCGACGGCCAGGTGACCGACCTGGTACGCGAGCCGGTGCTGGCCACCCCGCCGCGCCACATCGTCGCCGTCAACGAGTGAGGGCCCAACCATGTTCGCCTACTACGCCCGATTGGCGGCGCGCAGCTTCCGCCGCAACAAGGTCCTGACCGCGCTGATGGTGGTTGCCATCGCACTCGGCATCGGCGCCTCGATGACCACGCTGACAGTCTTCCACGTGCTGTCCGGCGACCCGATTCCCGGCAAGAGCGACCGGCTGTTCTACGTGCAGCTCGACGCCGCGACCGGCGCCTATGTCGCCGGCGAGGAGCCGGAAACCCAGTTGACCCGCTTCGACGGTGAAGCGCTGCTGCGCGAAGCCAAGGGTGAGCGCCAGGCGCTGATGAGCGGCGGCGGCGGCACCATCGAGCCGGACAACAGCACGCTCAAGCCCTTCAGCATCGACACCCGTTGGACCTCGGCCGACTTCTTCCCGATGTTCGAGGTACCCATGCAGTACGGTCGCCCCTGGACGCGCGAGGATGACAACGCTCGCGCCCGCGTGGTGGTCATCTCCAAGGCGCTCAACGACAAGCTGTTCCAGGGCGCCAACAGCGTGGGGCGCGACGTGCGCATGGAAGGCCAGAGCTATCGCGTGGTCGGCGTGATGAAGGAGTGGAGCCCGGAGCCGCACTTCTACGATCTGACCACCGGCAGCTACGGCAAGGACGAAGATCTGCTGCTGCCGATCTCCACCTCGTTCGACCTGAAGCTCGGCAACAACGGCAACATGAACTGCTTCGGCGAGAACCCCGACGGCAACAGCTACTCGCTCAATGCACCGTGCGCCTGGCTGCAGTACTGGGTGGAACTGGACCCGTCCAAGGCCGCCGACTACCGCCGCTACCTGGAAAACTACTCGACCCAGCAGCGCGAGGCAGGCCGCTTCAAGCACCCGCCGAACGTGCGCCTGCGCACCGTGATGGAATGGCTGGACTTCAACGGCGCAGTACCCAGCGACGTACGCCTGCAGCTGTGGCTGGCACTGGGCTTCCTCGGCGTCTGCCTGGTCAACACCGTGGGCCTGCTGCTGGCCAAGTTCCTGCGCCGCAGCGGTGAGATCGGTGTGCGCCGCGCCCTGGGCGCCAGCCGTGGGCAGATCTTCCTGCAGTGCCTGGTCGAAGCCGGCGCGGTCGGCGTGGTCGGCGGCGTGCTCGGCATCGGGCTGGCCCTGCTCGGCCTGTACGCGGTGCGCCAGCAACCGGTGGACTACGCCCAGCTCGCTCATCTGGACGGCAGCATGCTGCTGCTCGCACTGGGCCTGACCCTGTTCGCCAGCCTTGCCGCCGGTTTCCTGCCGGCCTGGCGCGCGATGCAGGTCACCCCGGCCATCCAGCTCAAGTCGCAGTAAGCACGAGAACGAGGACTCCCATGGACATCCGCCCCATCCTCAGCACCCTGCGCCGGCACAAGACCGCTGCCGCCCTGATCGTGCTGGAAGTCGCACTGACCTGCGCCATCGTCTGCAACGCACTGTTCCTGGTCAGCCAGCGCGTCGACAAGATCAGCATGCCCAGCGGCATCGCCGAGAACGAACTGGTGATGCTGCGTGTCAGTGGCATCGGCGAGCAGACCAATGCCATGGCGCGCACCCGCGAAGACCTGGCGGCACTGCGCGCGATTCCCGGCGTCACCAGTGCCACCATCATCAACCAGGTGCCGTTCCGCAACGGCTCGTCCAGCAGCAGCATCTCCCGCGAGGTCGACCAGGAGCGCCCGACCACGAATGCGTCGATGTACACCCTGTCCGAAGGCGGGCTGGGCACGATGGGGATCAACCTCATCGCGGGCCGCGATTTCCTTCCCGGCGAGTACATCGAGTTCAAGGAAGCCTCCAAGGGCGGTGCCAAGCAGAAGGCCGTCCCGGTGATCCTCACCCAGAGCACCGCCGCGAAGATGGAGCCCAACGGCAGCGCGCTGGGCAAGACCTACTACATGGGCAAGCAACCCTTGAACGTGGTCGGTATCGTCGACACGCTCAGCACGCCCAATGGCTGGAACGACAACTGGACCAATTCGATGCTGCTGCCGCTGCAGCGGTCCTTCGATGAAGGCGGCACGTACGTGCTGCGGACCGATCCGGCACGGCGCCAGGAAGTACTCGATGCTGCGGCCGCGGCGCTGGAACGCATCGACCCCAACCGGCTGATGCGCGACAAGCTGACCTATGAGGACCAGCGCAAGGACTTCTTCAAGAACGACCGGGCAATGGTCGGCCTGCTGATCACCGTCAGCATCTCGCTGCTGGTGGTCACCGCGCTGGGCATCATCGGCCTGGCCAGCTTCTGGGTGCAGCAGCGCAGCAAGCAGATCGGCATCCGCCGCGCGCTCGGCGCTACCCGCGGGCAGATCCTGCGCTACTTCCAGACCGAGAACTTCCTGCTGGCCACACTGGGCATCGTGCTGGGCATGCTGGCGGCCTACGCCATCAACCTCGCCCTGATGAACATGTACGAGCTGCCGCGCATGCCGCTGTATTACCTGCCACTGGGTGCGCTGCTGCTGTGGGCACTGGGCCAGATCGCGGTGTTCGGGCCGGCCCGGCGTGCCGCAGCGGTACCGCCGGCGGTTGCCACCCGGGGCGCCTGAGATGCGCGCCTGCTGGCTGCTGCTGATGCTGCTTCCATCCCTGCCGGCGCTGGCCGGCAGCAGCAGCGCGCAGACGCTGGAGTGGCGCCAGCAGGATGCACGGCTGGCGCTGCGCTCGACCGAGGGCCAGGTGCGGGTGGAAGCCGCAGCCCCCGAAGCCCGCTTCGGCGTGCGCAGCGGTGACCGCATCCTGCGCGTGGATGACACCGCCGTGCGCAGGATCGAGCATCTGACCGAAGCCCTGCGCCACTCCACCGCCCCCACCGCCTACCTGTTGCTGCGCCGCGACAGGCGCGAACTGACCGTGCCGGTGAATGCGGCTGCCTGGCGCTTGGCACTGGTTGCTCCGGCGCCGCCGCCACCGCCCCCTCCGCCGCGGTAGGCCCGGACCGCGCCTGCGGCCACGGGTTTGGCTATGCTTGATGGGTGGCGCCGGGCTCTCCCGGCGTGTGGACACGAACGGCTCCAACGGCGCCGCCCATCCCTTTCTGCAGAACCGCTTGATGCCTTCGATCCTGATCATCGACGACAACGCCAGCGTGGGTACCGCGCTGGACGTGCTGTTCTCCCTGCACGACATCGACACCCTGCAGGCACAGAGCCCGACCGAGGGCCTGGCACTGCTCGAGTCGCAGCCGGTCGACCTGGTGATCCAGGACATGAACTTCAGCGAGGACACCACGTCCGGGGAAGAAGGCGAGGCCCTGTTCGCGCAGATCCGCGAACGCCACCCTGACCTGCCGGTGATCCTGCTCACGGCCTGGACCCATCTGAGCAGCGCGGTGGACCTGGTCAAGGCCGGTGCCGCCGACTACCTGGCCAAGCCGTGGGACGACCGCAAGCTGCTGACCACGGTCAACAACCTGCTGGAGTTGTCCGAGGCGCGTCGCGAACTGGACCGGCGTCGCAGCCGTGAACTGCGCCAGCGCAACGCACTGGAAGAGAAGTACGACCTGTGCGGCGCCGTGTTCGCCGACCCGGCCAGCGAGCGTGTCATCGCCCTGGCCTGCCAGGTCGCGCGCTCGGAGCTACCGGTGCTGATCACCGGCCCCAACGGCGCAGGCAAGGAGAAGATCGCGCAGATCATCCAGGCCAATTCGCTGGTGGCCAAGGGGCCGTTCATCACGGTCAACTGCGGCGCGCTGCCGTCGGAACTGATCGAAGCGGAACTGTTCGGCGCCGAGGCCGGTGCCTACACCGGCGCCAACAAGGCACGCGAAGGAAAATTCGAAGCAGCCGACGGTGGCACCCTGTTCCTCGACGAGATCGGCAACCTGTCGCTGGGCGGGCAGATGAAGCTGCTGCGCGTGCTGGAAACCGGCCGCTTCGAGCGCCTGGGCTCCAACCGCGAGCGCCAGGTCAAGGTGCGCGTGGTCAGTGCGACCAATGCCGACCTTCCGGCCATGATCCGCGACGGCACCTTCCGCGAAGATCTCTATTACCGCCTCAACACGGTGGAACTGGTGCTGCCGCCACTGGCCGAACGCCCGGGCGACATCGTGCCGTTGGCCGAGCGCTTCCTGGCCTCCGACAAGCCACTGTCCAGCGCCGCGGCCACGGCGCTGCAGCGGCATCCGTGGCCCGGCAATGTGCGCGAACTGCGCAATGTGATCCAGCGCGCCCAGCTGCTGGCCACCGGCAGCCGCATCGAAGTGGCCGACCTCAACCTGCCGCGCACTGCGGCGGCATCGCGCCCGGCACCGGTTTCAGGCAACGATCCTGATCGCGCGCGCATCGAGGATGTGCTGGCACGCAACCATGGCGTGATCGCGCAGGCCGCGGCCGAGCTCGGGCTCAGCCGCCAGGCGCTGTACCGGCGCATGGACCGCCACGGCATTCCGCGCGAATGAAGCGGCGCTCGTTCACCTTCCGCCTGTTCCTGCGCCTGCTGCCGGTGCTCGCGCTGGCTGCCGCGTTGCCGTGGCTGCTGGCGTACTGGATGGATCACGGCTGGGTGATCACCACGGTATCGACGCTGGTCCTGCTGTCGCTGATGTGGTGGACCCTGCGCCGCGCGACCGCACCGGTGCGCTCGCTGATGCGCGCGCTCTCCGGCACCACCAGCAGCTACCGCGATGGTGAGTACAACTTCGGCGTGCACTGGCCGGGCAATGATGAGCTGGGCGACCTGGTGCAGGCGCACCGCGAGCTGGGCGATGTGCTGCGTGCGCAGCGGCAAGGGCTGGTGCAGCGCGAACTGCTGCTCGACACCATGGTGCAGAACACGCCGGTGGCGATGCTGCTGATCGCGTCCGGCGGCGATGGCATCGCCCGCGTGGTGTTCTCCAACCTGGCCGCGCGCAAGCTGCTGCACGGCGGCTGGAAGCTGGAAGGCCAGCGCCTGGAGGATGTGCTGGAACAGGTGCCGGTGGAGCTGCGCGACGCGATCGCCCGCGGCGGCGACAGCCTGTTCGCGGTGCATGCCGAAGGCGAGGACGGCGACGAGGAAGACGAGCAGGTCTACCACCTCTCACGCCGCGCGTTCCAGCTCAACGGCCGCCCGCACGACCTGCTGCTGGTACGCCTGCTGACCGCCGAACTGCGCCGCCAGGAGGTGCAGACCTGGAAGAAGGTGATCCGGGTGATCAGCCACGAGCTCAACAATTCGCTGGCGCCGATCGCTTCGCTGGCCCATTCCGGCGGCGTGCTGGTGCAGCGCGAACGCTTCGACCGGCTGCCGGAAATCTTCACCACCATCGAAGACCGTGCGCGCCACCTGGAGGGCTTCATCCGTGGCTATGCGCGCTTTGCCAAGCTGCCCCAGCCACAGCTGCAGACCGTGCACTGGGCGCCGTTCCTGTCCAGCCTGCGCCAGCAGATTCCGTTCACCATGGAGCGCGAGCCGGACGAAGCGCTGAGCAGCCGCATCGACATCGCGCAGTTCGGGCAGGCACTGTTGAACCTGCTGAAGAACGCGCACGAAGCCTGCGCGGAAGCCGACCCACCCAACGATGACGTGCAGGTGCAGCTGACACGGCTGCCGCAATGGCTGCGCCTGGACGTGCTGGACCGCGGCAAGGGCATGAACGAGCAGGTACTGCAGAACGCGCTGATGCCGTTCTATTCGACCAAGCGCAACGGCACCGGATTGGGGTTGGCGCTGACCCGCGAGATCGTGGAGGCGCACGGCGGGCGGGTGTCGCTGCAGAATCGCGGCGATGGCGGGTTGTGCGTGTCGATCCTGCTGCCGGCGGGTTGAGTGGATCGATGGGGTGGATCCACGCCATGCGTGGATGTGCCGACCGAGGTCGGCCCCTACCAGACCCGTCGCATCGCCACCCGCAGGTGCATCGGAAACCCGAGCGCAGCCTCTTCGGCCATGACGGCGCGCAGGCCGTCGTTCCACTCCGCCTCAGGCACTACGTCGAACCCTTCGCTGGCATAGAAGGCTGCATTCCACGGCACATCGCTCAAGGTGGTCAGCACCGCTGCAGCAAAGCCGGCGGCCCTGGCCTGCGCCAATGCATGCCGCAGCAACGCACGGCCATGGCCGCGACGCGCATGCACCGGGTCGACGTCCATCTGCAGCACATGGAATTCACCGCACAACTCGCCCGCCAGCAGGTAACCGGCAATGCCGCCCCCGGCGGCATCCACGACCCATAGCTGGCCACGCTGAAGGCCATCGCGCAGTGTCGCCAGATCCAGCCCATGACCCGCGAACACGGGATAGGCCTCGTGGCCCTTCAACACCTCGCCAGCGCGCTGCTCGATGCCCGGCAGCACGCCGAGTTCATCGGCATGCGGAACGCGGGGCTCAGGACTTCTTGAGCGGGCGCTTCCAGCCATCGATGGTTTCCTGTCGCGCACGGGCCAGGGTCAGCTTGCCGTCCGGGGCGTTGCGGGTGATGACCGAACCGGCGGCGATGGTCGCACCGTCGCCGATGGTCACCGGTGCCACCAGCGAGCTGTTGGAACCGATGAACGCGTTGTCGCCGATGGTGGTGGTCGACTTGTTCACGCCATCGTAGTTGCAGGTGATGGTACCGGCACCGATGTTCACCTTGCTGCCGATGACCGCGTCGCCCAGATAGGTCAAATGGTTGGCCTTGCTGCCGACGCCGAGGGTGACCTTCTTGGTTTCGACGAAGTTGCCGACGTGCACGCCATCGGCCAGCATGGTACCTGGGCGCAGGCGCGCGAACGGGCCGACCAGCGCAGCGCCCTCGGTGACCACGCCTTCCAGATCGCAGTGTGCGCGCACTTCGGTGCCCGGCCCGAGGTTGACGTCCTTCAGGCGGTTGAACGGGCCAACGGTGACGCCATCGCCGAGCACGATGTTGCCTTCCAGCACGACGTCGACGTCGATCAGCACATCGCTGCCGACGGTAACGGTGCCGCGGATATCCAGCCGCGCCGGATCACGCACGCGCGCCCCCTGCGCGCACAGCGCACGCACCGCGCGCCGCTGCCAGGCCCGCTCCAGCTGCGACAGCTGCCAGGGATCGTTCGCGCCTTCGGCCTCCTGCGCGTCGGCGACCAGCGCCATCTCGGCCGGTGTGTACTCGTGGGCAGCAAAGGCGAAGACATCCGTCAGGTAGTACTCGCCCTGTGCATTGCTGTTGGAAAGCTGCGACAGCCAGCGGCGCAGTGCGGTCGACTCGGCCGCGATGATGCCGGTATTGATCGTGCGCACGCGCAGTTGATCGTCAGTGGCATCCTTCTGCTCGACGATCGAGCCGACCTTGCCCTCGGCATCGCGCAGCACGCGGCCGTAGCCGGTGGGATCGTCGACCTCGGCGACCAGCACCGCCAGGCGGCCCGGCTGCGCCAGCAGGTCGCGCAGGGTCTGCGCGCGGATCAGCGGCACGTCGCCGTACAGCACCAGCACCTGTGCGGCATCGGGCACCTGCGGCATTGCCTGCGCCACCGCATGGCCCGTGCCGAGCTGCTGGGCCTGCTCGGCCCACTGCAGGTCAGGCTGGCCCGCAAAGTGCTGCCGCACCGCTTCACCACCATGACCGTAGACCACGTGGATAGCGGCAGGCTGCAGCTCGCGTGCCGCGGCAATCACATGTGCCAGCATCGGCTCGCCGGCGATAGGCTGCAGCACTTTCGGCAGCACCGATTTCATGCGCTTGCCCGCGCCGGCGGCGAGGATGATGACGTGCAGGGGTTGGGTCATGGCAACGGCAATCTGTGGTTCGTTGCCGATGATTCTAGTGCGTGGGCCGCTAACATGGGGGCCTGCCCGTCCTCACGCCAACCATGAGCCTGCTCCGCCAGGGAAGCGCCTACCTCGTCATCGGCGCACTGCAGCTGCTGCTCGACTGGGCGGTGTTCGTGCTGGCCACGGCGGCGGGCGTGCCCGTGGTACCGGGCAACCTGGCCGGGCGACTGGCCGGCATGCTGCTGGGTTTCTGGTTGAACGGGCGGATCACCTTCGCCACGGCCGATGGCCAGCAACGGCTGGGCTGGCGCCGCTTCGCGCGCTTCCTGCCACTGTGGCTGCTGCTCACCACGGCCAGCACGCTGCTGGTATCTGCCGCGGATCATGCGCTGGGCCTGCAGTACGCCTGGCTGGCCAAGCCGCTGGTGGAAGGCGGGCTGGCCGCTGTCTCGTTCCTGCTGATGCGCTACGTGGTGTATCGCTGATACGAGGTGGGGATCCGGATCTGTAGAGTCGACTGTCAGTCAACTGCCCTTCGATCAGGCCGCGAAAACCCCGCGCTGCGCGCGATAGTCGACCAACGGTCGACTCTACCCAGTGCGGTCGGCACCAACAAAAACGCCGGCGCAGGGCCGGCGTTCTCGTGGGTGCAGCGTGAACCTCAGTGCTTGAGGGTCTTGCGCAGGCGCTCCAGCGCCTGCAGCTGCACCACGGCCTCGGCCAGCTTCTGCTGGGCTTCGGCAATTTCCATGGCTTCACCACGGTTGGCCAGGATGCGCTCGGCTTCTTCCTTGGCCTTGCGGACCGAGGCTTCGTCGATGTCCTGTGCGCGGATCGCGGTGTCGGCCAGCACGGTCACCACCTGCGGCTGCACTTCCAGGATGCCGCCGGAAATGGCGAAATCCAGCTGCTCGCCGTTCGGCGTGGTCACCACCACCTTGCCTGGCTTCAGGCGGGTGATCAGCGGCGCGTGCTTGGGCGCGATGCCCAGTTCGCCCAGCTCACCGGTGGCCACGACCAGGGTCGCTTCGCCACGGAAGATTTCCTGCTCGGCGCTGACGATGTCGCAACGGATCGTGCTCATGCAAATCTCTTCGCTGTTCGCGGCGGCGCAATGCCACCGTGGGAGTCCACCGGTGCGGGCGGTTGCCCGGCACCGGCGTCAGGTCGGGCAGGATCGCTCCCGCCCGTCCCGGATCAGGCCTTCTCGGCCATCTTCTTGGCCTTCTCGACCGCTTCTTCGATGCCGCCGACCATGTAGAACGCCTGCTCCGGCAGGTGGTCGTACTCGCCATCGACGATGGCCTTGAAGCCACGGATGGTGTCCTTCAGCGGCACGTACTTGCCCGGCGAACCGGTGAACACTTCGGCCACGTGGAACGGCTGGCTGAAGAAGCGCTCGATCTTGCGGGCGCGCGACACGGCCTGCTTGTCCTCTTCGGACAGCTCGTCCATGCCCAGGATCGCGATGATGTCCTTCAGTTCCTTGTACTTCTGCAGGGTCTGCTGGACGCGCTGGGCGGTGTCGTAGTGCTCGTGGCCGATGACCAGCGGGTCCATCTGGCGGCTGGTGGAGTCCAGCGGATCGACGGCCGGGTAGATACCCAGCGAGGCGATCGAACGCGACAGGGTGACGGTCGAGTCCAGGTGGGCGAAGGTGGTCGCCGGCGACGGGTCGGTCAGGTCGTCCGCGGGAACGTAGACGGCCTGGATCGAGGTGATCGAACCGTTCTTGGTCGAGGTGATGCGTTCCTGCAGGACGCCCATTTCCTCGGCCAGGGTCGGCTGGTAACCCACGGCCGACGGCATACGGCCCAGCAGTGCCGACACTTCGGTACCGGCCAGGGTGTAGCGGTAGATGTTGTCGACGAACAGCAGGACGTCCTTGCCCTTGCCGTTTTCGTCCTTCTCGTCGCGGAAGTACTCGGCCATGGTCAGGCCGGTCAGGGCGACGCGCAGACGGTTGCCCGGCGGCTCGTTCATCTGGCCGTACACCATCGCCACCTTGTCGAGGACGTTGGAGTCCTTCATTTCGTGGTAGAAGTCGTTGCCCTCACGGGTACGCTCACCCACGCCGGCGAACACGGACAGACCGCTGTGCGCCTTGGCGATGTTGTTGATCAGCTCCATCATGTTGACGGTCTTGCCGACGCCGGCGCCGCCGAACAGGCCGACCTTGCCGCCCTTGGCGAACGGGCACATCAGGTCGATGACCTTGATGCCGGTTTCCAGCAGTTCGGTGGCCGGGGACTGGTCTTCGTACGACGGGGCCGCACGGTGGATTTCCCAGCTGTCGCTGGCGGCCACCGGGCCGGCTTCGTCGATCGGACGGCCGAGCACGTCCATGATGCGGCCCAGGGTGCCAGCACCGACCGGCACGGAGATGCCGCGGTTGGTGTTGGTGGCGATCAGGTTGCGCTTCAGGCCATCGGTGGAACCGAGGGCGATGGTGCGCACCACGCCGTCGCCCAGCTGCTGCTGGACTTCAAGGGTGATTTCGGTGTTGTCGACCTTCAGTGCGTCGTACACCTTCGGCACCGACTCACGCGGGAATTCGACGTCGACGACCGCGCCGATGATCTGAACGATCTTGCCCTGACTCATTGCTGCATCCTCTAATGTGTGCTTTGAACGAACGCGGTCAGACTGCTGCCGCGCCGCCGACGATTTCGGAGATTTCCTGGGTGATCGCTGCCTGGCGCGCCTTGTTGTAGACGAGCTGCAGGGTGCCGATCAGCTTGTTGGCGTTGTCGCTCGCCGCCTTCATCGCAACCATGCGTGCGGCATGCTCGGAGGCGACGTTTTCCAGCAGTGCCTGGTACACCAGCGACTCGATGTAACGCGTCATCACGTGCTCCAGCACGGTCGCGGCATCGGGTTCGTACAGGTAATCCCAGTCGTGGTGAGCGACCTGCTTCTCAGCCGGCGGCAGCGGCAGCAGCTGATCGAAGCTGGCCTTCTGCGTCATGGTGTTCACGAAGCGGTTGTAGACCAGGTACACGCGGTCGACCTTGCCTTCGGTGAAGGCGTCGAGCATGACCTTGATCACACCGATCAGCGATTCCAGCTTCGGCACGTCGCCGATGTGGGTCACGCTGCCGACCATGTTGACCTTCACGCGGCGGAAGAAGGTCGATGCCTTCTGGCCGATGGTCACCAGGTCCACTTCGGCACCCTTGTCCTGCCATGCCTTGGCTTCGCCCAGCATCTTGCGGAACAGGTTGTTGTTCAGGCCGCCGGCCAGGCCGCGATCGGAGGAGATCACGATGAACCCGACCCGCTTGACCTGCTCGCGCTCGACCAGGAAAGGATGCTGGTAGTCGGTGCTGGCCTGGGCCAGGTGGCCGATCACCTGCTTCATCGCCTGCGCGTACGGACGCGAGGTCTTCATCCGATCCTGCGCCTTGCGGATCTTGGAGGCCGAGACCATTTCCAGGGCGCGCGTCACCTTGCGGGTGTTCTGCACGCTCTTGATCTTGGTTTTGATTTCGCGTCCGCTTGCCATCTCTTGTTTCCCGTGGCGCGGGGCTGATGCCCCGCGTTGTTCAACCGTTTGTCATCTGGTCCAGCGGAGCCGGTGGCTCCGCTCTACAGGACCGCGATTACCAGCTGCCGGTGGTCTTGAACTCGGCGATGCCCTTCTTGAAGGCACCTTCGATGTCGTTGTCCCAACCGCCGGTGGCGTTGACCTTGCTGACCAGCTCGCCCTGGGTGTTGGCGAAGTGGGCGTGCAGGCCTTCTTCGAACGCCAGCAGCTTGTTGACCGGCACGTCGTCGAGGTAACCCTCGTTGACGGCGTAGATCGACAGCGCCTGGTTGGCGATCGACATCGGCGCGTACTGCTTCTGCTTCATCAGCTCGGTGACGCGCTGGCCACGCTCCAGCTGCTTGCGGGTCGCTTCGTCCAGGTCCGAGGCGAACTGCGCGAACGCAGCCAGCTCACGGTACTGGGCCAGCGAGATACGGATGCCGCCCGACAGCTTCTTGATGATCTTGGTCTGGGCCGAGCCACCGACGCGCGACACCGAGATACCGGCGTTCACGGCCGGGCGGATGCCGGCGTTGAACAGGTCGGTTTCCAGGAAGATCTGGCCGTCGGTGATCGAGATCACGTTGGTCGGAACGAAGGCGGACACGTCGCCGGCCTGGGTTTCGATGATCGGCAGCGCGGTCAGCGAACCGGTCTTGCCGGTGACCTTGCCTTCGGTGAACTTCTCGACGTATTCCTCGGACACGCGGGCTGCGCGCTCGAGCAGGCGGGAGTGCAGGTAGAACACGTCACCCGGGTAGGCTTCACGGCCCGGCGGGCGCTTCAGCAGCAGCGAGATCTGGCGGTAGGCCACGGCCTGCTTGGACAGATCGTCGTACACGATCAGCGCGTCTTCGCCGCGGTCCATGAAGTACTCACCCATGGTGCAGCCCGAGTAGGCGCTGATGTACTGCATGGCAGCCGATTCGGAAGCGGTCGCGGCCACCACGATGGTGTGGGCCAGCGCGCCGTTCTCTTCCAGCTTGCGCACGATGTTGGCGATGGTCGAAGCCTTCTGGCCGATCGCAACGTACACGCACTTGATGCCGGTGCCCTTCTGGTTGATCACCGCGTCGATCGCCATGGCGGTCTTGCCGGTCTGGCGGTCACCGATGATCAGCTCGCGCTGGCCACGGCCGATCGGGATCATCGCGTCGACCGACTTGTAACCGGTCTGCACCGGCTGGTCGACCGACTTGCGCCAGATCACGCCCGGAGCAACGCGCTCCACCGGAGCGGTCAGGTCGGTGCCCAGCGGGCCCTTGCCGTCGATCGGCTCGCCCAGCGCGTTCACGACGCGGCCCAGCAGTTCCGGGCCAACCGGCACTTCCAGGATGCGGCCGGTGGTCTTGGCGACGTCGCCTTCGCGCAGGTGCTCGTAGTCACCCAGGACCACGGCGCCGACCGAGTCGCGCTCCAGGTTCAGGGCCAGGGCGAAGGTGTTGTTCGGCAGTTCGATCATTTCGCCCTGCATCACGTCGGCCAGACCGAAGATGCGCACGATGCCGTCGGACACGCTGGTCACGGTGCCTTCGTTGCGCGATTCCGCGGCCAGCTTGACCTTCTCGATGCGGTTCTTGATCAGTTCGCTGATTTCGGAGGGGTTGAGCGTGGTTGCCATCGTCAAGTCCTAGTGCCGGCAGCGGGGCCGGACGTTAAATGAATTCAGTTAGCGAGCGCGGTCTGCAGACGGGCCAGCTTGCCCTTCAGCGAACCATCGATGACCACGTCGCCGGCGTCGATCACGGCGCCGCCGATCAGCGAGGCATCGACCGCGGTGGTCACGTCGACCTCGCGGTTGAAGCGCTTGCGCAGCGCGACCTTGATCGCATCCAGCTCACCGGCCGACAGCTCGGCCGCCGAGGTCACGGTGGCCTTGACCACGTGCTCGGCTTCGGCGCGCAGGGCATCGAACATGCCGGAGATTTCCGGCAGCAGCGGCAGACGATGCGAGTCGGCCAGGATGGCCAGGAAGCGCGAGTAGGTCTCGCCGTGGGTCAACGGCGCCAGCAGGGCGACGGCGTCGTCACGGCCCAGCTCCGGGTTGGCGAGCAGGGCCGCCACGCGCGGATCGGCGGCGACGTGGGCGGAGAACGCCAGGGCGTCCGACCACGGCGCGAACGCGCCTTCGTCGCGCGCGGTCGCGAACGCGGCGCGGGCGTACGGGCGGGCAAGCGTGAGGGCCTGGCTCATCCTTAGATCTCCGAGGCCAGCTCGTCGAGCAGCGCCTTGTGGGCGTTGGCGTCGATTTCGCGCTTGAGCAGCTTTTCGGCACCGGTCACGGCCAACGCGGACACCTGCTTGCGCAGATCTTCACGGGCACGGTTGGCGGCGGCGTCGATTTCAGCCTGGGCCAGTTCCTTCTGACGGGTGGCTTCGGTGATCGCTTCGTTACGGGCAGCATCAACGATCTGGTTGGCGCGCGCGTGGGCCTGGTCGATGATCTCGTTGGCCTTGGTGCGTGCTTCTTTCAGCGCTTCGTTGACCTTCTCCTGCGCCTGGGCCAGATCTTTCTGGCTGCGGTCGGCAGCAGCGAGGCCTTCAGCAATCTTCTGCTGGCGCTCTTCGATCGCGTTCATCAGCGGCGGCCAGATCTTGGTCGCGATGATCCAGATCAGACCAGCGAAGGCGAGCGCCTGCGCAAGAAGGGTGAAATTGATATTCATGGTTAGCTCGATCGCTGGTTTCGGGGTGGACGCGCCGCCGAAGCGGCGCATCCGGCCTTCATCCGAAACCGGGTGCATCAGCACCCGGTCGTCTCAAACCGCTGTATCAGCCGGCCAGAGCCTTGGTGACGGCGCCAGCAAAGGCAGCCGACAGCGGGTTGGCGAAGGCCAGCAGCAGGCCGACGGCGACCGAGATGATGAACGCGGCGTCGATCAGGCCGGCGGTGATGAACATGCGGACCTGCAGGACCGGGATCAGTTCCGGCTGGCGGGCGGCCGACTCCAGGAACTTACCAGCCATGATGGCCAGACCCAGGCCAGCGCCCAGCGCGGCCAGGCCGATCATGATGCCGACGGCAAGGGCGGTGGAGCTCTGAATCTGCGCGAAGTTGGTCAGGACGGCGAAGTACATGGTTATCTCCAGGAACTAAGTTGCTAAGGGTGATGAAACGGATGAAGGTGAAACTGGTTGAAGCTTGAAACTCAGTGAGCGTCTTCCGACAGGCTCAGGTACACGATCGACAGCATCATGAAGATGAAGGCCTGCAGCGGGATCACCAGCAGGTGGAACAGCATCCAGCCCAGACCGAATGCACCACCGGCAATGGCACCGAAGAAACCGGCACCACCCAGCACCCAGATCAGCAGGAACACGATTTCGCCGCCGAACATGTTGCCGAACAGTCGCATCGCCAGCGAGATCGGCTTGCTCAGCCACTCGACGATGTTGAGGATCAGGTTGAACGGCATCATCCACTTGCCGAACGGCGCCGTCAGGAATTCCTTGATGAAGCCCAGCAGGCCCTTCGACTTCAGTGCGAAGAACAGCATCAGGAAGAACACGCTGATAGCCATGCCCAGGGTGGCATTGACGTCGGCGGTCGGCACTGGCTTCCAGTAGTGGATGCCCGCCCATTCCAGCGGCTTGGCGATGAAGTCGGCCGGGATCATCTTGATCAGGTTCATCATCAGGATCCAGAAGAAGATCGTGATGGCGATCGGCGTGACCAGCTTGCTCTTGCCGTGGTAGGTGTCCTTGGCCTGGCGGTCGACGAACTCCAGGCAGATCTCGACGAAGGCCTGCCACTTGCCCGGCACGCCGGCGGTGGCCTTGCGGGTGCCCAGCCAGAACGCGACGACGATCACCAGGCCCATCAGGACCGCGGTGAGGAAGGTATCGACGTGGATATGCCAGAACATACCCTCACCCTTGCCGACCGGCGCGGTCAGGTTGTGCAGGTGATGCTGGATGTAGCTGGTAGGGGTTAGAGCCTCGCCCGCCATGTGTCCGGAACCTTCAGTTAATTGAATTCTGTCAACGCCTGGCCATGGCCAGGACCTGGAACATCAAGCCGACGGCGATACCGGCCAACAGCGCCAATGCAGGCAGCTTGAAGACCAGGAACCCCACCAGCAGGACGCCGAAAACCACCACCCACTTGGCCACGATCGCAATGATCAGGCGAGCCATCGCCGATCCTGCGGCCACGGCTCCCCCGCTCAGTGCCATCCGCGCTGCCACCCAGCCACCGGCCGAAATGGCCACACCGGACGCCAGCGCGCCGAGGGCATACTTCGGACCCACCAGCAGGAAGGCCAGGGCCAGGACAGCGACCGCGGCCAGCGGGTAGACCGCGGCGCGCAGCATCAGTCGCCGACCCGCATCAACGGAGTTCAGCACAGGACGTCCCGCGTGGTTGCAAGTGGAGGGCTGAGGCGGCTACAGCAGAGGGGGCCTCATCGAGCCGCCAAATTATAGCAATGGGACAATTTGCGAGACAACCGCTCCCTGTTCATCCCAGGAGGCCGCAAGTTGCGGTAACGGTTACATTTTTGCGTGCCACCCAGGGGACAATGACGTCCGCATGATGCTGCAGCGCAGTATTGAACTTTGGTCGCAGGCTGCGGAACTTTCGCCGAATGCGCCGGTCCGATCTTTCGACCTGCCTGCAGCAACCTCGTCGACGCTTCGCCCCGCAGGTCCCACGATGGCCCCGAAGCCCGGCTCCGGGGCCATCTTTTTGCATCGTCGCGACAGCGCTGAACCGTGCACATCGCGTGGACCATACGTTCACGGATGGTGGACGCCGCCGTCCGGCACAGTGGTCTTCATTCTGATGAACCACTGCAAGGACTCTTCGATGCGCTCCGTTCCCACCCTGCTCGCCCTCTCCCTGCTCGCCGCAGGCGCTTCGTTCGCCAATGCCGCCCACGCCGCGGAAGGCGACGACCGTTTCGCCATCCGCCTGGGTGCGATGAACATCGATTCGGACAACACGCTCCGCGGCAGGACCAACGTGGCTGGCCAGGACATCGCCCTGAACCAGGACTTCAAGCTGGGTGGCAAGGAATGGGAGCCGCGCATCGACGGCATGTTCCGCATCAGCAACCGCCAGCGCCTGCTGTTCAACTACTTCAAGTACGACAAGGATCGCCGCGAGACACTGGACCAGGGCATTTCCTTCGGCGGCGAGAACGTGCCGGCCGGCAGCTTCGTGAAGGGTGAACTGAAGTACCAGGTGGCCAGCCTGGTCTATGACTATTCGGTCGTCGATACCGACACCTTCGACCTCGGCCTGCAGATCGGTGGCGAGTACGCCAAGGTCAGCACCAAGGGTTATGCCGACCTGGGCACCGTGTACGAAGGCCAGTTCCTCGACGAGAAGGCCGACGGCATCGCGCCGGTGGTGGGTGCGCGCATGACCTTCACCCCGTCCGAGCGCTGGATGATCACGCTGCAGGGCCAGTACCTGAACACGCGTTGGGGCAGCTTCGATGACTACAAGGGCGACCTGAGCCGCGCCAATGCCATCGTCGATTACCGCTTCACCAAGAACTTCGGCGTGTTCGCCGGCTACGACTGGTTCAAGCTGGACGTGGACAAGAAGGGCAGCGACGGTACCGTCGGCCTGAAGCAGGAATTCAAGGGCCCGGTCGCAGGCGTCAGCTTCGTGTTCTGATCCCCCGCCCCTTCCACGGCACTCTCTCTCCTGGCGCGGCCTCCGGACTATCGGGGCCGCGCTTTTTTGTGCTGTTTTCCCCTGTGTGCAGGAGCAAGAGCGGCTGGGTCGAGCGCTGGAGGGAGCGGGGGCTGCGTGCGAATGTCCCCCGGCGCCGGCCTGCGGCCGACGCCTCCTCCTTTACTTCGCACGCAACCCCCACTCCCTCCGCGTGTCAGGCATCCAAACGGCCGCAGGCAGCTGTTCTCGACTGTCCGCAAGCCGAGCCGCTGCGCGGGTGGCGGGCGTTTCGACAAAGTAAAGGAGGAGGCGACCGCCACAGGCGGGCGACGGGGGACATTTGTCGAAATGCCCGCCTCCCGCGCAGCGGCCCCAACCCTCGCGATGACAACAGCCGAAGACATTCCTGCAGCCAACGAAAAAGCCCCGGCAGAAGCCAGGGCTTTTCGTTCGGAACGGCGCGGGCGCCTTACTTCTTCTTCGGCATGTACAGATCGGTGATCGTGCCGTCGTAGATTTCCGAGGCCATCGCCACCGACTCGCTCAGCGTCGGGTGCGCGTGGATGGTGTGGCCGATGTCTTCGGCTTCGGCACCCATCTCGATGGCCAGGCCGATCTCGGCCAGCAGGTCACCGGCATGCACGCCGACGATCGCACCACCGATGATGCGGTGGGTCTCCTCGTCGAAGATCAGCTTGGTGAAGCCCTCGGTACGACCGATGCCGATCGCGCGACCGCTGGCCGCCCACGGGAACTTGGCCACGCCGACCTTCAGGCCCTTGGCCTTGGCTTCGGTCTCGGTGACACCAACCCAGGCGATTTCCGGGTTGGTGTAGGCCACCGACGGAATCACGCGGGCGACCCACTCCTTCTTGTGGCCAGCGGCCACTTCGGCGGCCAGCTTGCCTTCGTGCGTGGCCTTGTGGGCCAGCATCGGGTTGCCGACGATGTCGCCGATGGCAAAGATGTGCGGCACGTTGGTGCGCATCTGCCGGTCCACCGGGATGAAGCCACGCTCGGTGACCTGCACGCCGGCCTTCTCGGCATCGATCTTCCTGCCGTTCGGCGAGCGGCCCACGGCCACCAGTACGCGGTCAAAGGTGCCCTGCGCCAGCGCCGGCGACTGGCCTTCCTCGGCGGCTTCGAAGGTGACGGTGATGCCCTTGGCATCGGCAGTGACGCCCGAGGCCTTGGTCTTCAGGTGCACTTCGATGCCCTGCTTCTTCAGGCGGTCGGCCAGCGGCTTGACCAGGTCCTTGTCGGCGCCCGGCATCAGCTGGTCCATGAACTCGACCACGGTGACCTTGCTGCCCAGCGCGCCATACACGGTGGCCATTTCCAGGCCGATGATGCCGCCGCCGACGACCAGCAGCGAGCCCGGCACTTCGGCCAGCTCCAGCGCGTCGGTGGAGTCCATCACGCGCTTGTCGTCCCACGGGAAGTTCGGCAGCTTCACCGCCTGCGAACCGGCGGCGATGATGCACTTCTGGAAGCGCAGCAGCTGGGTGCTGCCGTCGGCAGCAGTGATTTCCAGCTCGTTGGCCGAAACAAACCTGCCGACGCCCTGCACGCTGCGGACCTTGCGCTGCTTGGCCATGCCGGCCAGGCCCTTGGTCAGCTGGTTGACGACCTTTTCCTTGTACTGGCGCAGCTTGTCCAGGGTGATGGTCGGCTTGCCGAACTCGACGCCGAAATCACCGGCGTGGGCCACTTCGTCGATCACCGCTGCGGCGTGCAGCAGCGCCTTGGACGGAATGCAGCCGACGTTGAGGCAGACGCCGCCGAGGCTGGCGTAGCGCTCGACCAGCACGGTATCCAGGCCAACGTCGGCGGCGCGGAAGGCGGCGGTGTAGCCGCCCGGGCCCGAGCCCAGCACGACCATTTCGCATTCGATATCGGCCGGCTTGCCGCTGGACAGCGCCGGCTTCGGTGCGGCCGGTTCAGCCGGGGCGCGGTGCGACGGGGTCACCGGCGGCTTGCTGGCCGGCGCAGCTGCGGCCGGAGCCGGTGCCGCGGCCTTGGCCGGGGCTTCGGCGGCGCCTTCGGTTTCCAGCACCACGACCACGGCGCCTTCGGACAGGCTGTCGCCCAGCTTGACCTTCAGTTCCTTGACCACACCGGCGGCCGAGGACGGCACTTCCAGGGTGGCCTTGTCCGATTCCAGGGTCACCAGACCCTGATCCTTCTTCACCGTGTCGCCGACGGCGACCAACACTTCGATCACCGGCACATCGCTGTAATCGCCGATGTCGGGAACCTTGACTTCAATCGTGGCCATGGTGGTTTTCCTCGTGCCCGGCCGGCATGGCCGGCGGGCTGTCACTGCATCTGTTCACGCGGCCGCGCCAGGGGGCGGCAGCCGCACGGTGGGGGCGAAGCGGTGCCTTACAGCAGCACGCGGCGCATGTCGGCCAGTACCTGCGACAGGTAGGTGGTGAAGCGTGCGGCCAGGGCGCCATCGATGACGCGGTGGTCGTAGCTCAGCGACAGCGGCAGCATCAGCTTCGGCGCGAATTCCTTGCCATTCCAGACCGGCTGGATGGAGGACTTGGAGACGCCGAGGATGGCCACTTCCGGTGCATTGACGATCGGGGTGAACGCGGTGCCGCCGATGCCGCCCAGCGAGCTGATCGAGAAGCAGCCGCCGCTCATGTCGGCCGGGCCCAGCTTGCCGTCGCGCGCCTTCTTGGCCAGTTCGCCGGTTTCCTGCGCGATCTGCACCACGCCCTTCTTGTCCACGTCGCGGATGACCGGCACGACCAGGCCGTTCGGCGTGTCGGCGGCGAAACCGATGTGGAAGTACTTCTTCAGGGTCAGGTTTTCACCGCTGGCATCGAGCGAAGCGTTGAATTCCGGGAACTTCTTCAGCGCCGCAGCACTGGCCTTGATCAGGAAGGCAAGCATGGTCAGCTTGATGCCGGCCTTCTCGTTTTCCTTGTTCAATGCCACGCGCAGGCCTTCCAGGTCGGTGATGTCGGCCTGCTCGAACTGGGTGACATGCGGGATCATCGCCCAGTTGCGGGCCAGGTTCGCGCCGGAGATCTTCTTGATGCGCGACAGCGGCTGCACTTCGGTCTCGCCGAACTTGCTGAAGTCGACCTTCGGCCACGGCAGCAGGTTCAGGCCACCACCGGCGGCAACGGCACCACCGGCAGCGGCCGGCACGCCGCCGCTGAGCGCGGCCTTGACGAACTTCTGCACGTCACCCTTGGTGATGCGGCCGCCCTTCTCGGTGCCGTTGATCTGCAGCAGGTCCACGCCCAGCTCGCGGGCGAACACGCGCACCGCCGGGGTGGCGTACGGCACCTTGGCCGGCAGCACGCCATCGGCATTGAACTGCACCGGCGGGCTGGACGGGGTACCGGCCGAGGCGATCTCGCGGGCGGCCAGCTTGTCCGGCTGGGCCGGAACGGCGACCGGCTCGACCTTGGTGGCGGTTTCGGCGGCGGCCGGGGCAGCGGCAGCGGCGGCCTTGCCCGGGGCCGGCGCAGCAGCGCCCTCGGCCTCGATGATGGCGACCACATTGCCCTGCGACAGGTTGTCGCCGACCTTGACCTTGATCTCCTTGACCACACCGGCCACCGAGGACGGCACTTCCATGGTCGCCTTGTCGCTTTCCAGCGTGACCAGGCCCTGGTCCTTCTTGACCGTGTCGCCGACGGCGACCAGCACTTCGATGACCGGGATGCCGGAATAGTCGCCGATGTCCGGCACCAGGGCTTCAATGGCGCCACCGCTGGCGGCCGGTGCGGCCGGCGCAGCAGCGGCCGGGGCCGGCGCGCTCTGGGTGGCGGCTGCCGGGGCAGCGGCCTTGGCCGGGGCCGGTGCGGCGGCGGCCGGCTTGGCAGCTTCGCCCTCGGCCACTTCGATCAGCGCCACGACCTTGCCTTCGGACAGGTTGTCGCCGACCTTGACCTTGAGTTCCTTGACCACGCCCGCCACCGAGGACGGCACTTCCATGGTCGCCTTGTCGCTTTCCAGCGTCACCAGGCCCTGGTCCTTCTTGACCGTGTCGCCGACGGCGACAAGCACCTCGATTACCGGGATATCGCTGTAGTCACCGATATCGGGGACAAGTGCTTCCTTGATTTCGGCCATGGGGATAACTCCGGCAATCTGGTGTAGGGAAACGTCTATTGTGCGGCCAGCGGGGTCCAGCGCCAACCGTTACAGGTGTTTTCAGTACGCACGCAGCCGGGACACGCTGTTGCTCATGGGTTGCGGCCCTGACCAGTCGGTAGCGTATTGTCCCGACGATGTCCGCTTGATGTCGCCAGCACGTCGGCCACCGGCTGCCAGGCCAGGCGCAGGCGCTGCAGCGACCACGCCGCATTGGCCGGGCTGGTGGAGGGCAGCGCCAGCAGCCTCGGCGGCGCCTCCAGCCGGGGCAGCACCCAGCGCTGGAACGCCTGCATCGACGCCGCGCCATTGCAGGCAATCAGCTCCAGCTCAGGAAGCGAGGCGATCAGTGACGGCAGCGCATTGGGCACTTCCGTGCCGCGCACGATGTCCGCGTCCAGACTGCCGCGCCGCTCGCACTGGCCGATCACATCCCACAGGCCGATGCCCGCGGCGTTCAATGCCTGCAATCGCTGTGCATACGGCAGGCCCGCATCAAACCCGCAGATTTCCGCCAAAAGCGGCCAGAAGCGATTGCGCGGGTGCGCGTAGTAGCGCTGCTCCTGCAGCGACGCCACACCGGGCATCGAACCCAGCAGCAGCACTCTGCAATCCACGTTCACCTGCGCTTGCAGGCCGATGCACATCGTCGCGGCGCTCACATCTTCTCCAACTGAATGAATGTCACGGATGGCCAAAAACCCCATGAATACAGGCTTTTCGTGCTATTCGCTGAACAAGCCAAACCAATTTTTAACGCGCGTCGGATTCGATTCATGTTGGGGCGACTACGGTGTGCTCGCCCCGCAACCGGGGGCCCAAAACAAGAAACATTAGGAGATACCCCCATGCGCTCCATCCGTATCCTGAGTCTCGCCCTGCTGACCTCCGCCGCGTTCGCGCCGGCCGCTTTCGCCCAGGACAGCAGCACCGATACCGCTTCGGGCAAGCATTTTGCCGTTGTTGGCGGCATCTCGCTGCTGCAGCCGAAGAATGATCCGATCGACGGCATCAAGAAGACCGATGGCGGCCCGGCGCCGACCGTCAGCTTCAGCTACTACGTCAACGACAACTGGGCCGTTGAACTGTGGGGCGCCGCCGACAAGTTCGACAACAAGTTCAAGGGCCCGAACAACGTTCGCGTGGGTTCGGTCGAGCAGCAGCCGGTCGCGCTGAGCGGCCAGTACCACTTCGGCCAGGCCGACAACGTGTTCCGTCCGTTCGTGGGCGTGGGCTACTACCAGTCGAGCTTCAGCAGCGAAAAGCTGGCCGACGGCAGCAGCTCCGACATCCGCCTGAAGGACGCCAAGGGCGTGATCGGCACCGTCGGCGTGGACATGAACATCAATTCCACCTGGTTCGCCCGTGCTGACGCCCGCTACATGCGCGCCCGCCCGGACGTGAAGGTTGGCGGCGAGAAGATCGGCGAAGCCAAGATGGATCCGTGGACCGTCGGCTTCGGCATCGGCGCCCGCTTCTGATCCAGGCAGCACCGCTCCATTGATGCAACGCGACGGGCCCTTCGGGGCCCGTCGTCGTTTCCGTCACCTGCGGTCTGTAGAGTCGAGCTTGCTCGACTCTCGTCAACGCAGTCGAGCAAGCTCGACTCTACAGACACAGGACACGGAGGCGCGATGGAGGAGGTTGACCTGCTGGTGATCGGTGGCGGCATCAACGGTGCCGGCATCGCCCGTGACGCGGCCGGTCGCGGCCTGCGGGTGCTGCTGTGTGAACAGCATGACCTGGCCGCGCACACCTCCAGTGCCAGCAGCAAACTGATCCACGGCGGCCTGCGTTACCTGGAACAGGGTGAACTGGGCCTGGTGCGCAAGGCACTGGGCGAGCGCGAGGTGGTGCGCCGGCAGGCACCGTACCTGGTCCATCCGTTGCGCTTCGTGCTGCCCTGGGAACCGCATCTGCGCCCGCGCTGGATGCTGCGCGTGGGGCTATGGCTGTACGACCACCTGGGCCGGCGCAGCCCTGCCTTCCCCGCCTCGCAGGCGCTGGACCTGCAGCAGGATTCGCTCGGCGCCTGGCTCTCCCCGGTGCTGCGGCGGGCCTTCAGCTATGCCGATGCACAGGTCGATGATGCGCGGCTGGTACTGCTGAACGCACTGGATGCCGCGCAGCGCGGCGCGCAGGTGCAGGTGCGCAGCCGCTGCATCGAGCTGCGTGCGCTGCAGGGCCGTTGGCAGGCCGTGCTGGAAACCCACGATGGTCAGCAACGGCACGTGATCGCACGCGCGGTGGCCAATGCCGCGGGCCCGTGGGCGGGCGGCCTGCTGGAACGGATGCAGGCGCGCAGCGGCGGCCCCGCCCTGCGCCTGGTGCAGGGCAGCCACATCGTGCTGCGCCGCCCCTGGCCCGATGACAGCGCCTGCCTGCTGCAGCAACCCGATGGCCGGGTGGTGTTCCTGCTGCCCTTCGCCCAAGACCACCTGCTGGTCGGCACCACCGACACCGATTACCGTGGCGATCCGGCGCGCTGCAGCGTGCTGCCGTCCGAGCTGGCCTACCTGTGCGATGCCGCCAACCGCTACCTGCGTGAACCGATCACCGCCGCGGACGTGGCCTGGCAGTTCGCCGGTGTGCGCCCGCTGCTGGCCGACCCGGACCCGCGTGCGGCGAAGCTTAGCCGCGACTACCGCCTGCAGGTACAGTCCGATCCGGCGCCGGCACTGCATGTGCTCGGCGGCAAACTGACCACCTATCGGGTACTGGCCGAAGAGGCACTGGACCTGCTGCGCCCTGCCCTACCGCAGATGGGGCCCGCCTGGACCGCAACCGGAGCCGCACTGCCGGGCAGCGACTGGGGGGACGCCGCACAGGCCCGCTCGCAGCTGAGCGCGCGGGCTCCCTGGTTGCCCGCGGACATCGCGCGACGCTGGGCCGGGGCCTACGGCAGCCGCAGCGCGTCGTTGCTGGGCGCGGCGCAATCCATGGACGATCTTGGCGAGCACTTCGGTGCGGGCCTGCATGCGCGCGAAGTGGATTTCCTGCGGGAGCATGAGTGGGCGCACGACGCCGATGATGTGCTGTGGCGGCGGAGCAAGCTGGGGTTGCGGCTGGATGCCGCGCAGGTGCCGCGGCTGCAGGCATGGATGGATAGACGGTAGAGTCGAGCTTGCTCGACTGGCATGAAGAGCAGTCGAGCAAGCTCGACTCTACCCATACCATCGCTACCGGAGACGCTGCATGACGCCCCGCTACGTGCTGGCCATCGACCAGGGCACCACCAGTTCGCGCGCGATCCTGTTCGACCGTGCCGGCAACATCGTCGGCAGCGCGCAGCGCGAGTTCGCGCAGATCTTCCCGCACCCCGGCTGGGTCGAGCATGACCCGCGCGAGATCCTTACCAGCGTCTATGCCACGCTGACCGAGCTGCTCAGCCGCGGGCAGATCGACCCGCGCCATATCGCCGCGCTGGGCATCACCAACCAGCGCGAGACCACGGTGGTCTGGGATCGCGCAACCGGCCAGCCGATCCACAACGCCATCGTCTGGCAGTCGCGGCAGAGCCACGCCCTCTGCGAGCGGCTGAAGTCCGATGGCCACGAGGCGCTGGTGCGCGAGCGCACCGGCCTGCTGATCGATGCGTATTTTTCCGCAACAAAGGTGCGCTGGATCCTCGACCACGTGGAGGGCGCGCAACAGCGGGCCGAGCGCGGCGAACTGCTGTTCGGCACCATCGACAGCTGGCTGGTGTGGAACCTCAGCGGTGGCCAGGCGCACGTGACCGATTACAGCAACGCCGCGCGAACGCTGCTGTTCAACATCCACACGCTGGACTGGGATGACGACCTGCTGGCGCTGCTGGACATCCCGCGCGCGATGCTGCCGCAGGTGCGTGACTCCAGTTCGGTATACGCGCACACCCGGCCGCAGTTCTTCTTTGACCATCCGATCCCGATCGCCGGCATCGCCGGTGACCAGCAGGCGGCGCTGTTCGGCCAGGCCTGCTTCCAGCCGGGCATGGTCAAGAACACCTATGGCACCGGCTGCTTCATGCTGATGCATACCGGCACCCAGGCGGTGCGTTCGCGCAACGGACTGCTGACTACCATCGCCTGGGGCCTGGACGGGCGCGTGGAGTACGCGCTGGAGGGCTCGATCTTCGTGGCCGGCTCGGTGGTGCAGTGGCTGCGCGACGGCCTGCGCATGATCGAGCGCGCCGGCGACAGCCAGGCGTTGGCCGCACAGGTGCCCGACAGTGGAGGTGCCTACCTGGTGCCTGCGTTCGTCGGTCTGGGCGCGCCCTATTGGCGCAGTGACGTGCGCGGCGCGATGTTCGGGTTGACCCGGGGCACGCGCAAGGCGCACTTCGTGCGCGCCGCACTGGAAGCGATGGCCTACCAGACCCGCGATGTGCTGGATGCGATGCAGTCCGATGCAGGCATCGCGCTGACCGAGCTGCGCGCTGATGGCGGTGCGATTGGCAACGACTTCCTGGCCGGCTTCCAGGCCGACATCCTCGGCGTGCCGCTGCTGCGGCCGCGACTGACCGAGACCACCGCGCTGGGTGCGGCCTACCTGGCCGGGCTGGCGGTGGGGTTCTGGACCAGCCGCGAGCAGATCACCGCGCAATGGGGCCTGGACCGGCGCTTCGAGCCACAGATGGAGGTGGCGCGGCGCGAGAAGCTGTACGCCGGGTGGCAGCAGGCGGTGGCCGCCACGCTCGCCTTCCACGTCGACTGAGGGTAGTGCCGGCCGCTGGCCGGCAACCCCATGATCCTTGGCGGCGTTTGCAGATTGCCGGCCAGCGGCCGGCACTACCGCATGGCCAGAGCGTCCGTAGCGCCGGTCAGAACGCCGGCAGCACCGCGCCCTTGTACTTGGTTTCGATGAAGGCCTTCACCTGCGGGCTGGTCAGCGCCTTGGCCAGCTTCTGAACGCGGGCATCGTCCTTGTTGTCCGGGCGCGCGACCAGGAAGTTCACGTACGGCGAATCCTTGCTTTCGATCGCCAGCGCGTCCTGGGTCGGGTTGAGGCCGGCATCCAGCGCATAGTTGGTGTTGATCAGGGCCAGATCGACCTGGTCCAGCACGCGCGGCAGCATCGCCGAGTCCAGCTCGCGGAACTTCAGGTTCTTCGGGTTGGCGATGATGTCGCGCTGGGTCGACAACGCGTTGGTCGGGTCCTTCAACTCGATCACGCCGGCCTTGTGCAGCAGGATCAGCGCACGGCTGTTGTTGCTCGGGTCGTTCGGGATCACCACGTCGGCGCCCTCACGCAGCTCGGCCAGCGACTTGATCTTGCGCGAGTACGCACCGAACGGCTCGATGTGCACGCCGATCACCTTCACCAGGTCGGTCTTGCGGTCGCGGTTGTAGGCATCCAGGTACGGCTCGGTCTGGAAGTAGTTGGCGTCCACCTGCTTCTGCACCAGCTGGTCGTTGGGCTGCACGTAGTCGTTGAACACGCGCACGTCCAGGTCCACGCCTTCCTGCTTGAGGATCGGCTTGACCACCTCGAGGATCTCGGCGTGCGGCACGGCCGTGGCGGCCACCACCAGCTTCTGCGAGGGTTCGCCGGATTTGCCGCAGGCGGTCAGGGCCAGCGCAGCGGCAAGCAGGGGCAGCAACAGGGTCTTCTTCATGGGCGGTGGGGTTCTCGTGGGGAGGGTCAGGCGTTGTCGTAGTTGCTCAGGGCCAGCTCGAGCAGGGCCTTGGCCTGCTCGCGCAGCATCACCGGCTCCACGATCTCGGCATCCGAGCCATAGTGCAGCACGTCCATCAACAGCTCGCGCGAGACGCTGTACGGCACCTTCAGTTCATAGCGGCCATCGGCCAGGAAGCGGCCCTGCTGCTTGGAGTGCCAGTGCTCGTCGGCCACCCAGCGCGCGGCCTTGGCGCTGAACAGGATGGTCGCCCAGCCCTTCGGCGCGCCGGAGAAGATCCCGTAGCTGGCGCCCAGCTGCTCGTCCAGTTCGCTGTCGGCAACATCGCGCGCAGTGCTGTCGACCACCCGCGCCTTGTGGATGCGGTCGACGGCGAAGCTGCGCAGGGCGTCGCGGTCGTGGTCCCAGGCATCCAGGTACCAGTTGTCGCGGTAGTGGGTCAGGCGCTGCGGCGAGACCGTGCGCTTGGTCGGCTCGTCGGTGGAGCGGGCGCGGTACTCGAACGCCAGCTGACGGCGCTCCAGCACCGCCGAAGCCACGCTGCGGAAGCTGCCTTCATCGAACTTGCGCCCACGGTGCGGGATCACCCGCACGCGGTCCACCGGCCAGCTGGAGACACCTGCCTGGGCCGCCAGCAGGCTTTCGATGCGCTGCTGCAGCGGTGCCAGCACCGAGGACAGCACGCCGCCGCCGGTGCGCGCCAGCAGGTGCTGCGAGGCCAGCAGGGCGTGCAGTTCCTCCGAGCTCAGCCACAAGCCGGGCAGCTCGAAGCGGTCGCTCTCGTCGGCGTGGTAGCGGAAGCCGGCTTCTCCGTCGCCCTCGATCGGCGCCATCAGCGCGTCGCGCAGGAAGGCCAGGTCGCGGTAGACGGTGGCACGGGAACAACCGAGCTTGTCCTGCAGGGTCGCCACCGTCACCGGATAGCGAGCGGACTTGAGCAGACGATGCAGGGCGGTGATGCGTTCGTATCGGTCCATACCCCCGATTATGTCCGACTCGCGGGTCTTGTGTGGGACGTTTGGGCTATCGTGGTCGCCCCCACCCCCATGGAACGCCCGATGCGCCGGTTGCCTGCCCTGTCCCTGCTGGCCTGCCTGCTGCTGGCCGCCTGCGATCGCGCACCAGCGCCGGCCAGCACCGAAGCCCCGGTACCGGCCGCCGATCCGGCGCAGGCCGTGCTGGGCGCCAGCCAGCGCTTCGCCGCGCTGCGCAGCTTCCACGCCGAGCTGGAGGTGCTGGGCGCCCCCCAGCCGGTGCGCAGCGCCATGGACTTCGTCGCCCCCGACCGTTTCCGCGTGCAGACCCCGGCCGGACCGCAGACGATCATCGGTGACACGCTGTTCCTGCAGGCCGAGGGCGCGATCCGCCAGGTGCCGGCCCCGCCGGGCCTGCTCGAACAGTGGCGCAACCCGTTGCCGGCCGATGCCCTGCCCGCCGACCTGCAGGCCGAGGACCTGGGCAGCCAGACCCTGGACGGGGTCGAGACCCGCCACTACCGGCTGCGTGGCAGCCAGCCCAGTGAGCGCCTGGAGTACTGGGTCGATGCCCAGGGCCTGCCGCGGCAGCTGGTGCGCAGCGGCAGCAGCAATGGCCGCAGCTTCCAGCTGCGCCTGCGCTACTCGCGCTTCAACGATCCGGCATTGCGCGTCGATCTGCCCTGAATAGGCGATCGCGGCAACGTTCGCTGAAGCGCGCATTGGATCGATTCGGACCGCCATCACGCTTCCAGTATCATCACCGGCTGTCAATCGCTTCGGAGAAGCCTCGATGTCCCTGCGCGTGTCCCTGCTGATTCCCCTGCTGCTGTGCGCGCCGCTCGCGTATGCACAGGATGCCTCCGAACTGGCGGCGATGTCCTCGCCGTGGAGCGGCAGCGGCGGCGAGCTCGGCTTCGCATCGGCACGCGGCAACAGCAGCACCGAAAGCTTCAATGGCCGCCTGCGCCTGCGCTACACCGATGGCGACTGGGTGCACAGCATGGACCTGTTCGGCCTGCGCTCGAGCTCGAAGGTGACCGAGACCGCCGACGATGGCACCACCACCCGTCGCAACAACACCACCGCCAACCGCTACACCGGCAGCGCTGGCAGCGCGCTGCAGCTGGGCGAGCACCGCCAGCTGACCGCGACGGTGCGTACCGAACGCGACGACTTCGCCACCTACGACCGCCAGAGTTCGTTCGGCCTGGGCTACGGCACCCGCCTGTGGAACACCGAGCGCTTCTCCTTCGACGCGCAGATCGGCCCCGGTGTGCGCCGCACCCACAGCACCGAGGACGACCGCACCCGTACCGGCATGATCGGTCGCGGCCTGTTCGACCTGAAGTACTCGCTGACCGACAACACCGACCTGGTCAACACCCTGCTGGTCGAATCCGGTTCGTACAACACCTTCGGCCAGAATGACTTCGGTGTCTCGGTGAGCATGAACGAGCACCTGGCGCTGAAAGCCGGCTGGCAGGCGCGTTACAACAGTGACGTGGCCGAGGACAAGCGCAAGACCGACACACTGACCACGATGAACGTGGTCTACAAGTTCAAATAAGCAACGGGCGCCAAAGGCGCCCGTTCTTCTTTCGGTAGTGCCGGCCGCTGGCCGGCAACTGCGCTCAATCAGGATCACGAGGTTGCCGGCCAGCGGCCGGCACTACCTACGGTGGCTCAGACGTTCAACAGCTCGCCGGCACCGGCGTCCAGCAGCATCGTCGCCACGCGCTGGCCCAGCGCATCCGGGTCGCTGGCCGGCCCCACCGCTTCGGCGCGTACCGCGCGGCCGTCACTGGCGCTGCCGACCAGGCCCTGCAGGTGCAGGTCATTGCCCTGCCACTGCGCGATGGCCGCCACCGGCACGTGGCAGCTACCATGCAGCGCACGGTTCATCGCCCGCTCGGCCTCCACACAGGCGCGGGTGGAAGCGTCGTCAAGTCCTGCGAACAGGGCCATCAGGCGTGCGTTGCCGCCATCGCACTCCACCGCCACCGCGCCCTGTGCCGGCGCCGGCAGCCACTGCGGCGGCTGCAGGCGCGCGACGATGCGCTGGCCCAGGCCCAGCCGCTCCAGCCCGGCCACCGCCAGCACGATGGCGTCGTAGCCACCATTGTCGAGCTTGGCCAGGCGGGTGTTGACGTTGCCGCGCAGGTCCAGCAGTTCCAGGTCCGGGCGCAGCGCGCGCAGCTGGGCCTGGCGGCGCAGCGAGGACGTGCCGACACGCGCACCGATCGGCAGCGCCTCCAGCGAGGCGTACAGGTTGGAGACGAAGCCATCAGCAGGGTCGTGCCGGGTCAGCATCGCCGGCAACGCAAACGGCGCGTCCAGCTCCATCGGTACGTCCTTCAGCGAATGCACGGCACAGTCGGCCTCACCGCGCAGCATGGCCAGCTCCAGCTCCTTCAGGAACAGGCCCTTGCCGCCAATGGCGGCCAGCGAGCGGTCCAGCACCTCGTCGCCGCGGGTGCTCATCGGCACCAGTTCCACGTGCAGGCCGGGGTGGGCCTGGCGCAGGCGGTCGGCGACGTGTTCGCTCTGCCAGAGGGCGAGCGGGCTCTTGCGGGTGGCGATGCGGACGGTTTCCATCCGGGCATTATCGCGCCTTCGGCGCGGATACGGCCAACGGCGGAGCCCCTCGTGGCTTGGAGCAGCAGCTGGGCTTGGCCGGGCGGGGTGGGTTCGCGGGGGACGCCGTGAATCCGTCCGTGGAGGCTTGGCCGCGGCATCCATGCCGCGGACACCCCCGCGAACCCACCCCGCCCGGCCTCTGACAGTTTCCGTGCGCGTCCAGCCACGGAAGATCAAAAGAAGAGCAGGAGCAACAGCGGGTCGCTTCGCTCTGAGTCGAGCATGGCTCGACTCTACATTTCCCTTCCCACCCGATAACACCAATGCTTTTGCTGTCCGATGCGGTGGAGAACGAGAGGGTTGGGTCGGGGTGGGGTGGCGGGACCGTTGGCGCCATGGATGGCGCCATCGAGCCCCCATGGATGGGTTTACGGCGTGTCCCGCCACCCCACCCCGGCCCGACCCAGCATGTAAGAACAACGAGCCGACCAACCTGCTGTTGATCTTGATCTTGATCTTGATTTTGATCTGTAAGCAGTCGCGGCCGCAGGCCGCGCGGACCCCTCACAGGTGCCGCAATTCCTGCTTCAGCATCGCCACGCAGCGGCGGCTGACTTCCAGCGGCTGCTTGCCATGCCTCAGCATCGCCTGCACCTGCCCACCCGAGCCACGGCGCAGTTCCACCAACTCGTGGCGTGCCACCAGGCAGTTGCGATGGATGCGGATGAAGCGGCTGGCGAACTCCTCCTCCAGCGACTTCAACGATTCCTCGATCAGGTCTTCGCCACGCGCGTGGTGCACCACCACGTACTTCTCTTCGGCCTGCAGGTAATGGATGTCGTCCAGCGGAATCAGCCGCAGGCTGCCGCGCAGGCGTGCGCACAGCATGCTGCGTGCCTGCTGCCCGCTGTTGTCCTGCGGCTGGCCGTCGCGCCCGGCCAGGAAGGTACGTGCACGTGCGATCGCGGCAGCCAGGCGTTCGGCACGCACCGGCTTCATCAGGTAATCAATGGCCGCCGCCTCGAAGGCCGACAGCGCATGCGCGTCGTAGGCGGTGCAGAACACCACTGCCGGCCGTGGCTCGAAGCTGGCCAGGTGGCGGGCCGCTTCCAGGCCATCCAGCCCCGGCATCGCGATATCCAGCAGGACCAGGTCCGGCTGCAGCTCCGCGCAGGCGTGCAGGGCCTGCTCGCCGTTGCCGGCCTCGGCCACCACGTCAACGCCGTCCTGCGCCGCCAACAGGCTGCGCAGGCGCTCGCGCGCCAGCGGTTCGTCATCGGCGATGACTACCCTCACGATCGTCCCCTCACTGGATCGGCACCGTCACCTGGCAGGCATAGTAGCCCTCGCTCCAGCCGGCCGTCATCCGCGCGGCACTGCCGAAGCGCCAGGCCAGCCGATGGCCGATGCTGTGCTGGGCATGCCCGGCACCGCGCGCCAGCGCCAGCCCCGGGGCCTGCGGATCGGGCGCGGGATTGCGCACGCGGATCTGCAGCTCCTGGCCCTCGCGCACCAGCTGCAGCTCGATGGTGCCGCCTTCGGGCAGGCGCGAGATGCCGTGCAGCACGGCGTTCTCCACCAGCGGCTGCAATACCAGCCTCGGCAATGGCAGGTCCCACGGCAGTGGTTCGTCACGCTGCCACTGCACCTGCAGGCGCTCGCCCAGGCGCAGCGATTCAATCGACAGATAACGCTCGGCCAGCTCGCATTCGTCGCGCAGGGTCGAATCGCCCTCGCCTGCGCCCAACGCGGCACGGAACAGATCGGACAGATCGAGCACCGCGCGCTCGGCCACTGCCGGATCGCGATGCAGCAGGCTGGCGATCAGGTTCATGCTGTTGAACAGGAAATGCGGGCGGATCCGCGCCTGCAGCGCATCGGCCTGCGCGCGCGCGTTGGCCTGCACCTGCGCGGCCCAGCGATCACTCACATAGAAATAGCGCAGCGCCAGCGCCGTGATCAGTGCAGTGGTGGCCGCACTGCCCAGGGTGAAGCGCCAGAAGCTGATACCACTGGCGAAGTTGTCCCCCAGCACCGCGTACAGCGCATGCACGATGCCGGCGCAGACCACCGCGATCAGGGTCGCCAGGGCGATCGCCGCGACCGCGCCCAGTACCTGCGGCAACCTCGACAGCGCCTGCCGCAGCAGGCACAGGCTGGCCGAGACCGCCAACGCCAGCCACAGCGCGAAGCCGCTGGCCGACAGCAGTTCACCGAAGGTCCAGTGGCGACTGCCGTCGGGCGCCAGGGCCAGCACCACCACCACCAGCTCGGCCAGGCCAAGCATCGCCGCCAACCGCGGCAGGCGGCACAGCTCCGGCATCCACGGTGGTGCGCTGGCCGGGGCCATGGCTCAGGCAGCGCCCAGCCGTTCCTGCAGCCAGTCACCCAGCGCCTGGATCTCTTCGGCGCAGACCTGGTGGGCCATCGGATAGCTGTGCCATTCCAGCTCAAGGCCCAGCGCCTGCAGTGCCTGCGCGCTGTGTACGGCCACCGCCTGCGGAATTACCGGATCGCTGCTGCCATGGGCCATGAACACCGGCACCTGCACGGCACCGTCAACTCGCTTGGCGCTTTCAGCCTCGGGCAAATAGGTGGACAGCGCGATCAGGCCGGCCAGCGGCGCGGTGCGTGACAGCGCTGCGGTGAGGATGATCGCCCCACCCTGCGAGAAGCCGGCCAGGAAGATCTTCTCCGGCGCGATGCCACGCTCGATCTCACGTGCGATCAGCGCGTCGAGCTGCACCACCGATTCCTGCACGCCGGCCATGTCGGCGCGCGAACGGAAGTCCATGCCGACGATGTCGTACCAGCCACGCATCGGCACGCCGTTGTTGATGGTGATCGGCCGCACCGGCGCGTGCGGGAACACGAAGCGCAGCGCCGGCCAGTGCGGCCGCACCAGTTCCGGCACGATCGGTGCGAAGTCATGGCCGTCGGCGCCGAGGCCGTGCAGCCAGATCACCGACCACTGCGGCGAGGCGCCGGTTTCCTGTTCCACCGTTTGCAGCATGATGCGGCTCCTTCAAGTTCGAGCCGCATTATGCCGCTGGCGCGGGGCGATCAGTACAGCGGCGGTTGCTCGGCCGCTTCCCGGCGCAGCTGCGCGGCGCGCACCAGCACCGGCGGCGGGATGTTCTCTTCGGGGATGTCGAGCAGGCCAAGGCGGTGCAGGAAGGCGCCCGGGCCGCGCGAGGAGGTCAGTGCCACCACCGGCACCGCCAGCACCATGCCGATCACCACCGGTGCCATCCACGCCGCCAGCGACGGCGATACCGCCCAGGCCAGCACGCCCATGAAGGCACCGAACACGCCCAGGCCACCGTAGCCACGGATCAGCGCCAGCCACGAGATGCCACCGTCGTCGCGCTGCTGTGCGTCCCAGCCCGAGTCGCGGCCGGACAGCACTTCGGCCACGCCGCGCGACTGCACGTACATCACTACCGGCGCCATCAGCGCTGCCAGTACGGTTTCCACCAGCATCGAGACGAACGCGCGGATCGCACCACCGCAGCCGCGACGGTCGACCGGGTCCAGCAGCATCGCCAGGTAGCCCAGCACCTTGGGCAGCAGCAGCACCGCCATGGTGGCGGCGAACAGGCGCACCACCTGTTCCTCGTCCTGGGCCCGCCAGTACACGCTGGGCGACAGGTGCAGCAGGGCGTTGAAGTCGATGCCCTGCTGGAACAACGGGATGGCGATGCCGATCAGCATCAGCATCGCCCACATCGGCGCGGTGAAGTAATGGCCGATGCCGATCAGCATGTGGGTGCGGCTGATCCAGTGCAGGCCGCGGCTGCCCACCACCTTGCCGTGCTGCAGGTTGCCCTGGCACCAGCGGCGGTCACGCACCAGCAGGTCGGTCAGCGTCGGCGGGCCTTCCTCGTAGCTGCCGCCCAGGTACGGCACCATGTGCGCGGCCCAGCCGCCACGGCGCATCAACGCGGCTTCCACGAAATCGTGGCTGAGCACGTGGCCGCCGAACGGCTTGCGCCCCGGCAGCGCCGGCAGGCCGGCGTGGTCGGCGAAAGCGCGGGTGCGGATGATCGCGTTGTGGCCCCAGTAGTTGCTCTCGGCGCCGTGCCACCAGGCCACGCCACGGGCGATCACCGGGCCGTACACGCGGCCGCCGAACTGCTGCATGCGGGCGAACAGGGTGCGGCCACCGATCACCGACGGCAGCGTCTGGATCAGGCCGACATCGGCGTTGTGCTCCATGCCTGCGACCAGGCGCACGATGCTGTCGCCGGTCATCAGGCTGTCGGCGTCGAGGATCAGCATCTGCGGATAGGCACCGCCAAAGCGGCGCACCCAGTCGGCGATGTTGCCGGCCTTGCGCCCACTGTTGTCGCCACGGCGGCGATAGAACAGTCGCGTCTGGCCGTCCGGCACGCGGTCGCGCAGTTCGGCGAACACCTGCTCCTCGGCGCGCGCGATGTCCTCGCGGCGGGTATCGCTGAGCACGAAGAAGTCGAAGCGCTCAAGCTGGCCGGTGGCGGCCACCGATTCATAGATGGCCTGCAGGCCCGCCAGCAGGCGGCGCGGATCTTCGTTGTAGGTCGGCATCAGCAGCGCGGTGCGGCTGTGCACGGTCGGCAGCGGCTTGTCCGGGTCGATGCCGAGGCGGTAGCCACGGTCGAACACAGCGGTCAGGAAGCCCGCCAGTGCGCTGGCGAAGGACAGCGCGATCCAGGCAAACAGGCCCACGAACAACACCAGCAGGCAGGCTTCAAGCACGCTGATGCCATTGGTCGACAGCACCCGCCACATCATCCGCGTGGCCACGGCGGTCATGCCCAGCGTGCCACCGAAAATGTAGAACCGTCGCAGGCCGATCAGGCGCGGCGACGTGCGATGCCGGCGGACCTTGAGGGCGCCTTCGCGCAGGGTCTGCTCGGGCATCTGCAACGGAGATTCAGCAGGCAGCAGCGCCCAGCCGGCATCCAGCCGGGGCGCATCCGCTTCCGCGTGGATGGTCTGACCCCCCATCACCGCCTACTCCGCACGTTCGGCATGGCCGGCCATCCCGGCCGGGCTGCATGCACGAAGGTTCCCGGCGCGCCTTCCCGGCGCCCGCACTTGTCCTGGCTGTGCCGGCCCTTGGCCGCACAGTCGATGTCTGTCACTACCGGAACCCACACGATCTCCAACGGGGCGGAATCGAAAATGCGGCCCAGTCTAGGGCGCCGGATGTAAGCCGGGTGCGAAGGCCTACGCCGGGAATTATCCCCATTCAGCAAACAGCAGGCGATGACGCCCCGCAATCGATGTTGTCGCTTCGTCACCACGGGTACTGGATCGTAACAAACGCGAACGGTTATCATTTCATTAACCAGGCAGGTCGACGTCTTCCCGACGGTTGAGACCCACCCAGCCGCGCCGGCGCCGCCGCGCGCCGACGACCCATGGAAGGGGGCTGCCTGCTGTCTGCCTGCGCCTGCGCTTCCACCGGGTCTCTCCTACTCCCATGGAAGCCGTCATGTCCCTGTCATTCCGTTCCCGTTCCGCGCACCCCACGCGCAGCCGCCTGGCCGTCGCCGTTGCCACCACCTGCCTGCTTGCCCTGCCCGGCCTGGCCGCCGCCGAGGCCGCCGCCGATGCGTCCACCAAGGATCTGGACACCGTGGTGGTCACCGCCTCGGGCAACCAGCAATGGATCAAGGATGCTCCCGCCAGCATCAGCGTGATCAGCCGCGAGGACATCGAGCGCCAGCCGGTGCACGATCTGGCCACCCTGCTCAGCCGCGTGCCCGGCGTGACCGGCGGCCTCAGCGCGGCCGGCGAGCAGTCCAAGATCAAGCTGCGCGGCATGCCGTCCAACTACACGCTGGTGCTTGTGGACGGCAAGCGCATGGGCAGCTCGGCCTCGACCAACTACCGCCCCGACCTCGGACGCCAGGACCTGAACTGGATTTCGCCGGACCAGATCGAGCGCATCGAAGTGGTGCGCGGGCCGATGTCGTCGCTGTATGGCTCCGACGCCATGGGCGGCGTGATCAACATCATCACCAAACGCATCGGTGATGACTGGAACGGTAGCGCCACCCACAGCTACACGCGACCAGGCGACGACAAGCGCGGCGACACCCAGCAGATCGGCGCCACGTTCTCCGGCCCGCTCGGCGAGCGCTTCGGCCTGCGCATCGGCGCCAACAGCATGCGCCGCGATTCCGACCGGTCCAATGGCGGTGTCTACGGCAATGCCTATGCCGGCGAGAAGGACCGCAATGTCGACGCGCTGCTGCAGTGGAAACTCAGCGACGCGCAGGAACTGTCGCTGGAAGCCGGCCACGGCGTGCAGCAGGCCTTCATCGATGCCGCCCTGGAAAAGCAGGACGAAGGTGCATGGGGTGCCACCGAACTCAAGCGCAGCTCGCTGGCGCTCAACCACGATGGCAAGTGGCGCTTCGGTAACTCGAAGATCAGCGCGTACTGGACCGAGTACAAGAACGACATCGGCGCCACCGGCCGCTCCGAGGCCACCGACACCATCATCGAAGGCAGCCTGACCACGCCGTTCACCCTCGGCGTTGAACACCAGTTCGCCGTGGGTGGCCAATGGAAGCGCCAGGAGCTGACCAACACCGACACCATCGGCCGTGCACCGATCGACTATGCCGGCAACGCGGTCAGCGGCTCCGATCTGGAAGTGGACACCTGGGCGCTGTTCGTCGAGGACGAACTGAAACTGCATCGCACCCTGGCGCTCACGCTGGGCGCACGCCTCGATCACCATGAGAAATTCGGCGGCCACGTCAGCCCGCGTGCCTACCTGGTCTGGCACCCGGCCGAGCAGTGGACGATCCGTGGCGGCGTCTCCAAGGGTTTCCGCGCCCCCAGCCTGACCGAGAATTCGGCGACCGCCGCCACCCAGTCCGGTGGCCGTGGCTGTACCTCGCTGATCCCGCTGGGCTATACCCGTGGCGGCTGCTACATGGCCGGCAACCCGGATCTGGACCCGGAAACCAGCACCAACCGCGAGATCGGCGTCAGTTTCGACAACGACTGGGTGGATGCTGGCCTGACCTATTTCCACACCGACTTCAGGAACAAGATCGAGTACGCCCCGCTGGGCCAGTTCAACGGCATCTGGTGGACGCGCATGAGCAACGTGCAGCGCGCGCGCACCAGTGGCATGGAAGGCAACCTCAATTTCCGCTTCGGCGAGCACTGGCGCTGGCGCACCTCGGCGACCTGGATGAAGGAGGCCAAGAACCTGACCACCGGCCGCAACCTGATCGATACGCCGGAGTTCTCCGGCTATTCGTCGCTGGACTGGACGCCGAACACGGCGTTCTCCAGCAGCCTGTCGGCGCAGTACACCGGCAAGCAGGACGGCGTGGCCACCACCTTCCTCAAGGCCTACACCCTGTATGACCTGACCGCCGCCTGGAACGTCAACCCGGTGCTGACCCTGCGCGGCGGTGTCAGCAACCTGGCCGACAAGAAGCTCTATGCCGAAGGCTCCACCGACTACTTCGTGGCCGGGCGCAGCTACTTCCTCAGCATGACCGCGCGGTTCTGACCGGCGGCGCGCCGCGATCGCGCTGGCGGTGGGCCAGCGCGATCGACGGTGTTGCGGGTTACTCGCTTTCCAGTGCGGCCGGTGCCGCAGTGCGCGTGGCGGCCGTGCGTGCACGGTCCATCGCCACCGCCAGTTGCTGGCGGGCGAGCAGTTGTTGTGCCTGCACCACTTCAGGTGTCGGCAGGAGCACCGGTCCCGGTGCGTTTTCCGGTGTAGCAGGTGTGGTCATGCAACCTCCATGGACATCCCGCCGCCGCACGGATTCAGCTGGGGCGGCAGCGGAACTGCGCACCCTATCCTAAAAACAAGGCGGATGGGTGACGGTGCGGCGCCCGGCCGCAGCGCCACAGCGGCCATACGCTTGAATTCCCGCTGCCGGGGCGCATTCCTGAACCCGTTGCCGTGTGCACGGTTCATCGCCATGACCGCCCCGGCCGCCGCCCGGGGGCTCACGCCGCGCGGCGTGCCACCGCCACCGGCCCGGCCTGCAGGCGGAAGCGCGACACCGCCACCGCCAGCTGCTCGGCCTGCTCCTCCATCGCCCGCGCGGCGGCACTGGCTTCCTCCACCAGCGCAGCGTTCTGCTGGGTGGTCTCGTCCATCTGCACCACGGTCTGGTTGACCTGCTCAATGCCGGCCGACTGCTCGCGCGAGGCGGCCGAGATCTCGGCCATGATCTCGTTGACCCGCCCGACCTGGCCGACGATCTCCTGCATGGTGCGACCGGCGCCATGCACCAGTTCCGCGCCGGCGCCGACCTGCGCGACCGAGGCGTCGATCAGCTCCTTGATCTCCTTGGCCGCGCCGGCCGAGCGCTGCGCCAGCGCGCGCACTTCGCTGGCGACCACCGCAAACCCGCGGCCCTGTTCACCGGCACGTGCCGCTTCCACCGCGGCGTTCAGCGCCAGGATGTTGGTCTGGAACGCGATGCCATCGATCACCGAGATGATCTCGGCAATGCGCTGCGACGAGGCCTCGATCTGCTCCATGGTCTGCACCACCTGGCTGACCACCTGTCCCCCTTCGCTGGCCACGCCGGCCGCGGAACCGGCCAGTGTGTTGGCTTGCAGCGCGTGATCGGCGTTCTGGCGCACGGTGGAGGTCAGTTCCTCCATCGACGCGGCAGTCTCTTCCAGGTTCGCGGCCTGCTGTTCGGTACGCCGCGACAGGTCGCTGTTGCCGGCCGCGATCTCGCCGGCTGCCAGGCGGATGCTGGCCGCGGACTGCTGGATCTGCCCGACGATCCCGGTCAGCTGCTGCACGGTGCTGTTGGCGTCGTCGCGCATCACCGCGAACACCCCGTGGAAGTCACCCTGCATGCGGGCAGTGAGGTCACCGGCGGCGATCGCGCGCAGCAGCGTCGACAGCTCGGCCAGGTTGTGGTCGCTGACCTGCATCATGGTGTTCAGCGTTTCCACCATGCGGCGGAAGTCGTGGTCGAAGCGCAGCGCGTCGCCGCGCACCGCGAAATCACCGGCAGCGGCGGCCGCGGCCAGCTGCTGGATCTGATCGTTGATCGCGGCCAGGTTGCTCTTGGTGGTGGCCATCGCGGCGCTGAACACGGCCTTCTCGCCCGGCAGCGCCTCCATGTCCACGCTGAGGTCGCCTACGGCATAGCGCTGCATCACTTCCACCAGGCGCTGGGTGACCGCATTGCTGGAGGCCACCAGCTGGTTGCTGTCGGCCACCATGCGGCCGTACTCGCCAGGGAACACCGACGCGTCCATGCGGTAGCTGAGCTCGCCGGCGTCATGACGGCGGGCCATTTCCGCCTGCGCGGCCATCACCGCCTGCAGCTGGCCGCGCATGCCCTGCATCGCCTCCAGCAGGCGTCCCACTTCGTCATTGCTGCGCGCCGGCAGGGTGCTGTCCAGCTTGCCCGCGGCGACATCACCGGCCACGCGCACGGCTTCAGCCAGCGGGCGGATCGCCAGCCGGCGCAACAGCACGTAGACACCCGCGCTCAGGGCCAGGGCCGCCACCACGCCGACCAGCAGGGTCAGCCACAGCAGCTGGCGCGCCTCGGCCACGATCACCGCATGCGGCATCACCACGCCCAGCGCGAAACGCTGCGGGGCGTCGCCCACGCGCAGCGGCACGTACACGCGCACGTTGCCGGCGGCATCCGGGGTGAAGGCTTCGAAGCGGCGGTCGGCGGCGATGTCCGCCAGCATGCTGCGGGTCAGCGCGTCGCTGCGCGGCTTGCCGATCTCGGCGGCGTTGGCCGAGGCCAGCACCACGCCCTTGGGCGAAAGCAGTTCGACGCGGCCGGCGCCCATCGGCGTCAGCGTGGCCAGGTGCTTCTGCAGCGCCGCCAGCGAGAAGTCGACGGTGAACACGCCGAGGAAGGTGCCCTTCTCGATGATCGGCGTGCTCAGTGTGCTCATCAGCACCTGCTGGCCGCCGATGTCATAGGCATAGGGTTCACTGACCTTGGGCAGCTTGTCGCGGCTGGGATCCATGTACCAGTCGGCCGAGCCATCGGCGGCTTCGGTGTAGTCCGTCATCGGCGACTGCTGCGGTGCGCCGTCCTGCCAGGCCCAGTAGCTCATGTAGCGGCCGGTGGCATCGTGCGCCTCGGTGTTGGCGAACGCGGCGTCCTTGCCGTCGAACGCATCGGCTTCCCACATGGTGCTCTTGCCCAGCCATTCCGGATGGGTGCGCAGCTGCTCGCCGAGCACCGCCGCCAGGCTGGCGCGGTCGGGTACATCGCCGCGCGCACGCTGGGCGAGCACGGCTTCGACCATCGCGTCGTTGCTGGCGAAGGCCGTGCCCAGATCGGCTGCGACCTGGCGCGCCTCGGCGTTGGCTTCGCTGGTCATGGTCTGGCGCGAGGCATCGATCAGGCTGGCGCTGGCCTGACGATAGATCAGGAACGCGGTCAGGCCGAAGCACAGCAGTGCGATCACGGCGGTGCCCAGCATCAGCTTGTGGGCGATGCTGCCCGGGCGGCGGGCAGCGGCGGAACGGGAAGGAGGCATGGAAGGGTCCGCTAGGCAGTTCAGGATGACCGGTACCGCGAGGGCACCGCGCAGGCGCGCGATCCGTCGCGCAGGCCCCCGGCCACCGGGGTACACGCCCGGCGCTGGAAGCGCACCGGGTTAGCGGCCGCCCACCAACGAGGTTGAGGCGGCCCGCCTGCACATTCCTGAATCTGCTCAGGGACGGGTCAGCAACCCGCCCCGCTGCCGCCCTACTCGGCTACGCGATCCTTGATCCACTGCGCCCGCGGCAGCACTTCGATGCTGCCCGCGGCGTACTGCTGCAGCACATCGTCCGGGCCGAACCGCGGCTGCCAGCCCAGCTCGTTGCGGAGGCGGGCACTGTCGTAGACGCGGTCGATGCTCATCGGCAGCGGCCAGCCACGGCGTTCGAACTCGGCCAGCAGCTGCGGCACGCGCCGCGCCAGCACGTTGCGCGGCTGGGTGGCCAGTTCCAGGCAGTCCTCGCGCCGGAACGGCGTCGGCGCACAGGCGATGTAGCGGGCGAAGGCGGCACCGTCATCAAGCAGCAGCGCGGCATGCGCACTGGCCACGTCACGCGCGTCGATACCACGGTGCAGGCGGAACATCGCCATGCGCTCGGGCGGCTCCGGGAAGCAACGGCCCATGCGCAGCACACGCACGCTGAAGCCCGGCGTGGCGGCGGCCACGGCCAGAGCCTCGGCCTGCAGCTTGCTGCGGTGATAGATCGTGCGCGGCAATGGCTCGGTGTCTTCATCGATCCAGCGGCAGCCTCCCGCCACCACCGCATGCCCGTACAGCGCGGTGGTACTGGTCAGCACGAACCGCCGCGCACCGGCCTCGCGCGCGGCCTGCAGCAGGTGCGAGGTGGCCTCCACGTTGATCTGCTGGAACACCGCATCCGGCACCAGTCCCACATGCGGTGCGTGCAGGGCGGCGGTGTGGATCACTGCGTCGACGCCACGGACAGCGCGTTCCACGGCCTGGCGATCGGTGACATCGGCGATGATGCGGGTGGTGGCGAACGGGCTGCGATCCAGCCCCACCACTTCGTGGGCGGCCGCGAGTGCGCCGAAGATCGCACGCCCGATCCGTCCGGAACTGCCGGTCAACAGAATCTTCATTGAGTCCATTCGCTCGAAGCGCCCGGGAACTACCGGGATGATTCGATTCTAGGCAAGCGGCATGTCGTCTGCGATAGCCGGATGTTGCAAAAACGCGTTCATCGTGGCGACGTTGGCGGTGCCAGCAGCTGCCGCGCGATGAACAGCGGATCATCACCGCCGGGCACATCCGGCGTGATGCCGGTTCGTTCCCAGTTGCCGCCGGTACGCAGGTTGATCGGCTGACGGTCCGGAATGCTGATCTGATAACCAGCGGGCAGCTGCACAGGATCATCGAACATGTGCGCGGCGCCACCGCTGCGGCTACCGACGATGCGTGCGCGCCCCACCGCCTGCAGCGAGTACGCGACGAACTCGGCCGCCGAGCCGGTGCGACGGTCGATCAGCACCACCAGCGGCTTCAGGTAGGGCGGCAGGCTGGCCGGCGGCAACCGCACCGCGGTGCGCCGCCCGCGCTGTTCCAGCGCCTGTACCTCGGTGATTCCCGGCTCCAGCAGGGTGCGCACCAGCACGTCCGCGCTGCCATCATCACCACCGCCGTTCTGGCGCAGGTCCAGTACCAGGCCATCGGTATCGGCCAGCAGGCTGAACGCTGCCACCAGTTTTGGCCGGGCCAGGTCGAGCGGATAGAAGGTGCTCAGGCGCAGGTAGCCGATGTTGCCCTCCAGCACCCGCACCTCGCGCACGCCCGCACCATTGCCGCGCGCGTCCGCACGCCAGGCCATCAGCCAGTCGTCCTGGCCGGCATCGGCGTCCACGCGTTCCACATGGAAGTGGCCATCGAACACGTCCAGATCCTGGTTCAGGCGTGCGCTGAACGCTTGCGGGTCCGCGCAGCTGTCCGCATAGCGCCGCTGGCTGGACCAGCCGCGCACCGCTGCGGCAATGCGGGCACCTTCGGCCTCGTCCAGGTACTGCGCCTGTATTGCGGTGGCCGCGGCCTGCAGCACCGCATCCTGGGACGGGCATGCCGCCGCCAGCAACGCACCCAGCATCCACGAAACCGCCATGACCCTACCCCGTATTGATGATATATAAGCGCTTATATATCATCGCGATCATGGATCTCCAACACGCGACCCTGGGGACGCTGCTGCGCGCCCTGCTCGATCAGCTCGACCCGGCCGTCGAACAGGCCTACCGCGATCTGCAGCTGGACTATCGGCCGCGCTACACCCCGGTGCTGCGCACGCTGATGGCGCAGGGCCCGTGCCGCATCAAGGACCTGGCACTGGCCTGCGGGCTCAGCCATTCGGCGCTCAGCCAGACCGTGGCAGCGATGGTGCGCGACGGCTGGCTGCACAGCGTCATCGGTGAAGACAGCCGCGAGCGCATCCTGCAGTTGAGCCCGCATGCGCTGCGGGCCGTGCCGGCGCTGCAGGCCCAGTGGCAGGCCACCGCGCATGCGGCACGCAGCCTGGAGGCCGACCTCGGCCAGTCGCTGGAACAGGTGCTGCGCAGCGCCTTGCAGGCGCTCGAACAACGCCCCTTCGCGCAGCGCCTGCGCGAGGCACGCGAAGGCTGACACGGTTCGGCCCCACTGCGGCCGAGGGCGGCCGGCCGTTTGAACCCGGTGCGCAGGCCGCGTGAAGACAGCTGCAAGGATGGCGACCTGGACTTAGCGCGCGATGGCCAAGCATGGCCGCTGTCGTCGACGACGGCGACGCCCACACCGCAGGAGGATTCACATGACTGGCCAGAACCCGCGCAGCTCCACCCGGGGCTTCGCCTCGATGGACGGGGACAAGCAACGTGCGATCGCCGCCAAGGGCGGACGCGCCGCGCACGCCTCCGGCAACGCGCATGAATTCAGTCCGGACGAAGCCCGCGTCGCCGGCCGCAAGGGCGGCGAAGCTATCAGCCGTGACCGGCAGCACATGGCGGCGATCGGCCGCGAAGGCGGCCACGCACGCCACGCCAACGCCCGCCAGCAACAGCAACAGGCATCGCTCGACCCAGCCGCAAAGGATCCGCAACGCCAGCAGGGATGAACGCTGTGCGGTCAGCGCGCAAGGCGAAGTCGGCGCAGGCCGATGGCCGCAAGCAGGGCCACCACGCCTGCCACCGCCATCGCCCACCCGAAGCCACTGGCCATCGCGCTGCGGTACCACGCCACCACCTGGGGCGTGGAATACGTCGAGCCCGGGTGCAGGATCAGCCCGCGTGCATGGGCGGCCAGCCCTGGCTGCCCGGCGGCCAGTGCGGACGCGGCAAACTGGCGTACCGCACGCAGGCCCATCAGGCTGCCCAGCAGCGCGATGCCCAGGCTCATGCCCGCCTGGCGCAATGCATTCATCGTGGCTGACGCGATGCCCGCGCGCTCGGCCGGTACCTGGACCATGACCGCCATGCCAGTGGCGGGTACCGCCAGCCCCATGCCGATGCCCAGCAGCATCAGCAAGGCACTGGCCTGCCCGCGCGACGTCGCAGGCTGCAACGTGGCCATCGCGCACAGCGCCACGGCGACCAGCACATAGCCGCAGACCAGCGCGGTGTGCAGCCCCACGCGTACCACCAGGCGACCGAACAACAACGAGACGACGCCCATCAACAGGAACTGCGGCACCAGCTGCGAGCCTGCCGAGGCTGCGCTGAGCCCCTGCGCCTGCTGGAAGAACAGGGACAGGAAAAACAGGCTCGCATAGGCGGTGAATCCCAGTACGAACGAAGCCAGGTTGAGCATGCCGAAACGGCGATCAGCAAACAGGTCCAGCGGCAGCAGCGGGCGTGCCACCCGGCGTTCGACCAGACCGAACAAAACCAGCCCGGCGCCGGCGATGCCCAGCGCCGACAGCGTTGCCGGCGCCAGCAGGCCCTGCTCGCCGATCGCGATCAGGCCATAGCTCAGCGCACCCAGTGCAACGGCGCTGAGCAGCTGCCCCGCCGGGTCCAGCGCGGCATGGTGTGGATGCCGCCGCTCCGGGATACCCCACGCGCCGAGCACGAGGGCAAGCAGGCCCAGCGGCAGGTTGATCAGGAAGATGCTGGGCCAGCCGGCGCGCTGCACCAGCACGCCGCCCAACAGCGGGCCGAGTACCAGGGCCAGCGCACTGAATGCCGACCAGCCCCCGATCGCGCGCGCGCGCTGGCGCGGATCGGGGAACGCATGGCTGAGGATCGGCATGGCGCTGGGAATCAGCAGCGCACCGGCGATGCCCTGCACCACGCGCCCGGCCACCAGCGTTTGCAAGTTGCCGGCGCAGGCGCACAGCAACGACCCCAGGGTGAAGGTGGCCACGCTGAGCAGCCACATCCGCCGATGCCCATAACGATCGCCGAGCGGGCCCGCTGACAGCATCAGGGCCGACAACGCGATGGCATACGCGTTGATCACCCACTGCAGGCCGGCCATGTCGGTGTCCAGCGCCTGCTGCAGGGTCGGCAGGGCGACGTTGACGATGCTGATGTCCAGCGAGGCGAGGAAGGTGCCGAGGTAGGCCGCCAGCACCAGGGCCGGTCGTCGCAAGCGTTGCATGTTCGGATCCCGGGGGAGGATGTGCCCGCATCCTAGTCACTGACTGACCGTCGGTCAATGACCGACGGTCAGTCACTCCCGGGGCGGAGCTAGAATGGCCGCCGACACACCCGGACCCAGCCACGATGCAGACCCCCGCTGCCGCCAGGCCTCGCACCAAGCCCGCCGAAACCCGCCAGGAAGAACTGATGGACGCCGCGCAGGCGCTGTTCCTGTCACAGGGTGTGGAGGCCACCACCGTCAGTGACATCGTGGCCGCAGCCGAGGTGGCCAAGGGCACCTTCTATACCTACTTCGCCTCGCGCAGCGAGATCCTGCAGGCATTGGCGCAGCGCTACACCCGGCACTTCATCGAGGACGTCGACCAGGCCGTGCAGCAGCACCCGGCCGCTGATGGCGTGGCACGGCTGCGCGCCTGGATCCGCGCCAACATCGAAATCTACGTGCGCACGCACGCCGTCCACGATGTGGTCTTCGCCCATCACCATCATCACCAGCGCGGCAATGCCGAACGCAACGCGATCCAGCAGCAGCTGCTGTCGATTCTTGAAACGGGAATGACCGCCGGCCTGTGGCAGTTGCCGTCGCCGCAGGTCACCGCCTCGCTGATCTATGCCGGCGTGCACGGCGCCACCGATGACCTGATCGCCGCACCCGCGCAGGACGCCGACGCCTTCATTGCCGCCGTGGTGGACGACTGCCTGCGCATGGTCGGCGTAGCGCCGGCCGCGACACATCGCTGACCCGCAACCCGCCGCTCAGCAATGGGCGAGGATGTTCAACAGCCTTCCGAACGGATCGCGCACGAAGAAGCGGCGCACGCCCCAGGGCTCGTCGGCCGGGCCGTACTCCAGCGCGATGCCGGCCGCACGCATGCGCTCCAGCACCTCCTGCAGATTGTCCACCTCGATCGACAGGTCCGGCACCGCGGTGCCGGAGCCGCCTTCACTGGCAAAACTGACCTGCGCCAGGGCATTGCCCTGCCCGCCGTGAGTGACGATCCAGCCGTGGTCCATCACCACCGGCATGCCGAGCAGGTCGCCATAGAAGGCGGCGGCGCGTTGCGGATCGGGCGTGGCGATGTTGGCAACGACGCGCCTGACAGCCATGGCATTCCCCTCTCCCGGAAGACGCACCGAGAGTACCGCATCGATGCCAGCGTCACCCCCTGCAACAGAAGAGCCCCGTCGATGACGGGGCTCCAGGCGGTATAGAACTTAAAAGGCGCGACTCACACGCCCATGCACAGGTCGACCACGCAGGTGTTGTAGGCCTGCTGGCACTCACCGGCATCCACACCGCTGGCCAGGCACATCTGATAGGCCCGCCAGCACGGCTTGTCGCAGGGCTCGACCGGCCCTGCCACCGCCACCGAACCGGTGCAGGCCAACGCGAACACCGCACCGGCGACCATCTTCTTCAATGCACGCATCGTCATCACTCCTTGATAAGCCTGGTGAGCCCAGGCGGGCCCACCGTAGCGGGGACACCGGGAGGCGAGGTGAACACCCGCGTCACGAATCCTTAACCAGTTCATAAAATTTCCTTCACACGACTGGGGGGCATCGGCCTGCCTTGGCGTTAACGGCGTTGTTGTCCGTCAACCAAGGAAGTTGTCCGATGAATCACCCGCTGTACGGCCGTTCGTCCCGCTCCCTCCCGCATCGCCCGCTGGCACTTGCTGTTGCCAGCTCGCTGCTGCTGGCCACCACCTTGCCGGCCATGGCCAGCGAATCACTCGATGCCTGGCAGCATCAACGCCAGCTGCAGGCCGCGTGGGCACGGCCCGTCGCCGATGTGGCGTCGGCTTCCACGGCGCCCACCGCCACCGCGCCTGCAACGGGAAGCACCGCCCTGCTCGGCAAACCCGGCGATGCAGCCAGCTGGCGCAGCGATGAATTCAACGCCGATTGGGGACTGGCTGCGATGGGCGCCGACTACGCCTACGCGCGCGGCCTGACCGGCCAGGGCGTGCGCCTGGCCCTGTTCGATTCAGGCTCGGCACTGGCACACCCCGAATTCGCCGGGCGCAACACCTCCAGCATCACCATCGGTGCGGACTGCGCCACGCCCGGCGTGGTGGCCGGTGCCGGCGCATGCGGCCAGACCCGTGGCGAGCAGCCGGGCTACAACTACTACGGCCTCGGCCCCGGTGTTCCCGCCGCGCTGGCCGCACGACTGATCGCCGCAGGCCAGCCCTACGGCTTCAGCTACGCCGACCATGGCACCCACGTGCTGGGCACCATCGGTGCCAACCGTGATGGCAAGGGCATGCACGGCGTGGCCTTCGGTTCGAACCTGACCGCTGCCCGCGTCTTCGGTGATACCTATTACGAGTGGCGCCTGGACCCGGACAATTTCTATCGCCCGCGTGCGCTGTACCGCACCGATCCGGATGACGCTGCCACACTGGACATGTATGCGCAGATCCAGGCGCAGGGCGTGCGCGCCATCAACCACAGCTGGGGCATCTCCACCCGCAACATGACCGCTGCCGCGCTGGACGCGCAGTATGCGGCGATCGGTGATGGCTACGACGTGTACGGCAGCATCTATGCCGGCAGCGGCGACAAGCCGGGCTCCACGCTGATCCAGGTATGGTCGGCCGGCAACGGCAGTGGTGCGGTGGCCGGCATCACCGCGTCGATGCCGCGCTGGAAGCCGGAGATCGAACCCTACTGGCTGGCGGTGGCCAATGTGCGCCGGCCCAATGCCGCCGCCGGCGAAACCGACTACGTGATCGACGGCAGCTCCAGCATCTGCGGTGTCGCCGCCAACTGGTGCATCTCCGCCCCCGGCACCGACATCCTCAGCACCATCGTGTCCGGCGAGATCAAGGGCCGCATCGAGAACACCTCGGCGTACGTGCGGCTGATCATCGACAGCGAAAACACCGAGTACACCTACGGCACCAAGACCGGCACGTCGATGGCCGCACCGCACATCACCGGCGCCCTCGGCCTGTTGATGGAGCGCTTCCCGTACCTGGACAACGCCCAGGTGCGCGATGTGCTGCTGACCACCGCGCGCGATCTGGGTGCGGCAGGCATCGACCCCATCTACGGCTGGGGCATGGTCGACCTGCGCAAGGCCATCGAAGGCTATGGATCGCTGCGGGTGGATACCAACGTAGTGATGAACCAGAAGGCCGGTGGGCTGAAGGTGTGGGAAGGCGATGCATGGGATGACTGGACCAACGCCATCGGCGGCCCCGGCAAGCTGACCAAATCCGGCATCGGCTGGCTGCGCCTGAGCGGCGACAACACCTTCAACGGCGCTGTACTGCGCGAGGGCACGCTGGAATTGAACGGCAGCAACGCGCTCACCTCGGCGGTCGACGTGCAGGGTGGCCAGTTCCTGCTCAACGGCAGCCTGGTCTCCACCGCGCTCACCACCCACGGCGGCGTCAGCACGGTCAGCGCCAGCGGCGTGCTGAAGAACAGCAACCTGACGGTCGACGGCGGCGTGGTGTCCTTCAACGGCACGCAGACCGGTGGCACCACCACGGTCGGCGCCAACGGCCTGCTGAAGGGCGTCGGCACGCTGGGCAGCACCCGCGTCGATGGCACCATCGCCCCCGGCAACTCCATCGGCACGCTCACCATCAACGGCAACTACGTGCAGGGCGCCAGCGGCGTGTTTGCCGCCGAACTGGCCCCGGGTGGGCGCAGCGACCAGCTGCACGTGACCGGCACCGCGACCCTCGGCGGCACCCTGGTGGCGTTGCCGGAACCGGGCACCTACTACCTCGGCGAGCAGTTCAACTTCATCCGCGCCGACGGCGGCGTCAGCGGCCAGTTCGCCAGGACCGACTTCAGCGCCTTCTCGCCGTTCCTGCAGTTCAGCCTGGCCTACGGTGCCAACGGCGCCCGCATCGACGTCGCACGCGGTGCGCTGCTGGCCAGCGCGGCCAGTACGCCGAACCAACGCGCGGTCGCCGCGGCCGCCGACGTGCTGGCGATCAACCAGGGCCTGCCCAAGCCGCTCACCCAGCTGTTCCCGCAGCAGGTCGGCGGCGTGCTCGATGGCATCGGTGGCGAACTGCACGCTGCCACCGCGCTGGCCCTGGTCGAAGGCAGCCGCCACGTCCGTGATGCCGCGTTGTCGCGCCGCGCCGGCGCGGCGGCACCCGGTGCGGAGCCGGGCGACGCCACCGGTGCATGGGTGCAGGCCATCGGCGGCAACGGCAAGCTGGATGGCAATTCCAACACCGCGCGCACCGACACCAACAGCAACGGCGTGCTGGTCGGCGTCGACCGCGAGTTCGGCGGCTGGCAGATCGGCGTATTGGCCGGCACTGGCCGCACCGACGTGAAGCAGCAGGAGCGTCGCGCCCGGTCGAAGATCGACAACACCCATTTCGGTGCCTACGCCAGCCACAACTGGGGCGGTTTCGGCCTGCGTGGTGGCGTCGCATGGAGCCGCAACGAAGTGAAGAGCAACCGCGATGTGGCCTTTGCCGGTTTCAGTGACAGCCTGAGCGCGCGCTACAACGCACACACCCGCCAGGCCTTCATCGAGGCGGGCTACCGCTTCGGCAGCGCCGAGGGTGGCCTGGAGCCGTACCTGCAGGTCGCACGTGTGGAAGTGGACCTCAAGCAGATCGACGAGCGCGGCGGTGCGGCGGCACTGCACGGCAAGGTGGATGACACCGGCACCACGGTCGCCACCGCCGGCGTGCGCTTCGACAAGGGCCTGAAGGCGTCGTTCCAGCAGGACAGCTGGCTGCACCTGCGCGGTGGCGTGGGCTATCGCCGGGCCTCGGGTGACCGCAGCCAGGTAGCCAACCTCGCCTTCGCCAACAGCACCACGACGTTCGCGGTCGAGGGTGCACCGATTGCCGACAATGCGGTCGTGGCCGAGTTGGGCCTGTCGGCCTGGCTGACCCCGCGGCAGCAGCTGGAACTGGGCTACAGCGGCCAGTTCGGCAGCGAAAGCCGCGATCACGGTGCCAATGCCCGCTGGTCGATCCGCTTCTAGTCACGTGCCCGGTTAGTCACGTGCTCTCTTGACGGGTTGGGGCGGCCTCGCGGCCGCCCCTTTTTTATGCGCGTCCCCCTGGACAAAGGTGGCCGGGGCAGAACACTGCCCCGGCCGCGGCGGCCCCGGGGAGAAGGCCGCCTTCAAGCGTCAGGCTGCCTTCATCGCGTGCTTGCGCGCGCGCATGACGTTGTGGCATTCCTGCACGTCCGGCAGCAGCTGGGTCACTTCCTGGCGCACGGCCGGCGGCAGATCGTTCTCCTTCAGCACGTCCTTGAACGCGCCGAGCAGGCGATCTTCGGATTCTTCCAGCTCGGCCACGTAGCCGTAGTTGGTATCACCGAAGGCAGCGCGCACCTTGCCGTAGAACTGCTGCATCGAGCCGACGACAGTACCGTGCTCGGCCGGCTTGCCACCGCTGGCAGCGACCGAGCCGCTCAGTGCAGCGACGATGCGGCCCTTGACGCCAGCAATGCGGGTGAACAGTGCCGACAGCTCGGCATCCTTCACCTTGGTCGCGGCTTCTTCATAGAAGGACTTGCCATCACGGGCGATCTCGATCAGGTCGTTGAGGCGATGTTCGATGGTGGACTGGGTGCTCATGTCATTGCTCCTGTGTAGTCGATTCCGTGGGAGAGAGGCAGCCGTGAGTGCTGCCTGCGGGACCACTGTGGACAGGCCCATGTGCTTCGTGGGTGAGCATTGATTGATGCATGCATCACCTCGCCCAACCCGCACTGACCGCTTCACGCCACGGTGGTGTCGCGTTCACGCAGACGTGTCTGCGCGGGCTTCACCAGGGGATGAAGAGAATGACCAGAACGATGACGAGCACCGCAGCGAGCGCTGCCATCAGCACATTTCGCTGGCGCCAGCTGGGCTTCGGTTTTCCTGGGGTATTCATGGATGCACACCTGTTTCTGCGGATGACCCCGCCAGCGTGATGGATCTGAATCAGTGCCCGCGTAGAGGGCACGTGCATGCGACGTGCACGCGCCGGAGCGTATGTCGATTCCAGGCGCTGTCGTTCGTCGGAACACTGGAAGCCAGGCCCGTCGGCCTGCAGGAGCCTCCCGATGTGTCCCATCCTCACTGCCTTCGCCACCTCACCCGATCGCGGCCAGGGCCTGGCCCGCGACATGCGCGTGCGCTGGGCGCTGGAAGAACTGGGCGTGGCCTACGACGTGCAGCTGCTGACCTTTGCCGAGATGAAGCAGCCCGCCCACCTCGAAAGGAATCCATTTGGGCAGATTCCCACCTGGCAGGACGGCGGCCAGGTCCTGTTCGAATCCGGCGCCATCGTCCTGCACCTGGCCGAACAGTACCCGGGCCTGTTGCCGCGCGATCCGGATGCGCGCATGCGCGCGATCATGTGGATGTTCGCCGCGCTGAACACGGTGGAGCCGCCGGTTGTTGAGCGCTCGATGGCCTGGGTACTGGAGCGCGAGCAGCCCTGGTACGCGCAGCGGCTACCGATGCTCGATGAGCGGGTGCGGACGCGGCTGGCGCAGTTGTCCGCAGCGCTGGGCGATTCCGCCTGGCTGGACGGCGGATTCAGCGCGGGCGACCTGATGATGGCTGCGGTACTGCTGCGGCTGAAGAGCAGCGGCCTGCTCGATGAATTCCCGCAGGTGAGCGGCTACGTGGACCGGGCAAAGCAGCGCCCGGCCTACCAGCGCGCGTTCGCCGCGCAGCGGGCGGTGTTCCAGAACGGATAGTTCCGCGCACGGCGTGGAAACACTCAGCGCGGCCTGGGCCGGGAGGCGGCCTGCACCAGCATCAGCTGCGCCACCAGGATCAGCATCGCGCACCCGGACAACAGCCACGGATCGATGTACCACTGCGCGTTGAAGCTGAACTCTCCGGCAGAGATGCGCTTCCAGCCGTTGAAGTGCTGCATGGCGGCCACCACAAACGCGAAGCCGCCTGAGGTGTACGCAAGCCAAGGCACGATGAGGCCGCCTGGCCGCGCGAACAGCATCAACAGCCCGAGCACGCCGATCACCGTGCGCTGCACGCGGCAGTAGGGGCAGACATAGGCCAGGCCGCTCCATTCCACCGACCAGGCCAGCAGGCTGACCAGCACCGACAGGCCTGCGGCAAGGTACAGCCACTTCGGCGTGATCGTCATGCTGCCGCTGTATGCCATCGCCTGCTCCTTCGTTCAAAGACCCGGGCAGGGTAACAGCGCCACCGGGTCAATCCTTCTTGAAGACCGTGCGCTTGCCGATCGGGCTGCTCTTGCGCGCCGTCGGCTTGGCCAGGCCCGGAATGAGGAAGTCGGTCACCTTGTGGCCCTTCTGGACCTTGGCGGCCAGCCAGCGCGGCATGCGCCCACGGCCGGACCAGGTGAGCCGCTTGTACTCCGGGTCGCGGTACTTGGCCGCCACTTTGCCGGTCCTGCGCCGTGCCGGCTTCCGGCGCGGGGCGGCCTCTTCGATGGCCTCTGCGCCGAACAGCTCCTCGAGGGTGTAGCCCGCTTCGGCCGCTGCGGCCCTCAGCAGGCGGCGTACCGCACTGGCCGGGCGGCGGTTGGAAATCAGCTGTTTCCGCTGTTCAGCGGCAACCACCAGGGCGCCCAGCTCGCGAAGGCTGAGCGATTCAATATCAATCGTCATGCGAGAAAGGTCTACCGCGCCGCGGCGGCTGTCAAGGCATCCTGATGGCCGGGCATACACACAGGCTTCACCGCCGCTGGGCTCCGATCGCCATCGCACGCCATCTCCGAGGACATCGACGTGAGCACCTCATCGCATTCGCTCGCCTACCTGCTTGCACGCCTGCTGCTGATGGCGCTGTTCCTGGTCTCCGGCATCGGCAAGCTCGGCGACCCCGGTGCCACCCAGGGCTACATGGAAGCGATGGGCGTGCCGGGCATCCTGCTGTGGCCGACCATCGCCTTCGAGATCGGCAGCGGGCTCTGCATCCTGCTCGGCTTCCAGACCCGCCTGGTGTCGGTGGTGCTGGTGGTCTTCAGCCTGGTGACTGCTTTCATCTTCCACCACAACGTCGCCGACCCGACCCAGCAGATCATGTTCCTGAAGAACCTGGGGCTGGCCGGTGGATTCCTGCTGCTGGCCTGCACCGGGGCCGGGCGTTACAGCATTGATGGGCGCGGGCGGCGCGGCTAGGCGCTGATCCGACGCCTGCGCGCTAGCGGCGGAGCTCCGCCTCGGGCGCCAGCGTGTGGATCACCTTGCCCTGCGCGTCGAGGAACTCGATTGCACCATAGCCTTCGGCGGTGACCGTCAGGCGCAGGCGCGTGCGGTCTGACCTGTCGTTCAGGGCAATGGCCGGCGTGCCATCAGCGCCAACCACCAGGCCGATGCGCGTGGGCGCCTGCACGCCGGGAATCAGCTTGTTGCCCAATGCAGGTTCACGGATCAGCTTCGGTGCCTGGTTGATCGAAAAGCTCACCGCGCCGTCCGGTGATACCCGCCAACCGATCGCGTCCATCGCCGGATGATCCAGCGCCAGCACCGCCATCCCACCGTCGACATCGGCGGTGCCGAAGCCACCGCGCTCGCTGCCTTTGTCGTCGTACAGCACCATCCCGGCCACGTTGAACGCGCGCTTGTACTGCAGGCCATCGATGATCGGCGCCGGTGTCCTGCCGGACAACGTCATGCGGATCACGCCCGTGTCGTCGACGATATCGATCCGCCGCGCGGTGATGCGTTCGTGGTCCGGCGTTTCCACGCGTGTCTGCGGTGCCTTGTCGACGATCAGACGCTGCAGGGTTTCAACAGAAGGGCGCCTGGGTGAATCGGAAGGCTCTTCAGCCCCGACAGGCATAGCGGCGAGGGTGGTCAGGACGACGAACGTGCAGGCACTGCGCTTCATGCTGGCTCCTGGTCGGACGGATCGGCGGAAGCCGCATCATGCCACTCTTCCGAAGGATGCTCCGACGAGTGCAGAGTGCTCTGGCGAGCAGAGGCCCACACTCCATCATTGGAAGCAAGCCCCCGGCGCTGCATGCATTCTTAATTCTTCAGATTTCCGTCAAGCACCCTGCGTCCCGTACTGGCCGCAAAGCAGCATGATGAGCGCCCCATTCAAGTCAGGGCGCTCGTTCATCTTCATGCGTGACATCGGACAGTTCTACGTAACCAGCGTCGAGGGAGTGACGCGCGCGGACGGCACACTCCTGCAGGTCACTCGAATCGATTGCGCCTGCATCAAGTGCTCGTGGCAGTTCAGGGCGATCCCCAATCATGGACTGGTCGATCTTGATGGGGCAGCGGCCCTCAGTTGCCCAACCTGCGGCAATCACCAGTCAGTCAGCCGGGCACGGCTCGAAGAGCTCAATCGACGCAACGGCGAATAGCCAGCGCTTGGACCTTCCATCAACATCGCACCGACGCTGCCGATACCTGTTCGGCGCTAGCCTTCAGTCAACCGATATTTGCCGGCCTTCCCATGAGTCATACCGGACTGTTTCAGATCACCAACCTGACGTACAAAGCCGGAGAGCATGGCACTCTGGCGCGGGCACTGCAGATCGTAGCGACGTGCACGGCCTGCGGCGCTACGAGCGTGTGGGGCGAAGATGAGATGGAACATGTCGCCGGGGGAACCGTGCTGGCCTGCCGCAACTGTGGCGTCCGCCAGGCCATCAGCAACGCGCGTCTTTCAAGCAGCCCATCCGACATCCGTCATCCGCGCCGCTGAATGGCACGCGGTTCGTATCGCGTAGCGCGCCAGCAGACGCAGGCGTTCACTCGCCTTTTACAACGCGTCGCCACCTCCGGCGAAGAAGCACCCGGATGCATCTGCCTGCATCCAAGCACCGCGCCCCCGCGTATGTAGGATGCCCGCGCCTTGCGGGCCTCCCATAGAGGAACGCGCCGTGAAAGCTCTTCAGCGGATAGCCGCCACCGTCAGCTTCGCCGTACTCGTTTCAGCCACTTCACTGAGCTTCGCCGCCAACACCGTGATGGTGGGCGGAGCGGAAATGTATCCCAGCAAGACCATTGTCCAGAACGCCATCAACTCCAAGGACCACACCACCCTGGTCGCCGCGGTCAAGGCAGCCGGGCTGGTCGATACCCTCAATGGTGCTGGCCCCTTCACCGTTTTCGCACCCACCAATGCAGCCTTCGGCAAGTTGCCCGCAGGCACGGTCGATACGCTGGTAAAGCCTGAAAACAAGGCGCAATTGACCAAGATCCTGACCTACCACGTGGTACCGGGCAACTACAGCTCCGCGCAGCTGATGGCCGATGCCAGGAAGCACGGCGGCAAGGCGATTCTGAAGACCGTTGAAGGTGAGTCGCTCACCATCGCGTTGCATGACGGCAAGCTGTGGGTCATTGATGCCAAGGGTGGCAAGGCTGGAATCAGCATTGCCGATGTCGGCCAGTCCAATGGCGTGATCCACGTGATCGACACGGTGTTGATGCCGAAGTAACCACGACTGTATCCGCGGCAGTCGCGTACGGCGGCTGCCGCTGTTGTGAGAGAAGACCCGGCTATGGACGGCCGCACCCTTTGACCGGTAGCGATGGTCGTTGCCCCCGATTGTTGAAGCCTGCCACGATCACTCGGTCCAGGCGGTCGTGGAGCATCTGCCGGCTGTAGAACGGTCGCCAGATCGGCAACGTCCACTGAATGCGTCCAGCAATGGCGACTCACCGCGAGATGGGGTGAGGGGTTGCCCGGGCGCGAGAGGTCAGGATGGCCTGACTTCCCTGCATACCAGTTCCGCCAATTCGCGGCACGCGAAAAACAGGCCCTCAACAACCCCTTCATCCAGATGGCGGTCGGGCGTGGCCGTGGATTCGCAGCGACTGGCCGCATGCAGCATCTCCACTGCGGTCAGCATGCCCACCGCCGCGCGGTCGATCCTGGCCAAGGACTGACGGCGGCCGTCTGACAGGTTCTCTTCCGGCCACAGCATGCCATCGGACCCTTCGCCATCGCGGATGCGCTTCAGGCAGCCCTGGAAGGTGCTGAGGTCAAAGGCGGGGTTGTCGTCGTCGTTGGTGGGTTCATCGACGGGGAATGGCGGAATCTTGCGAGTGGTCATGGCGTCGGCTTCCGTGGCTGTACTTGACACTGCCACCGCGCGGAAGTCCGCGACCATGGAGACAGCTTCACGGAGCGCCTGTCTAGTTTCAGGCTTCGTCCAGTCGATCTCGTATACCGAACGCGGCAGACTCTGCCGGCCCTCCGGGTCCGTGAACTTATAGGGATTCCCATTGGCATACCGATACCGGTTGAAGTGCCCCACAGGCTGGTCATACGCCGTCACCGGATCGACCGACAGGAACACACCCAACTGCGGATCCATATACCGCTGCTTTTAGTTGACGTACGGGGCTGGGACTACCCATAACGGCACCGCTGTCCACAGATTCAAGCCACCAATACATCGACGACTGGAAACGCGAAGAATTTGAGATAGGGGGCTGGCTCAATACTGAAATCAGCCGACTCCACCCTCCAATTGTTTGGATCCCCTAAGAAAATCGCACCTCGGCGACCGTACAATTCATCGCGCAGCAGACGATCAAGGCCATCCATGTCTGCGTCAGCGAGAAAGCGCTCAATCATTCGCTTCTCCTTCGCAAGAATATTGATCACGAAGTAGACCCTATCCTGCAAGGGCTTACTGAAGTCTGCCTCCACGCAGATTGCGTATAGGTATCTACCACCATCTTCCATCACTTGCTGCAACTCACCGTCGTACCATTCCACAAGCAATTCGATCTTCATTTGTAAACCTCATTAAACTTCTGAGCCACTTTCTCCGTTACTGGCTTGGGGAGTTCCACAGTATGGTGGTTCGGATTGTTCCCGGTTTGAGGTGTATTGAACGCGCTCTTTGCCTCCGCCTGATCGGCAACCCGGTTTTTGAGTCTATCTGCCGCACTCACCCTCTCCTGCGCTTTGACCGAAACCCCATGCGGGAACCCGGCCTTCTCCGCCTTGACGGCTTGAGCTGCAAGCGATTCAGCGCTCTCTGCGCCCTTTCCAAATCGGACAAAGAACCCTGCCGCCTTGACTCCGCTCTTTCCACCCGGGGCACGAGACATCACCGCGCCCACAATCATGCCCTTGAAATCGCCATTCAAGGCGTCTGCGACAGTCCCCAACGGGCTTCCGATCGTGTTCAGGACCCGACTTGGCTCCCCTTTCCACGCCTGTTCAAACTCAGCCTCCGTCATGCACGCCCCCGTGCTTGTATAGCAGCGGCCGTCAGGGTCCTTGAACCTGTATGGGTTGCTCGCAGCGTAACGATAGCGATTGAACATTCCGACAGGATTCTCGTGAGCCGTCACCGGGTCCACAGATAGGAACATCCCCAGCAGCGGATCCATGTACCGCTGCTGCATCTGCACCAGCCCGGTCTCACCATCCATCACATGCCCGGTGTACCCAGGGCCATCCACCACCTTGCCGATGGGCGCGCCATACGGCTCGTAATGAGTACGCTCGATCACGTTGCCGGAAGCATCCGTACTGGCAACCGGGCTTCCCAGCGCATCGGTGTGCAGGTAGGTGATCTTGGCCTCTGCGTCACCGTAGTCGCGGCGCGCGATCAGGCTGCCGGCCAGATGGACGTACTCATGCCACAGTCCCTTTCGTTCATCGCGCTGGAATACCAGCCTGCCGTCCTGAGAGTACTGGGAAAGTACATTTCCCTTAGTAGGCGAGTATGCAAGGATCCGCCTGCCCAGCGCGTCGTAGCGATAGGTCTCTTTGCCAGTCACCTCGCGCAACCGATTGCCGAAGTCGAAGCTGTGGTTGAGGCCATTCTTCAACTTAAGGTTGCCCTGCACGTCATAGCTCAGGCCGATGAGCGTGTTGCCCGCACCATCCCGCACATTGGTAAGGCGGTTGTGCGCGTCGTACCAGTAGCGATGGTCTTTGACACTTGGTCGCGGGCCTGAACAAGTGACAGATGTTCGACCGAACCTAAGGTACGACGCCTACCGTGCGCCCAGGTCACGATCCAAGCCTTGTGCACAGAGGGGGGGCTGCTCGCGAAGAATCAGGTCGCGAACCTGAGCATCCCCAAGCTCATAGGGGTCATCTCGTGGCTCTTCAGTGACTTACTCAATCATGCCGGTCATAGCAAGCGCACCTACACTAACCTTTGCCCCAGAAAGCATGTCCTCTCACACCCTCTGCCTGGTAATGCGGAAGCCCCTCCCTTCCACCATCCAATTCATGGCCGACTTGCGACCTGCCTTCAGTCAGCGACCACGTTTTACTGCGCCCCATCCCGGCACGGTTCCCTTAGCGCCATTGACAGCAGAAGACTGCACTTGGCTCGTGAAGCTAGTCCTGATCCCCAACGATGGATCCAACCCTATGGCCTGCCAATTACGCAGCCCGGGTCTAGATCATTCATCATCCAAGCAGTATTTATTCCTGAGTATCCTCCGAGCCACCGTAGTTCCGCCACGATAAAATTCACCCACCCTCGCCCTCCATTATATACCTAAGATTCCTAAATTCGGCCACACACTCCGGAACACCTTCCGACAGATCGTCAAAGAAGAATTCCCTATGAAATAAATCTGGCCACATGAACACCCCATCAAACCGCTTCTCAATGCGCCATTCTTTCGGCATGGACCCATCAATAACATCAAATATGCCGATTGGCGCAGAAGTCAGATTCCCATAGTCATCGATTACCTTGCAGACGAGCGTCCCGCCCCTGTAAATGCTCGACTCCCTATGGAGACTAAGTCCGAATACCGTGTACTCATTCCCAGCACCCAGGAACAGCGTCGACTTTACTCTCCCTTCCGCGCCAAGCCCGGCAAGAATATCAACCCAATTGCTGACGACTTTTACTCGCATCAGTCTATCTCCCTTCTTCAATCAACTTTGTTTTTGGCTCAACGACTTGTCCGGTCGCCTGATTCTGATATGCATGAGTAGAGAATTGCTGCCCATCTGGCGCCTTGTGCGACGAGCTTGATACCTTGACCCAATCAGAGGCACTTCCTCCATGAACAGCACTGAGGCGCGGCGAATCCCGCAAAAGAACTCCACTCTGCCCGCCAGCGATGACCTCTCCCTTTCCTGACATCAGCTCGCCAAGCTGCTGCTCACTACCAAGCTGTTTACTCAGCTTCACGCCACTTGCAGCTCGGTCAACTCCTTTTATCAGCTTTGCGGCACCATCACCAAGTGGACCGGCCACACCCAACATAGCGGCCCCGATACTGACAAGCGAGGGATTGTTATAGGCATCAACAAAACCCTTCGCATCGCCAAATATCGGCATAAAGTCAACCATTACTCCCACTTGCTCCTTAGTAAGAGTTGTGCCACTGGTATTCATCCCATACTTCAGCTCGGCCCGGTACATTGCCGAGTAGGCTGCACCACTCTCCCGCCCATCCGGATCCGTGAACTTGTAGGGATTCCCATTGGCATACCGATACCGATTGAACTGCCCAACCGGCTGCTCATACGCCGTCACCGGGTCCACCGACAAGAACACCCCCAACTGCGGATCCATGTACCGCTGCTGCATCTGCACCAGCCCGGTCTCACCATCCATCACATGCCCGGTGTACCCAGGGCCATCCACCACCTTGCCGATCGGCGCGCCGTACGGCTCGTAATGAGTACGCTCGATCACGTTGCCGGAAGCATCCGTACTGGCAACCGGGCTTCCCAGCGCATCGGTGTGCAGGTAGGTGATCTTGGCGTCGGCGCCTGCGTAGTCCCGGCGAGCGATCAGGCTGCCGGCCAGATGAACGTACTCGCGCCCCAGCCCCTTGCGGCCATCACTCTGGAATACCAGCCGACCGTCCTGTGCGTACTGCGAAAGCACCACTCCCAGTCCTGGGGCGGAGGCAAGGATGCGGCGCCCCAGCGCGTCGTAGCGATAGGTCTCTTTACCAGTCACCTCGCGCAGTCGATTGCCGAAGTCGAAGCTGTGGTTGAGGCCATTCTTCAGCTTCAGGTTGCCCTGCACGTCATAGCTCAGGCCGATAAGCGTGTTGCCCACACCATCCCGCACATTGGTAAGGCGGTTGTGCGCGTCGTACCAGTAGCGATGGTCTTTGACACCCGGCAGCATCCAGCTGGTCAGGTTGTCCAGCGTGTCATAGCTGAACCGGTGCCAGGAATCACCGCCAAAGTTGTTGGAGCCTGCCGCGATCAGTCGATCCAGACCGTCATAGAGCATGTGCCGGTTGTAGAACGCTCCCAGTGCCAGGTCATAGATGTCGCTGACATTGCCGTTCCGATCAAATCGCGTATCAAAGTCGAGAACACCCGAATCGGTGGTCCGAGAAGGCAGTTGACGCTCGTTCTGCTGCATCGTGTGCACGATGCCGTTGCCATAGGTGAATTGCTTGATGCCGCCATTCGCGTAGTAGCGAACGTCGGTAGCGAAGTTCCCGACCCGTGTAGCCTGGCCCAGCGCATCCGGCGCGTAGTCGACCGTCAGCCCGCTCGGCCAGGTCTGCCCGGAAGGGTGGCCATTGGCGTTGTAGCTGTAGATGATGGGCCAATCGTTCCAATCAGGCTGAGACACCCTTTCCACTGTCAACAGGCGGCGCTTGTTGTAGAAATAGTGATTGGACGCCGTCGTGGCGCCAGAATCGTTCCGGACCAACAATCGCGACGGGAGCCCATCCGGCGTATACGTCCAACTCGTATTGCCGTTTCCGTCGGGGAACCGCAGATAGGTTGGCCGATTCCGCGCGTCATACTCGCGATAGACGGCGCGACCGCTGCTGCTGATGGCCTCGGTATTGCAGGTCAGTGGCGATGGAGAATCGACCCCGGATGCCGACCAGATCAGATTGCCGGCGCCGTCGTAATCCATCAGGGTGCTGCCGGTTTCCGGCTCGATCGTCTTGCACAGCTGCTGGCTGGGCGAATAGACATAGCGGCGAGCCACCGTCTGGCTGCCATTGGCATTGCCGCGGGCGATGATCAATGGCTTGTTGAAGACATCCCGGGCGATATTCATCACCGCCCCCTCCGGCATCTGGATCGACACCGGGTGCTCATAGGACGGCTCATCGAACATCTGGAACCGGGTCTGCGTCACCTGCCCCCTGGGGTTGGTCACGCGCATCTGCCCACCTGGCAGATACTCGGTGAGGGTGGACAGCAGACCATGTTCGCTGTCCTGCGAACTTGAGATCAGCCGCCCCAGGGCGTCGTACTCCTTCCAGGTCCCCTTCCAGGGAACCGGGAAGTCTGAAACCGGATACGACGAGAATGTCTGCCGCCCCTGGGCATCGTAGGCAAACAACTGCAGGCGCTGCGTGGCGGCTTGATTGCCCGCATCGAACTCCTGGGTCAGCATCGGCCGCAGCAACGCATCGAAGTAGGTGATCTTGCGTGCGTTGCCCGTGGCCGTTGTCTGCCGCCAATGACCCGGAGGAATACCGTACTCATTAAGCGGCACCCACTCGAGTGCCTGCCTCTTTGCATTCCAGGCGACGCTGTCATCGCTGGGATACTCGACGCGTGTCAGCCGCCCCATCGCGTCATATTCGTACTGGGTGAGGTAGTCATTCTCGTCGGCGACGGCGGTAATCCAGCCAGAATCGTTGACGGCGGCCCGGGTCACCGTGCCGTCGGCATGGCTTATCCATTGTGGAATTCCCAGCTTCCATCGCTCCAACGTGGTCGTGTTGCCATTGCCATCCTTGACCGACGCGACATTGCCATCGGCGTGATAGCCCAGCCGGTGGATAAGCCTTCCAAAACTTCGCTGCTCAACCAACTGCGCCTTCGCAGTGTAGGTGTTCTGGGCTTCGACCAGACCTGTGTCGCTGTTGGTCCGGCTGGCAGGCAGGCCAAGGATCCAGCCACTGGTGTCGTTGTAGTAAGTGGTGACATCAGTCCGACTTCCCCCGTGCGAGCTGCTGCGGGTCACGCTCGCCGGGCGCCCATAGCTATCAAAGGAGTTGGCCTGCCAGGTCATCGTCACACCATCCCGCGTGACCTGACGTCGTTGCAGCGGCCTTAGCAGTGCCGAGCTGCCGTCGTTACCTCCCCACGTCCAGCCGTAGCGATCGGGAAAGGGCATCGAAGGCATCTGCGCATCTGAAACATACGTCAGTTCTTCGGTCTCGAGCACCGTTCCTGCCGCATTGCCGGCACGCCGGCCAAGAAGCTTCCCATCATTGAACCGGAAAACAATTCCGTAGATCTCTTCGACCCAGCTTCCGTCAGGCTGCGTGATTCTCACCGCCTTGGACTGGGTGCAGGTGCTGCAGTAGGGATAGTTCCCCGCCCAGTAGTCCTGATAATCCCCCTTGTCCGTATACGTCCAGCGCATGGGAGCAATACCCGGACCTTCAATGGTCTTCTCCGTCAGACCAAAGTTCTCAAAGTAGTTGGCAATCGCGAGATACTGAATCATCTGACCATCGCGCGCCTCTTTGATGCAGTAGCTCGCCGGAACTCCTGCACGATAGCGTCGCCCATTCCGGAAGGAGAACGTACCGATCGCACCAGATGGATGCTTCATCTGAAGGGTGTAGATCTTGTCCCGAAAAGGCGGACTGCCACACCCCTGCGACGGGTCCTCCGGCCAGTTCTCATAGGCGATACGCATGTCGGAGAGATGGTTGATCTCCCACCAGGCACCGTCCGGCTGGGTAACCCGCTGCAGCGAGTTTCCTGCATATCCGTAAGTCCAGGTGCGGCCATTTGCCGAGGCGCTCTGCAGGCGATTTCCTACATAATTCAACAAGATCGAGCGCCCATCGCTGGACGTGATGTTGGTCGGATAGCCGTTCCCGTTATAGCTGATGCTGACACTGTTACCAAAGCGATCTTCGATTCGACTTGCCAGCAGATAGATCTCTACGCGCGCTTGGGCAGAGTTGGCGCCGATGGATCCCATCAGACCCACAGCGCGCTGCGTGCCAATATTAAAGGTGTACTTGATGCCCGATGTGGTCTGCAGAATGAAGCCCTCGCCCTCCAGACCGGCGATCATCGGCGTGCAACTGACGGTGTCCATCGCACTGGTGGTCCAGCTCCAGTTTTCGCTCTGACGACTGACTGGCTTGAGGCCGGCAGGTGGGTCACCCATCAGCGACCGCGCGCCCTCCCCGGGAAGATTGACGGTATAGCCAGACCAGATGTCTTCAATGCGGACTGTCGGCGGCGTATAGGGAATGAAGTTGGTGCTACAGCGCGGATCTTTCCGAGAACCTCGATAGGTCCATCCATACTGGGAATCGAATACGCCGGAGATGAAAGGTACATCGATGCTCCAGTCACCCGCACCACCATAGATCAATGGCGGCGAACCGTTGTCGGGAATGGGCCTCACATTCAATCGGCGTTCTAGCCGTACCGGTAGCAAGTTGTTACCTGCCAAGTCGATATCGGTCTGCTTGAAGTATCCGCTCTGGTCGTACACATTGATCGAGTCACCGAAGAGCTCTGATGTCAGTGGACCGACCTGCTCAGCCGAGTTGAGCTTCTTGTCGTACTCTTGATAGGGCTGCTGAACTACCTGCTGCGCCCGCGCGGCGAAGCAGAGCCCAAATAGAAGTGCGAGCACCGCGCATCCACTCGCACGCGGGCCGACCGCGACGTTCCTTGTTTCGATCCGCATTTCCGCCCCCTGATTGTTGAGAGCGACTTTTTCACAGCAAGCCAGGATCCGTCAAATAAGAATTCATCTCACCTCTGAAATGATCATGGCTTATTGGCTCATTTGGTTTCCTCTGCTTGTCTCGTGCTACTAGATCTATGAGGGGCCGCCCCAACGCACACGCGTACTGGTCGCAGAATCCCGGGCGGCAGTTTCCGCACAGCCTGACCCGCCGGGCATGTTCATAGGCTACAAGTACTCCTCAGAGCGCAGTGGACACAGGGCCGGCTAGCTTGGGCATCCAAGCAGGGCACCTCTTCATGCAGAACTGATGAGGTAGCTCCAAGTCGATTGTGGAAGGCTGCATGGCCTAGGCGGCATTCAGAAGCACGTGCAGCGGCGCCCATTCCAACTGAGACCGCGTAATTCCGACGATGTTGGACGCCCTCTGGACTTCGCCGGACGTCAATGTGGTGGGCCCACCAGGATTCGAACCTGGAACCAAGGGATTATGAGTCCCCTGCTCTAACCGTTGAGCTATAGGCCCTGCGCAGCGTCACAGTGTAGTGGAGGCCGCGCTCGATCGGCTACCCGGCGGCGGCAAACGCCTCCGAAACACGCCCCAGCCGCCTCTCCGCTGCTTCCGCGAGCCATACCTGCCGCCTCAGGTATGCCTGGAACAACGCGACCATCCTTCTGACTTCCTCCAGTCCCTGTTGGTTGTCGCCACTGAAGCCGGCAAGCAATCCGGCCTCCGACAGCGTCAGCAGCGCATACGTTGTACGGCGTGCAAACCCCAACCGATCCTCGCACTCATCCCGCATCACCTCATCCCAGTCCAGCAGCGGCGGGAAATCGGCTCGTACGGGCTCAGGCAAATCGTGCTCCACATCATTCATGGCGTGACTCCAGATGCATGACGAATCAATGCCGCAGGCCGTGCGAGTTGCACGTGACCTGCCGCGCGCTTGCATCGGCGCCGGTGATGACCGGCCCGCCTACGGGATGTGTTGAGCATCTGCGCGATCAGCGTGCGACCGTCGCAGGAAGAATTCAAACGGCAGATGCGACATCGGCAAGAGCCGTCGGGCATGTCCCGGCACCCACCAAAGAAAAACCCCGCACCAGGCGGGGTTTCTCTCAACGCTTCAACAGCCGCTGGAAATCAATCGATATCCAGGAAGCTGCGCAGCTGCTCCGAGCGGCTCGGGTGACGCAGCTTGCGCAGGGCCTTCGCTTCGATCTGGCGGATGCGCTCGCGGGTCACGTCGAACTGCTTGCCGACCTCTTCCAGCGTGTGGTCGGTGTTCATGTCGATGCCGAAGCGCATGCGCAGCACCTTGGCTTCCCTCGGGGTGAGGCCGGCCAGCACGTCGCGCACGGTTTCAGACAGGTTGATGTTGGTGGTGTTCTCGATCGGGGACTCCACATTGGTGTCCTCGATGAAGTCGCCCAGATGGGAATCCTCGTCGTCGCCGATCGGGGTTTCCATCGAGATCGGCTCCTTGGCGATCTTCATCACCTTGCGGATCTTGTCTTCCGGCATGTCCATTTCCTTGGCCAGCTCCTCCGGCGTGGCCTCGCGGCCGTACTGCTGGAGCATCTGGCGGGAAATGCGGTTCAACTTGTTGATCGTCTCGATCATGTGCACCGGAATACGGATGGTGCGTGCCTGGTCGGCAATCGAGCGGGTGATCGCCTGGCGGATCCACCAGGTGGCGTAGGTCGAGAACTTGTAACCGCGGCGGTACTCGAACTTGTCCACGGCCTTCATCAGGCCGATGTTGCCTTCCTGGATCAGGTCGAGGAACTGCAGGCCGCGGTTGGTGTACTTCTTGGCAATCGAGATTACCAGGCGCAGGTTGGCCTCGACCATTTCCTTCTTGGCCTTGCGCGCCTTGGCTTCACCGTAGGCCATGGCACGGCTGATTTCCTTCAGCTCTTCCAGGTCCAGCTGGGTCAGCTTCTCGATGTCGATCGTCGCCTGCTGTTCGGCGATGATCTGGTCCTTCACTTCACGCAGCGCCGAAGACCACTTCTGCTTGCGCTTCAGTGCATCTTCCACCCATTCCAGGTTGGTCTGGTTGCCTTCCCAGGAACGGATGAAGTCCTTGCGCGGCATGCGGGCGGTAACGGTGGCCAGGTTCAGCACGCGGCGCTCATGCGACTTGATGTCGGCCATGGTGTCGCGCAGCTGCTTGGTCAGCACGTCGGTCAGCGGCAGCGGCAGCTTCAGGGTGACGAACACCGCCGACATCTCTTCGCGCAGGCGCGGCAGGTTCTTCTTGTCGCCCTTGGTCGCCGCCTTCTTGAAGGCAGTGAAGGCATCGCTCAGCGCCTGCATGCGCGCGGCGACTTCCTCCGGGTCCGGACCGGTCGGTGCGGCTTCTTCCTCGCCACCCTCGACATCATCGTCCTCGTCCTCGTCGCCATCGGCGTCGGCATCGTCGCTGTCATCAGCAGCAGCCGCGGCCGGCGCCGGGGCTTCGTCCGTAAGGTCGTTGAAGCCGACGATCACTTCGGCCAGGCGCTTCTTGCCTTCCTTGTGGGCTTCATAGTCGTTCAGCAGCGACTCGACCGACACCGGGAACTGGCCCAGGGCGGCCTGCACCTGCGAAAGGCCTTCCTCGATGCGCTTGGCAATGGCGATTTCGCCTTCGCGGGTCAGCAGCTCGACGGTGCCCATTTCGCGCATGTACATGCGCACCGGGTCGGTGGTACGGCCACCTTCGGTGTCGAGCGCGCTCAGCGCGGCGGCGGCTTCTTCGGCCGCGGTGTCATCGACTTCGCGGTTACCGGTGTTGCCGTCGTTGAGAAGCAGGGTTTCCACATCCGGCGCAACTTCATGGACATCAATGCCCATGCCGTTGATCATGCCGATGATGTCTTCGATCTGTTCCGGGTCGACCATGTCGTCCGGCAGATGGTCATTGACTTCGGCGTAGGTCAGGTAGCCCTGTTCCAGGCCCTTGCTGATCAGTTGCTTGATTTCGGATTGGGCAGGACGTTCGTTGGCCATGTAGTGCTCGCGCCACCGGCTAGGGAGAAATAGGGAACGTAGCATTATACCAGCCCGGGGCCCCGCCTGCCGGGCGGTGGTCCCGCAAGCTCAGGGCCTGAGAAGGAAGGTCACGGGACCGTCATTGACCAGGCTGACGACCATATGGGCACCAAATCGGCCCGTTTCCACCCCCGGCGCGTGATTTTCACGACAGATCCCGACAAATCGATTGAACCCGCGTTCAGCCTCGTCCGGCGGCGCCGCGCTGGTGAAGCTCGGGCGCATGCCCGAGCGGGTGTCGGCGGCCAGGGTGAACTGGCTGACCAGCAGCAGGCCGCCGCCGGTGTCACGCAGCGACCGGTTCATCTTCCCGGCCTCATCGGCGAACACCCGGTAGCCCAGCAGGCGCTCGGCCATCCGCTGCAGCTGGGCCTCGGTATCGCCGGGCTCCATGCCGACCAGCGCCAGCAGGCCGGGGCCGATCTGCCCCACCGCTTCGTCGTCGACATGCACGGCGGCCTGGCTGACACGTTGGATCAGGACGAGCATCGCGGGCTTCCGAATGAACAGGGCCGGCCACGATAGCAGCGCCCTTGGCTAAACTGGCGCCGATGAATCCGCAACGCAAAGCCCGGCTGGTCTACCGCGCCACCACCCTGTTCGCCCGCCTGCCCTGGCCGCTGCTGCGGGGCGCCGCGCGCGCCTTGGCGTGGGCGTGGATCAGTCTCAATGCCCGTGAGAGCCGCGTCACCCGGCGCAACCTGGAACTGGCCTACCCCGAACTGGATGCCACCGCGCGCGACCGCCTGCACCGCGAGCTGCTGCGCTCCACCGCGCTGCAGGCCATTGAGACCCTGCGCCTGTGGAGCCAGAAGCCGGCCGACAACCTGCGCCTGCACCTGAAGCAGCGCCATGGCGAAGCGCTGTATGACGCGGCGCTGGCCAGCGGCCAGGGCGTGATCGTGGCTGCGCCGCACTTCGGCAACTGGGAGCTGCTCAACCAGTGGCTGGCCTCGCGCGGGCAGATCGCCATCGTCTACAAGCCGCCGGAGGACGAGGCCAGCGACGCCTTCCTGCAGCTGGTGCGCGGCGGCCAGAACGTGCAGCAGGTGCGCGCCGAAGGCCCGGCCGTGCGGCAGCTGTTCAAGGTGCTCAAGGACGGTGGTGCCACCGGCATCCTGCCCGACCAGCAACCCAAAGCCGGCGACGGTGTGTTCGTGCCGTTCTTCGGCGTGCAGGCGCTGACCATGACCCTGGTCAACCGGCTGGCCGAGCGCACCGGTGCCACCGTGCTGTACGGCTGGTGCGAGCGCATCGGGCCGGACATGGAATTCGCCCTGCACATCGAACCGACCGATCCGGCGGTGGCCGACCCGGACCCGCAGGTGGCCGCCACTGCGCTCAATGCCGGTATCGAACGCATCGCCCGCCGCGACCCCGCGCAGTACCAGTGGACGTACAAGCGCTATACGCTGCGACCGGCGGGCAGCGGCGAGGAGGATCCCTACGCCACCGAAGAGCATCCCCACTAGCGGCCCCACTGAGCCCGACCGGTCCCTGCGACCGGCGGCCGCACCACGTTGAATACGACGCCGGCGCCCCCATAGAGACTGCGATGTCCGCCTCCCCCGGTCCTGCCATGCCTGCTTCTTCCCTGTTCGGCGATCCGGCCGCGATCCGCTGCGAACGCGCGGTGGCCGAACTGCGCGCCGGTCGCCCGGTCCTGCTGCACGATGGCCAGGGCCAACGCCTGGCGGTGATCGCGCTGGACAGTGCCACCGCCAGCAGCTTTGCCGCCTTCGCCAGCGCCGCGCGCGAGCGCCACTACCTGTTCCTGACCGCCACCCGCGCCCGCGTACTCGGCGTGGACGCTCCGGAAGGCGCACGCCTGCCGCTGGCCGGCATCGCCTTCGATGCCCTGCCCTCGCTGGGCTACCTGCGCGAGCCCGGCCCGACGCCGGAGGGCTGGAGCGCCGGTGACGCCTTCGATGCCGGCGCGGTTGAACTGGCCCGCCTGGGCCTGCTGCTGCCGGCAATGGTGGCCGTGCGCCTGGATGCAGGTGACGCCACCTTCGACGGCGCCGCCGAAGTCGCCCTGTGCGACCTCGCCGAGGGCGCGGCCCATGCGGCCCACGATTACGAACTGGTGGCCCGCTCCCCGGTGCCGCTGCGCGACGTTGGCATGACCACCTTCGCGGTGTTCCGCGGCGGCGTGGCGCAGCGCGACCAGGTGGCGATCATCGTCGGCGAACCGGACCTGTCGGCGGTGGTGCCGGTGCGCGTGCATTCCTCGTGCCTGACCGGCGACCTGTTCGGTTCACTCAAGTGCGACTGCGGCGACCAGCTGCGGCGCGGCCTGCGCAAGCTGAAGGAACTGGGCGGCGGCGCGCTGCTGTACCTGGACCAGGAAGGCCGCGGTACCGGCATCGCGGCCAAGATGCGTGCCTACGGCTACCAGCACGATGGCCTGGACACCATCGATGCCGATGCGCAGCTGGGCTTCGGCGCCGACGAACGCCGCTACGGCAGCGCGGTGGCGATGCTGCACGGCCTGGGCATCTCGCGCGTGGCCCTGCTCAGCAACAACCCGACCAAGGCGCAGCGCCTGCGCAATGCCGGCATCGAGGTGCTGGACTGCATTCCGGTCACCGGCGAGATCACCGCCGAGAACGAGCACTACCTGCGCACCAAGGCCGACCGTGCGGGCCACATGCTGGACGTGGACGCGCTGATCCAGGCTGCCCAGTAACGCGGCCGACCTGCTACCGTCTGCGCGGTGCGGCCACGGCCGCCATCGCCCGCCCTGCTGCCTGACGGAGCCCGCGTGACCGACGCCTCGATTCCTGCACCACCCGCCTCCGACTGGCAGGTACTACCGCAACGCGCGGCCCGCCTGGCCGCACTGGAAGGCGCCTTCGGCGGCCTGTTCGTGCCGGGCCTGCCCTTGGCGGCGGCGGCGTGGTTCTTCGATCTGCCCGGCGGGCTGTGGACTGCGGCCCTTGGGCTGCTGATCGGCATCGCCTTCGGTGCGTGGCTGGGCCATCGTCGCCTGGTCCGCACGCGCTGGAGGCTGGATGCACAGGGCCTGGGCCTGCGCCGCGACCTGATGTGGCAGCTGGAGACCCGCATTCCCATTTCGCGCGTGCAGCACCTGGACCTGCGCCGGGGGCCGCTGGAGCGCCGCGCCGGCCTGGCCACGCTGATCGTGCACACTGCCGGCACGCGCATGAGCGCGGTGACCGTCAGCGGCCTGGACGAGGCCGACGCCGAACGCCTGCGCGACACCCTTTCGCACCAGCTCGACCAGGACGCCGACGCCCTGTGAGCCTGCCGCCGCCCCTGCCCGCATCGCTGCCCGACGGTGGCGAAGACCATCGCCTGCATCCATGGTCGTGGCTGTTCGTGCTGCTGATGCAGCTGCGCCACTACTTCCTGCCGCTGATCGCGCTGCTGGTGTTCGGCCAGCGCGGCGATCGCGATCCGATGTGGGCCCAGCTGATCCCGTTGTCGGCCATTGCTGTCCTGGTGCTGGTGTCGGTGCTGCAGTACCTGAGCTACCGCTACCGCATCGGCAACGATGCAATCACCGTGCGCAGCGGCCTGCTTGCGCGCAACCGCCGCGAGATCCCGTTTGCCCGCATCCACAACGTGGAAGTGCGGCAGAACCCGCTGCACCGCCTGTTCGGCGTGGCCGAGCTGCGCCTGGAGTCGGCCGGTGGCGCGCGCCCGGAAGCGGAAATGCGGGTGCTGAAGCTGGACCAGGCCTTGGCCCTGGAGCGGCTGGTGCGCCAGCGCGGGCAAGCGCCGCAGGCCAGCGAAGCGATTGCGGTGGCCGACATCGCCGACACCGGCAATGAACACGTGCTGCTGCGCCTGTCCAGCTGGGACGTGGTGCGCATGGGCCTGCTATCCAACCGGGGCTGGGCGCTGGCGATCGCCGCCGTCGGCGTGCTGTTCCAGACCGTGCCACGGCCGGTGATGGATGACGCCCTCCAGCGCGGTGGCCGCGAGGCGTTCGGCTACGCCAGTCACCTGCACCCGGGCGTGGCCGGCGCGTTCCTTCTGGCGGGCACTGCGCTCCTGCTGGGCTGGCTGGCGCTGCGCGTGCTGTCGGTGGTGCTGACCCTGCTGCGCTACCACGGCTTCACGCTCAGCGAGCAGGAGCGCCGCCTGACCGTCTCGGCCGGCCTGCTCAGCCGCACCCGCAGCAGCGTGGCGCGTCGCCGCATCCAGGCCTGGACCCTGCGCGAAAGCACCCTGCATCGCTGGTTCGGGCTGCGCCAGCTGCGCATCGACAGCGCCGCCGGCGGGCCTTCGCGCGATGAGGACCGTGCCCTGTGCGAACTGGCGCCGCTGGCATCACGCACGCGTTGCGAGCAGCTGGTGCAGCACCTGCTGCCGCAGCTGCAGTGGCCGCCGGCACAGTGGCAGTCCATTCCGCAGCGCGGTTGGTGGCGGTTGTGCCTGGGTGCACTGCTGCTGGCGCCGTTGCTGGCGGCGGCCGCGTACTGGCGGTGGGGACCATGGGGGCTGGTGGTGCTGGCCTGGATGCCGATGGCACTGCTGGTCGCGCATCGGCAGATGGCACGCATGGGCTGGTACCTGGACGATCACTACGTGGCGGTGCGCGGCGGCTGGTGGAAGCGCTGGTGGCGCTGGGCCGAGCTGGACAAGGTGCAGGGCCTGCGCCTGCAGCGCTCGCCGCTGGACAAGCTGCTCGGCACCAGCAGCCTGCAGCTGGATACCGCCGGTGCGCATGGTGATGTGGCACTGACCCTGCATTACCTGCCACACGAACAGGCACAACGGGTGATGGAACAGCTGGCGGCGGCACTGGCACGGCGCAAACTGCGCTGGTGAGCACTACAGGTAGTGCCGGCCGCTGGCCGGCAACCGCCGCCATTCCCGAGGTTGCCGGCCAGCGGCCGGCACTACCGCGAGCGGGGTAAGCGAGGCATCACCGCTGCGACGGGCCCCAGTAGCCCAGGTCCTTGCGGATCTGCAGGTCGCGCAGCCAGGTGCCGAACGGCTTGCGCCGCAGCGCGCCCATTTCGCCGGACAGGAAATCCTCGGTCGCGGCGATCACCCGCTCGCTGGAGCGGCCATCGCGGTACGGATGGATGGCATCGGCGTAACGCACGATCTCCGCCTGCAGCGCGGCGTCCGGATGCAGCGCACGCTGCAGCATCGCCGGCAGCTGTGCCGGGTCGTCGAAATCGATCATGTGCGGCTTGGGCACGCGGTTGCGGAAGGTCACCACCGGCTTGTGCTGGACGATGAACTCCGAAACGATCGACGAGGTGTCCGACACCAGCACATCGGCGGCGCGCTGCGCGGCCATCACCTGCTCCGGCTCGACGAAGCGGGCATTGGCACCGGCCAGCGCGCGGTAGCGCTCGAACAGTTCCGGCGCGCACTTCGGGTGCAGCGTCAGCAGCCAGTAGCGGTCGCCGGCGGCGATGTCGGCCGCGATCTGCGCGTGCAGGTGCGGGGCCGCGCTCAACCGCTCGGTGAAGGTCGAACCGAACAGGATCACCGGGCGACCAGCGGCCGGCGCGCGCAGCGCGGCACTCTCGCCGCCATCATCGCGGAACAGTGGGTCCAGCTTCGGCCAACCGGTCTCGGCCACCGCGAAGTGGCCCTGCTGGGCGGCGATCTGCCGGAACGGGGACGTGGTGGCCGGGCCCTGCGTGCAGTACAGGTCGAACATGCCGCGCACTCGGAAATGACCGCGCGCACTGTCGCGCTTCTCCACGTTGAAGCCATGGAACAGCTGCACCTTGGCGCCGGACAGGAAGGTCGGCACCCAGTTGGCGGCGCTGAACACCGCGCGCGGGCGCATCGCCAGGGCCTGCTTCAGGCCGATGTTGGGCACCCCGGGCAGGTGGCTGCCGGCCGCGCCGCCCTCGAACCAGGCGGCCACGTCCTGCCCGGACGCGTGCAAGGCCTGCGCCAACGGGGCGAGAATAGGCAGCGCATAGCGCTCCGTCGCAAACAACAGGTACCCGGCCATCATGTCCTCCACGACCGCTCCCATCGAACGGCCTCGCATCTCGGCGTGCATTATCGCGTTCAACGAGGCCGGGCGCATCGGCGACTGCCTGGCCTCGCTGGCCTTCTGCGATGAAATCGTGGTGGTGGATTCGCAGTCCACCGATGCCACCGTGGCCCTTGCCGAGGCCGCCGGCGCCCGCGTGCTGCAGCGGCGGTTCGAGGGGTTCCGCAGCCAGAAGGCGTTCTGCGTCGAGCAGGCCAGCCATGACTGGGTGCTGTGCCTGGACGCCGATGAGCGCATCAGCCCGGAACTGCGCACGGCCATCGAGCAGGCCCGCGACGGCGGCTTCGCCGGCCACGCTGGGTACCGCTTCGCGCGCCTGTCGGAGTACTTCGGCAGGTTCCTGCGCCATGGCAACGCCTACCCGGATCGGGTAATGCGCCTGTTCGACCGCCGCCGCGGTGGCTGGCGCGGCAAGCGCGAGATCCACGAGGCGGCCAGCGTTGACGGCAGCGTCGGCACCCTGCACGGGGACCTGATCCACTACCCGTACCGCTCGCTGCAGCAGCAGCTGGCGAAGACCGAGAAGTACGCCCGGATGATGGCCGAGCACGAGTTTGCACGCGGCAAGCGCGCCACGCTCGGCAAGCTGGTGCTGGCTCCAGCCTGGCGATTCTGGCGTGGCTTCCTGTTCCGCGGTGGCTTCCGCGACGGCTGGCACGGCCTGGTCTACGCCTATGTGCGTGCCAACTACGTGCGGCAGAAGACCATCATGCTGTGGATGCTGGGCAACGGCCAGGCGGTGGCCGATCCGGCGGCGCCTGCGGAACGGTCCTGAACGGCCTGTGTCACACTGGCCGCGCGTTGCCCGAAGGTCCCCCCCCATGAAAATCCTGTACACCAACTTCCACTACGGCGACGGTGGCGGCCATACGACGTACATCGTTTCCCTTGCGCGGGCCCTGCATGGCCGGCACGCGCTCCACGTTGCAGCCCCAGCCGACAGCCGCCTGCTGCGTACCGTGGCCGCTGAAGGCATCGCCAGCACGTTGCCGGTCGACTTCGGCAGCGGCCTGCCGACCCTGCCGCAACAGCTGGCCGAGCAGCGCGCGCTGCGCCGCCTGGTCCACGAACAGAACATCGACCTGGTCCACGTCAACGGCGCGCGCGACCATCGCGTGGTGATGCAGGCGCTGTTCGGCCTGCGCCGCCCCCCGATCCTGCTGACCAAGCACAACAGCAAACGTACCGATACCGTTGGAAACGCGCTGCGCGCACGCTGGGCCACCGATCGGCTGATCGCGGTCTCGGCCGATACCAAGCGCCTGCTGGAACAGGGTCCGTACCGGCGCTGCCCGATCGATGTGGTGCGCAACGGCGTCGACCTGGAGCGCTACTCGCCGCTACCGACCGGGGCCGGCCACGCACTGCGCCAGCAATGGACCCAGGACCCGGAGGCACTGGTGCTGGTCAGCAATGCCGGCACCGATGACTACAAGGGCTGGATCGACCTGGCCCGGGCCATCGCACGGCTGCCCGATGCGATCCGCCCCCGCGTTCACATGGCCGTGGCCGGCCACCTGCCCAGCGCGCAGCAGCGCGAACAGGTGCAGGCGCTGGGAGACGTCGCAGCTCAGGTGCACTTCACCGGCCTGCTGGCCGATACCCGCGTGCTGATCGCGGCCGGCGATATCGGCTTCGTGCTGTCCCACGACATCGAGACCATCTCCTTCGCCTGCCGGGAGATGATGGCCAGCGGCAAGCCGATGCTGGTCAGCGACTTCGCCGGCCTGCCCGAGAACATCGAACAAGGAGTCGACGGCTGGGTGGTCGCCACCCGCGACATCGACGCCATCGCCGCACAGGTGGCGGCACTGTACGCGCAACGCGATGCACTGCCCGGACATGGCCATGCCGCCCGCCGCCACGCGCAGCGGGAATTCGGCCTGCAGACATTCGCCGATGCCACGCTGGCCAGCTATGAGGCAGCACTGGCCGGCCGCTGAGGGCCGGCCTTCAATCCGCTACGCCGGCCCCCTGCAGGCGGCGTTCGTGCTCAAGCTCCGCTGCCGTCGGCCTGCAGGTGCCGGCCACCGCATCAGCGGGCACCAGCCACCAGCGGCGGCGATTGGAAACACCGGCCATTTCCGCGCGTGATCGATCGATGCAGGCCTGCAGGGCGTCCTCGTTCACCAGCAGCCAGCGTCGTTGCGGAAACAGCCGCTGCCAGCGTACGGCCGCCTGCAGCTGCTCGTGCCAGCGGTCTTCGAAACCGAAGGTTGCCGCAGGCCGATCGGCCATCAGCAGGTTCTGCTCCTTCCATGCCACCAGCCCCAGCTCGGCCTGCGGGCCGATGCGCGCGCCGACCTCACGCATCAGGCCACGGGCCGAACTGGAATCGTTCAGCAGCGGATAGGCGAGCACGCCATACAGCACCCAGATTCCCGCAAGTGTCGAGATCACGGCCAGATGGCGGCGACCGCGCCCGCTTGCCCACAGGCTCAGGCCGCCCCAGATCCCCATCGCCAGCGCCGTCCATGCCAGCGCGTCGGTAGCGCCAGGCGCCAGGCCGCGACCATGGGTGAGGCGTATTTCGAAACCGGGGTCGCCCAGCAGCGCCAATGCCCCGATCAGCGTCAATCCTGCGGCCAGCAACGCGGCGAAGGCGCCCAGCACGCCCTGCACGTCGCGCCGCTTCAGCAGCCCCGGCAACAACGGTGCCAGCGCCAGGCAGAACATCGGCAGGGCCGGCAGGATGTAGACATCGCGCTTGCCGTGGGGAATGGAAAAGAACAGCACGACCAGCAGCCACCAGGCCAGCGGCAACAGGTAACGCGGGTCGCGGCGGCGCAGCCGGCGGCACCACGCAGGCAACGCCCAGGGCAGCAGCAGGAAGGCGGGAATCCACATCGATGGCATGATCGCCAGGAAGTACCACCACGGCTGGTGATGGTCCCAGGACTGCATGTAGCGCCGCGCGGTCTGCCGGAACAGGATGTCGTCCATGTAGGCCCGGTACTCGTCCGAGCCGGTGGCCAGGCCGGCCAGCAGCATCGGTGCCAGCCACAACGACACCGCCAGCAGGAAGGCCAGCGGCGCCGCCCAGAAACGCACGTCGCGCGCGTGCAGGCCTACCTGTGGCCATCGCAGCGCCGTTGCGATCGCCGCTGGCACGATCATCAACAGCGCCAGCATGCCCACACCCTTGGTGATCACCCCGATGCCGGCAAAGAACCAGCCCAGCCACCACCAGCGCCAGGCAGGGCCCAGCAACAGGTGGCGCAGCAGGCCGTAGTTGGCCAGCGTGATGAACAGCACCAGCAGCGGGTCGATCTGTGCCTTCTTCGCCTGGAAGGTGAAGTGCAGCGCGAACAGCAGCGCCCAGCCCGCGTACAACCCCACGCGGCGCGTCCACAGGCGCCGGCCAAGATCCACCACGCACCACAGCGTGCCGAGCGCTGCCAGCAGCGACGGCAGCAGGAAGGCCACGCGCCAGTGGCCGACCAGGCCGTACAGCGTGGCCTGCCACCACATCAGCATCGGCGGCTTGTCCGAGTAAAGCTCCGGCCCACGATGCGGGAACAACCAGTAGCCGCTGTCGACCATCTGCCTGGCCACCAGCGCGAAGCGTGGCTCGTCCGACGGCCATGGATCGCGGAGGCCGAGGCCAGCCCCCAGCACCAGCAGGGCCATCACCACCAACAGCCACGTCTGTCGCGAGGCGTGGGTTTTCAGCATGGGACTCGAAACGGCAGCGGGGGTCAGGCTGCTTTTATCAGACGTGCGTAGAAGAAACCGTCAGCATCGTCGTCACCTGGCAGGCGCTGGCGTGCCACGCCTTCGCAATCCACGCCAAATGCGTCGCCCAGCGGCTGCGCCTCGGCATCCGGATGCCACTTGAGAAACGCGCGCACCTGGTCGATGTTCTCGGCACGCAGGATCGAGCAGGTCGCATACAGCAGCACGCCGCCCGGGCGCAGCATCGACCAGCAGGCTTCCAGCAGGCGCGCCTGCACTCCCACCAGCGCATCGATGTCCTCGGCGCGGCGGTGGAACATGACATCCGGCTGGCGGCGGATCACGCCGGTGGCCGAACACGGTGCATCCAGCAGGATCGCGTCGAACGGCACGCCATCCCACCAGGCACCGGGATCGCTGGCATCAGCGGCCAGGGTCTGCGCGTGTTCGCCCACGCCGGTACGGGCATAGGTGTCACGGGCGCGCGCCAGGCGCCGGGCGTCGATATCCAGCGCCAGCAGTCGCAGGCTCGGGTCGCGTTCCAGCAGGTGCGCCGATTTGCCACCGGGCGCTGCGCAGGCATCCAGTACGCGCGAGCCGGCAGCGGGGGCCAGTGCATCCGCCGCACACTGCGCCGACAGGTCCTGCACCGACAGCGCGCCGTCGGCGAAGCCAGGCAGCTGGTTCACCGCCACCGGGGCCGCCAGGCGCAACGCATCGGGACTGAGCGCACTGGGTTCAGCGGCAATGCCGGCCTCGGCCAGCGCTGCCAGGGCTTTGTCGCGGCCGCCATGCTGGCGGTTGGCGCGCAGCCACAGCGGCGCAGGCTGCAGGCTTGCGTTGAACACCGCTTCGGCCTGCGCCGGCCAATCCCGTTCGATCGCCTCGGCCAGCCATTCCGGGAAGGCATCGCGCGCGGGCTGCTCCGGGAAACCTTCGCGCTGGGCGCGGCGCAGGATCGCGTTGACCAGGCCTGCCTGGCGTTCGCGACCCAGCGCGCGCGCCGCATCGACCGTGGCCGACAGCGCCGCGTGCGCCGGCAGCTCCAGCACATCCAGCTGCGCGAATCCGACCATCAGCAGCGTGCGCAGATCGGCGTCACGCGCCGACAGCGGCTTCTGCATCCAGCCCTGCAATGCCGCGTCATAGGTGCTGCGACGACGCAGCACGGCAAAGCACAGCGCTTCCAGCAGCGCGCGGTCGCGGCTGTCGGCCAGCTTCGGCAGCGCCCAGGCCAGTTCGGCCTTCAGCGAACGGCCACGGGTGAAAACCTGCGCCAGCACGCGTGCGGCCAGCATGCGCGTGGCCGCGCCCGGTGCCGCCTTGGCGACGGAGAAATCGTTCTGCTTCGACACCGCTTACGCTCCCACGCGCAGGTCGCGGCGAGCGTTGAGGTAGTCGGCGGCGGTGATCGCCTTGCCGCCTTCACGCTGCAGCACGCGCAGGCGCAATGCACCCTGGCCACAGGCGATGTCGATGCCATCGCGGCTGGCGGCCAGCACCGTACCCGGTGCCTGGCCGTGGTCCGCCTCCAGCGCCACCGCGCCATGGATGCGCACGCGTTCGCCGGCCAGCGTCGCCTCGGCGATCGGCCACGGATTGAACGCGCGCACGGTGCGCGCCAGCGCGCCGGCGTCCTGCGCCCAGTCCAGCTTCGCTTCGGCCTTGTCCAGCTTGTGCGCATAGGTCACGCCCTGCTCCGGCTGCGGCCGTGCGATCGGCTTGATGCCGGCACGCAGCAGGCCCAGGCCATCGGACAGCACCTGCGCGCCCAGTTCGGCCAGCTTGTCGTGCAGCTGCCCACCGGTATCGGTGGCGGCAATCGGCAGCTCCTGGTGCAGCAGCACCGGGCCGGTATCGAGGCCGGCCTCCATCTGCATCAGGCACACGCCGGTGGTTGCGTCGCCGGCCTGGATCGCACGCTGGATCGGCGCGGCACCGCGCCAGCGCGGCAGCAGCGAGGCGTGCACGTTCCAGCAGCCATGGGTCGGAATGGCCAGCACCGCCTTGGGCAGGATCAGGCCGTAGGCCACCACCACCATCAGGTCCGGCTGCAGATCGCGCAGCTGCTGCTGGGCCGCTTCGTCCTTCAGCGATTCGGGCTGGTAGACCGGGATGCCACGGGCGACGGCTTCAAGCTTGACCGGCGACGGCGCCAGGCCACGGCCACGACCGGCCGGGCGATCAGGCTGGGTGTAGACCGCCACGACCTCATGGTGGCGCGCAGCCGCGCGCAGCGACGACACCGCAAATTCCGGCGTACCGGCAAAGACAATCCTCATGGCTACCCCACTTGCAGGATGGATTCGTGCAGGAAAGAAAACGGCGCCGTCGGCCGGCGCCGTACAGCCCGCGCGCATCGCGCAGGCAGGGGCCACCCGAAGGGTGGCCCGGATCGGCGATCACGCCACGTGCTTGCGCTGCTTGGCCAGCTTCTTGCGCACCATCTCGCGCTTGAGCGGCGACAGATAGTCGATGAACAGCTTGCCATCCAGGTGATCCATCTCGTGCTGGATGCAGGTCGCCAGCACTTCGCCGGCCTCCAGCTGCTGCTCCTGGCCGTTGCGGTCCAAGTACTTCACGGTGATGGTATCGGCGCGGGTCACGTCGGCGAAGATGCCCGGCACCGACAGGCAGCCCTCCTGGTACACCCGGCCCCCGTCCTTGGCGACGATTTCCGGGTTGATGAACACATGCGGTTCATTCTTTTCTTCGCTGACGTCGATGACCATGAAGCGCTTGTGCACGTCCACCTGGGTGGCGGCCAGGCCGATGCCCGGCGCGTCGTACATGGTCAGGAACATGTTGTCGATCAGTTCCTGGAAGGCCGGCGTGGTGACTTCGGCGGCTTCGATCAACGCAGCCTTGGTACGCAGGCGCGGATCGGGGAACTCGAGAATGGGGAGAAGGGCCATGGCTGTTTCCGGATAGGGGGCCGGCACGCCGGCATACGTCGCAGATTCTAGCTCCAACGCTTGCCTTGCGCCCCGGTTTCTGGACTATAGTGCGCGGACCTGTTGGGGAATCAGGGCTTCACACCTATGTTGCTTCGTTTTCGTACGGTCGTCGCCGCGGCGATGCTGACCGTGGCTGCCTATGCTACCGCCGTGGAAGTGAATGGCGGGCACCCGGACACCTATGTGGTCCGAAAAGGGGATACGTTGTGGGATATCGCCGCACGTTTCCTGCAGAAGCCGTGGCTGTGGCCGGAGATCTGGCAGGCCAATCCGCAGATCGCCAATCCGCACCTGATCTATCCCGGTGACGTGCTCAGCCTGGCCTATCTGGACCGGGTGACCGTGGCGGCCCAGCCGGGCCCGCGCCAGGAGGCCCCGATCGACGCCATTCCGCTGGCCCAGGTCGAGCCGTTCCTGAAGCAGCTGAGCGTGGTCGACAGCATCGAGCAGCTGCCCCAGGTAGTCGGCCTGGAGGACAACCGACTGCGCGTGTCTGGTGGCGATGCCGCCTACGTTAACCTGGCCGATGCCCAGCTGGGACAGCGCTGGGCCGTGGTCCGCCCGACCGTGCGCTACGCCCAGCCCAAGCCGAGCGAAGACCTGAACGCCAACGGCGACGTCACCCCGGGCAGCGGCAACCTGTGGAAGGCCTACAACGCACCCAACGCGCGCCGCGGCGTGCTGGGCTATGAACTGGCCCAGCTCGCCACCGGCACCATCACCCGGGTTGCCGACGGCAAGGCCGGGGCCTCCACGCTGGCGCTGGACAAGAGCACGGGTGGCCGTGAAGTCCGTGTCGGCGACCGCCTGGTGCCGGTCGAGGCCCGCCCCTATGACCTGCAGTTCGTGCCGCATGTGCCGGCCGCAGGCGTGGAAGGCGTGGACGTGCGCGTGCTCGCGGTGACCGACATGTTCACCGCCGGCGGCCCGCGCGACGTGATCGCGATTTCGGCCGGCCGCGCCCAGGGCGTCGACAATGGCACCGTGTTCTCGCTGTGGCGGCAGGGCCGCCATGTGGCCAACCGCCTGAAGTACCCGACGTCGTCGCGCATGGACGATGCGCTCAGCGGCAGCGTGGGCCGGGTTGCGCTGCCGGAGGAATATGCGGCGCATGCGATGGTGTTCCGCACCTTCGACAACGTCAGCTACGCGCTGGTGATGCAGGGCGTGAAGCCGGTGCGGGTGGGCTACAACGCGCTGCACCCGGACGCGAAGTAACGGTTGCCGGGCTGCCCCGGCCACCTCAGGTAGTGCCGGCCGCTGGCCGGCAGACACCTCCGGCAAATCCTGACACGTACATGCGAAGGCGCCCGAGGGCGCCTTTGTTGCATGCGGTCGATAGTGGGGAATGACCAAGCAAGCTGATGAGGCGCTGCTGCGCCTGGTGATGGCAGGGGGCGCACTGGCGCCGCGACGGGCATTGCTGCAGAGCACGGGCAACGCGGCCGCAGCCATCGCGCAAGGCACTGCGAACTGGCGCGCACACGGCTGCACACCGGAGCAGTGCGCCGCACTGGAACGCCCTGATGCGCGGGCGTGGACAGCCGCGCAGCGCTGGCTGGAAGACGACCATCACCATCTCCTGGCCTTCACCGACCCGGCCTTTCCTCCCCCCTTGCTGGAGGTACCCAACCCACCGCTGGCGCTGTTCGTGGCCGGTGACCCCAGCCTGGCCTGGCGCCCCTCCGTGGCCCTGGTCGGCAGCCGCTCGCCGACGCCGGGCGGTCGCGCGCTGGCGGCCCGCTTTGCCAGCGGCTTCGTCGAGGCCGGGTTGGCGGTAACCAGCGGGCTGGCTGCCGGCATCGATGCAGCCGCCCACCTGGCAACCCTGGACGCCGGCGGCTGCACCGTCGCCGTGATCGGTACCGGCCCCGACCGCGCCTACCCGGACAGCCATGCCCGGCTGCAGGCCCGCATCGCCACCGAGGGCGCCGTGCTCAGCGAATACCTTCCGGGCACCGCGGCCCGCCCCGGGCACTTCCCGGCGCGCAACCGGCTGGTGGCCGGGCTGGCCCTGGCCACGGTGGTGGTCGAGGCCGCCCAGCGCTCGGGAGCGCTGATCACCGCGCGCCTGGCCGCCGAGGCCGGTCGCGAGGTCTGCGCCCTGCCCGGTTCGGTGCTCAATCCACGCGCGGCGGGCTGCCACCGGCTGATCCGTGAAGGCGCCGCGCTGGTCGAGCGCCCGGAGGAGGTGCTGGAGCTGCTGGCCCCTGCGCTGCGCCAACAGCTGCCGGGCTTGCAATCGCGGCTGGCCACCCCCACTGAACAGGCACCGCCGGCACTCCTGCCGGCGCGCTGGGCCGACGACCCTGACTACCAGTGCTTGTGGCGGGCCCTGGACCACAACCCAAGCAGTATGGATTCACTGATCACGCGCTGTGGATTGACGGCGCCCCAGGTGTCCTCCATGCTGCTGGCCATGGAACTGGCGGGAATCGTGGTGTGCGTACACGGCCGCTACTGTCGAACTCCCTAGTTTCTTCACCTCCACAGCGTCGCGCGACGCAGGCCGAGGGGCAATGAAAGAGAGCATCCTGGACGTACTGCTGTACCTGTTTGAACACTATTTCAGCGAAGATGCGGACCTGATCCGTGACCGCGATTCGCTTCAGAACGGCCTGATCCAGGCCGGTTTCAGCCCTACCGAGATCAACAAGGCATTCGACTGGCTCGATGCCCTGGCCGCGCAGCGGCCGAGCGTGTCCCAGGCCCGGGTCGATGGCCCCGTGCGCGTCTACCACGGCCCCGAGCTGGACAAGCTGGACGTGGAATGCCGCGGTTTCCTGCTGTATCTGGAACAGCACGGCATCCTCGATGCCGACCAGCGCGAGCTGGTGCTGGACCGGGCGATGGCCCTGGACCAGGACGAACTGGACCTGGACGACCTGAAGTGGGTCGTGCTGATGGTGCTGTTCAACCAGCCCGGCTCCGAAGCGGCCTATGCCTGGATGGAGACGCAGATGTTCATGGACGAGCCAGAACCCCTGCACTGACCGTACACTTGGGGGCATAGCGCATTCAGGAGCGTCCCCGTGAGCGAGTGGTTCCACGCAGAAGGCAACCGGCAGCAGGGCCCGCTGCCGGCGGAACAGTTGGTTGAGTTGTTCCGCAACAACCAGATCTCCCTGGACACCCTGGTGTGGCGCGACGGCCTGCCGCAATGGCAGCCGTTGCGTAGCGTCGTCGACGAACTCGGCCTGATCGTTCCGGCACTGGACGCTTCTGCGCCGATCGTCGACGCCGAGCCGGAACCGGTGGCACCGCCGCCGCCGCAGCCACCGGTGCTGCCGCCCTCCACCCCGTACGCCACCAGCGCACCGGCCGGCGTCGTGCCGGCGCCGAAGAAGCAGCTGTCCGGCTGCGCGCTCACTGCGATCATCGCAGGCGCTCTGCTGCTGGTGCTGGTGCCGATCGTGGCCATCCTTGCCGCCATCGCCCTGCCGGCCTACAACGACTACACCGTGCGCGCCAAGGTCGCCGCTGCGGCCGATGCCCTGCACCCGCTGCAGGACCAGGTGCAGCATTTCGCCGATGAGGAAGGTCGCTGCCCGGGCGCCAACGATGCCGGCTTCCCCGCCCCTGGCGATTTCACCCGGTCCGGCCTGTCGGCGGTGAACATCGGCCGCTTCGACAACGGCCACTGCGGTATCGAGGCAACGCTGTCGATGCCGGGCAAGAGCATCGACGGCGATCTGCTGTGGCTGGAATACGACCGCGACAGCGGCCGCTGGGACTGCAGCGGCGCAAGCGACGACAAGTACCTGCCGCCGGCGTGCCGCGGCTGAGCCGCGCGCGTACCGGTACCTCCAAGGACGATCCAACAGGGAACATGCAATGACTGAGTGGTATTACGCCGAAGGACAACAACGCCAGGGCCCGCTGCCGGTCCAGGAGATCCGCCAGCGCTTCCAGCGCGGCCAACTGAACCTGGACACGCTGGTCTGGCGCGAAGGCATGGCGCAGTGGGCGGCGCTGCGCCAGGTGGTCGACGAGCTTGAGCTGCAGACGCTGGCCGATGCCACGGCGGCCGCCGGCAGCGGCGGCTTCGACCTGCGCGGCGACTATGCCGCCATCGACAACGGCACCGCGCCGCTGCCCGGTACCGGCGCCCTCGGCAGCTCGCCTTACAGCGCGCCTGCCGCCGCAGGCGGCGCTGGCCATGCGCAGCCGGTCATGGGCGGCGAAGTGGTCTACGCGGGCTTCTGGAAGCGCGTGGCCGCCTACATGATCGACTACTTCGTGCTGTTCATCCCCGGCAGCATCATCGGCGCCATCCTCGGTGTGGTGCTCGGCGCCAGCATGGGCGCGGTGGGCAGTGGTGAATCGGCCATCGAGGTGGTCGCGCAGCTGTCCAGCGCACTGATCAACTTCGCCATCGGCATGGCGTACTACACCTGGTTCCATGCCTCCAAGGGTGGCGCCACGCTGGGCAAGATGGCGGTTGGCATCAAGGTCGTGCGCAGCAATGGCGAACGCCTGACCAAGGCGCGCGCGTTCGGTCGCTACTGGGCCATGCTGCTGAGCAGCTTCACCCTCGGCATCGGCTTCCTGATGGCGGCCTTCACCGAGCGCAAGCAGGGCCTGCACGACATGATCTGCGACACCCTGGTGGTCGACCGCTGGGCCTTCACCGACCAGCCACAGCTGCAGCGCCGCGAGCTGGGCACGGTCACCGTGCTGGTGCTGGTGCTGACCGGCCTGCTGTCGCTGGTGGGCCTGGCCCTGCTGGTCTTCGCGGTCGGCTTCATCGCCAAGATGGCCTCCTGAACGGCCATCGTCACGCCTGGCTGCTTGACATGGGCTGGCCGGGCGTGATTCCTCTAATAAGGTGAAACCTGAACGCCCGGCACATTACCGGGCGTTCAGTTTATGGATTTTCCCGTGGCCGCTTCACTAATGCGGCCGTTTGCTCCACCCTAGCGGCCCCTTCCCCACGGTTCGCCCCACAGACCCTGCTGCCATGCCCAAGCACCTGCTCATCGTCGAATCGCCGGCCAAGGCCAAGACGATCAACAAATACCTCGGCAAGGACTACACGGTCCTGGCCTCGTATGGGCATGTGCGTGACCTGATTCCGAAGGAAGGCGCGGTCGACCCGGACAACGGGTTCGCCATGCACTACGACGTGATCGACAAGAACGAGAAGCACGTCGATGCGATCGCCAAGGCTGCCAAGGGCGCCGACGACATCCTGCTGGCAACCGACCCGGATCGCGAGGGTGAGGCGATCAGCTGGCACATCGCCGAGATCCTGAAGGAACGCGGGCTGGTCAAGGACAAGCCGATGCAGCGCGTGGTGTTCACCGAGATCACCCCACGCGCCATCAAGGAGGCGATCAGCCAGCCACGCGAGATCGCCAGTGACCTGGTCGATGCCCAGCAGGCGCGCCGCGCGCTGGACTACCTGGTCGGTTTCAACCTGTCGCCGGTCCTGTGGCGCAAGGTCCAGCGCGGCCTGTCCGCCGGCCGCGTGCAGAGCCCGGCGCTGCGCATGATCGTCGAGCGCGAGGAAGAGATCGAAGCCTTCATCGCCCGCGAATACTGGTCGATCGCCGCCGAGTGCGCGCACCCCTCGCAGCACTTCAACGCCAAGCTGATCAAGCTGGACGGGCAGAAGTTCGAGCAGTTCACCATCACCGACGGCGACACCGCCGAAGCCGCCCGCCTGCGCATCCAGCAGGCGGCGCAGGGCTCGCTGCATGTCACCGACGTGGCCAGCAAGGAGCGCAAGCGCCGCCCTGCACCGCCGTTCACCACCTCCACCCTGCAGCAGGAAGCCTCGCGCAAGCTCGGTTTCACCACCCGCAAGACCATGCAGGTGGCACAGAAGCTGTATGAAGGCGTGGCCATCGGCGACGAAGGCACCGTCGGCCTGATCTCGTACATGCGTACCGACTCGGTGAACCTGTCGCAGGATGCGTTGGCCGAGATCCGCGACGTGATCGCCCGCGATTACGGCATCGCCTCGCTGCCGGACCAGCCGAACACCTACCAGACCAAGTCGAAGAACGCCCAGGAAGCGCACGAAGCCGTACGCCCGACCTCGGCACTGCGCACCCCGGCCCAGGTCGCGCGGTTCCTGACCGACGACGAGCGCCGCCTGTACGAGCTGATCTGGAAGCGTGCGGTGGCCTGCCAGATGATTCCGGCCACGCTCAACACGGTCAGCGTCGATCTGTCGGCCGGCAGCGAACACGTATTCCGCGCCAGCGGCACCACCGTGGTCGTGCCCGGCTTCCTGGCCGTGTACGAGGAAGGCAAGGACAGCAAGAGCGCCGAGGACGAAGACGAAGGCCGCAAGCTGCCGGCGATGAAGCCCGGCGACCGCGTGCCGCTGGAGCGCATCCAGGCCGAGCAGCATTTCACCCAGCCGCCGCCGCGCTACACCGAAGCGGCGCTGGTGAAGGCGCTGGAAGAGTACGGCATCGGCCGTCCCTCGACCTACGCCTCGATCATCCAGACCCTGCTGTTCCGCAAGTACGTGGAAATGGAAGGCCGCAGCTTCCGCCCGTCCGATGTCGGCCGTGCGGTGTCCAAGTTCCTGTCCAGCCACTTCACCCGCTACGTGGACTACGACTTCACCGCCAAGCTCGAGGACGAGCTCGACGCCGTCTCGCGTGGCGAGGAAGAGTGGATCCCGCTGATGGCCCGCTTCTGGGAGCCGTTCAAGGAGCTGGTGGAAGACAAGAAGGAATCGGTCGACCGTGCCGAGGCCAGTGGCGCCCGCGAGCTCGGCACCGACCCGAAGACCGGCAAGCCGGTGAGCGTGCGGCTGGGCCGCTTCGGGCCGTACGCGGCCATCGGCAGCACCGCCGAGGACGCCGAGGAAAAGCCCAAGTTCGCCTCGCTGCGCCCCGGCCAGTCGATGCACACCATCTCCCTGGAAGACGCGCTGGAACTGTTCCTGATGCCGCGTGCGCTGGGCGAGGACAACGGCGAGCCGGTCAGCGTCGGCATCGGTCGTTTCGGTCCGTTCGCCAAGCGTGGCAGCACCTATGCCTCGCTGAAGAAGGAAGACGACCCGTACACCATCGACCTGGCCCGCGCCGTGTTCCTGATCGAAGAGAAGGAAGAGATCGCGCGCAACCGGATCATCAAGGAGTTCGAGGGCAGCGACATCCAGGTGCTGAACGGCCGCTTCGGCCCGTACATCAGCGACGGCAAGATGAACGGCAAGATCCCCAAGGATCGCGAGCCGGCCTCGCTGACCCTGGCCGAAGTGCAGCAGCTGATGGAAGAAACCGGCAAGCCGGTGCGCAAGGGCTTCGGTGCCAAGAAGGCCGCTGCCAAGAAGGCACCTGCCAAGAAGGCGGCGGTGAAGAAGGAAGCGGCGCCGAAGAAGGCCGCCGCCAAGAAGGCCCCGGCCAAGAAAGCGGTAAAGAAGGCTGCCGCGAAGAAGGCCCCGGCCAAGAAGGCCGTGAAGAAGGCCGTAAAGAAGGCAGCCAAGTAGATCCACGCCATGCGTGGATGAGGGGGTGCGGACCCACGGTCCGCACCCACCAACAATGCCGGCCAGCGGCCGGCACCACCGAGCGGCACCGTTCCACCCCTTCTGCACGCAGCAGGGGGATAATGAAGCCCCACGCCGGGCCGGTCGCCGCCATGAAAGAACTCACCCTGGACTCTGCTGTCGCCACGCTCCGCGCGGGCGGCGTGATCGCCTACCCGACCGAAGCGGTCTGGGGCCTGGGCTGCGATCCTTCGCACGAAGCCGCCGTGCACATGGTGCTGCGGCTGAAGCAGCGCCCGATCGAGAAAGGCATGATCCTGGTCGCCGCCGAGCTGCCGCAGCTGGAAGGCTGGGTGCGCCTGCAGGCGCTGCCCGACGCGCGCCAGCGCGCGGTGCTGGCCAGCTGGCCCGGTGCCAACACCTGGATCCTGCCGGCCGGCCCGCGTGCGCAGCCCTGGGTCACCGGCGAGCACAGCGGCATCGCGGTGCGCATCAGCGCCCACCCGCTGGTGGCCGCCCTGTGCCGCGCCTGGGGAGGCCCGCTGGTTTCCACCAGCGCCAACCTGGCCGGGGAACCACCGGCACGCAGCCGCGAAGAGCTGGATCCACGCCTGCTGCGCCTGCTCGACGGCATCCTCGATGGACAGACCGGCGGCCTGGCCCAGCCGACCCCGATCCGCGACGCACTCAGCGGCAACGTGCTGCGCTCCTGAGCGGCCGATTGCGCTGCCGCGGACAATCACGCACCCTGCCGCCATGACCCTGCTGCGCGCCGCCCTGAGCCTGAGCCTGCTGCTGCCGTTGACGGCGAGCGCCGCCGAGGCCGAGGACGTGCGCGTGTACCGCTGCGTGGCCAGCAACGGCGCCGTCGCCCTGCAGGACCGGCCGTGCAACAGCGGCCGCCAGGAAGTACGCGACCTGCAGCGTCCGCGTGACCCCGCCCCCCGCGTGGTACGCAGCGATGCCGCACCGCCGCTGCCCAGCGAGACGCCGGTCATCCGCGAGCGCGAAGTCCGCCACGTCTACATCCAGCCACCGCAGCCGATGTACGAATGCGTGAGTGACGATGGCCGGCGCTATACCAGCGACAACAACGAAGGCAATCCGCGCTGGGTCCCGCTGTGGACCAGTGTCTGGCTTCCGCGTGGGCATCACGGCCCGGCATATCCCGGGCCGCGACCGGCCATCGGCACGCCGGTCGGTACGCCCATTGGCGAAGGCGCGGGGTATCGCCCGCCTGCGGTGGGGGTAGGCGTGCAGGTCCCGGCCGGCAACGTGCTGGTCCGCGACAGCTGCCACGCGCTGCCGCCGCAGGAAGTCTGCGCGCGCCTGCGCGACCACCGCTGGGAACTGGACCGGCGCTACAACAGCGCGCTGCAGAGCGAACGCACCGCCATCAGCAACGAGCAACGCGGCATCGATGCGCGCCTGTCGCGCGATTGCCAGCGCTGAGCGCGGCGTCCCAGCGCAGCCTGTACGCTGTACGCATGAACAGATTGATCTGGCTGGCCCTGGCCCTGCTGCCCGGCGCTGCATTGGCTGACGAGGGCATGATCTACCGCTGCATGTCCAGCAGCAGTGACATCCCCATCCTGCAGCGCACGCCCTGCCCGGCCGGCAGCACGCAGCAGGTCGTGCGCGTACCGGCGCCCTCCAACCCGCAACCGGCCGTGGTTGAACCCTCACAGGCGCTGGCTCCGGTTCCGCCACCGGCTCCCCAGGCCAGCGAACCCGCTGCAACGCCTGCAACGCATGCGGCGCCACGGCGCGCGGATCAAGGGCGCACGATCATGGAAGCAGGCATGGTTGAACGCGAAGGCGACGACCAGATTCTCGACAGCGCGACGCTGCAACGCGAAGCCGAGGCCCGCGCCGCATCCGGCGACGGGCCACCGAAACCGCCGTTGCCACCGATCTTCCAGTGCACCGACAGCCAGGGCGGTGGCTACCTGCACGAGTACGAGGCCGCCCCCGGGCGCTGCGAACTGATGACCGTGCAGGGGCTGGGCGGCGCCACGCCGGTGAATGCAGCAGGCTGCGAAGTGGTGCGTGACCGCTGCGAGGCGCTGCCCGAGGCGCAACGCTGCGGCAGCTGGCAGCAACGCTTCCGCGATGCACGCGGCCGCGAGCGATTCGCCGCACCGGAGAACCGCGATACCGCGCGCGGTGAACGCGAACGGCTGCAGGGCGTGCTGGAGGCCAGCAACTGCCCGGTGCCGGGGTGACAGCCACCGGTAGTGCCGGCCGCTGGCCGGCAACTGCAATCATCTGAAGATCCTGAGGTTGCCGGTCAGCGGCCGGCGCTACCCTCGAACGATCAGAACCCGTAGCGCAGGAAACCGCCATCCACGGCGATGCACTCGCCGGTGACATAGCTGGCTGCCGGCAGGCACAGGAAGCCCACGGCTGCGGCCACTTCATCGGGCTCGCCAATGCGGCGCATCGGCGTGCGGTTGATCACTTCCTCGTAGTAATCCGGGTCCGACAGCGGACCGGACGTGCGCCGCGTACGGATGTACCACGGCGCCACCGCATTGACCCGGATGCCATCCTCGGCCCACTCGACGGCCAGGTTGCGGGTCATCTGGTGCATCGCCGCCTTGCTCATGCCGTACACCACGCCACTGCGCACATGGGTCAGGCCGGACACGCTGCCGACATTGACGATCGACGACGACGCGTGCCGGGCCAGCAGCGGATGCGCGTAGCGCGACAGCTCGAACGCAGAGAACAGGTTGGTCTCGAAGATCTGGCGCCATTCGTCCTCGGAGTATTCCGTGGCCGCCTTGGTGACGTTGCCACCGGCATTGTTGACCAGGATATGCAGGCCATCGCTGTGATCTTCCACCCAGTCCAGGATCTGGCGGCGGTCCTCGTCATCGGAGACATCGGCAGCCAGCGCGTGCACCTGGTGCTGCGGATACACGTCCAGCAGTTCGTCGCGTGCCGTCTCCAGCATGTCGATATCGCGGCCGACGATCATCAGGTCGGCACCGAGGCCGGCCAGTTCATGCGCGATCGCCAGGCCGATACCGGCGCTGGCGCCGGTGATCAGGGCGGTCTGGCCATCCAGGCGCCACCGTTGCTGGGTCATGTGTCCTCCGGGGCCGCGCCCGCTGTGTTTCGATGCCGCAAGGATACGCGCTCACGGCGGCTGCCTGCCGGGGGTGCGACACTGCCCGTACGCCCACCGCGGAGAGCCGCCATGCGCATGTTGATCCTGTCCTCGCCCCTGCTGGCCACCGTGCTGCTGGCGGGCTGCCAGCGCCCACCGGCGCCGAACCCGGAAAAGCCACCGGTACCCCGGGCGATGTCGCGCGCGATCAACCAGCCGCTGGACCGCGCCAAGGGCGTGCAGAAAACCGTGGACGATGCCGCTGCGCGTGAACGCACGGCCGAAGCCGAGGCGACGCAGTAACCGCGCAAACGAAAACGCCCGGCCGAAGCCGGGCGTTTCCAGTAGATCCACGCCATGCGTGGCCGTGCCAGTAGATCCACGCCATGCGTGGATAGGCGCTCCGATCAGAACCCGCAGAAGCAGTACGCCAGCGCCTTCACCGGCGCACCGTTGCCCTTCTCGCGGGCTGCGTTCTCGACGAAGCGCAACTGCGTGTCCACTTCCGGCATCGTGCGGGCCAGCATCATCCGCGCCATGCCCGAGTCGGACAGCATCCACGCACCGGCGCGGCTGCCGGCGAAACCGCTGACGAACTGCGCGAACGGCGTCGCCGCCTTCTCGATGTAGCGCACGCGGTAGGCATCGGCCTTGCCCAGCTTGGCGCGGCTGGCGGCGTCGGCCACGGCATCCTTCAGGCCACCGAAGGCATCGACCAGGCCACGTTCCTTGGCCTGCGCACCGCTCCACACGCGGCCACGGGCCACTTCGTCGACGGCCTCGACCGGCTTCTTGCGCGCATCGGCGACGCGGCCGGTGAAGTCGGCATAGCCCTTGTTGATCACCGTCTGGATGACCTGGCCGACGGCCGGGTCCATCGGACGGGTGACGTCGAAGGCACCGGCAAAGCGGGTGGTGCCGACGCCGTCGGTGTGCACGCCGATCTTGTCCAGCGCGCGGCTGAAGTTCGGCACCATGCCGAAGATGCCGATCGAACCGGTGATGGTCGACGGATCAGCGTAGATGCGGTCGGCATTCATGCTGATCCAGTAACCACCGGACGCAGCCAGATCGCCCATCGACACCACTACCGGCTTGCCGGCCGCCTGCAGGGCCACCACTTCGCGGCGGATCTGCTCGGAGGCGAACACTTCACCGCCCGGCGAATCGACGCGCAGCACCACGGCCTTGACGTTCTCATCGTCGCGCGCGGCGCGCAGCAGCGCGGAGGTCGACTCGCCGCCGATACGGCCGGCCGGCAGGTCGCCACCGCTGATCTCGCCTTCGGCCACTACCACCGCCACCTGCGGACGCGAGTCCACCGGGTTGCGGCGAGCGTCGAGCAGCGCCAGGTAGCGCCCGAAGTCGACGTTGCGGAAACCGCCGTCGGCATCGTCATCGGCCACGCCACGCTCGATCATCAGATCCTCGAATTCCTCGCGGGTCTTCAGCGCGGTTACCAGCTTCTGCTGCAGGGCGAACTTGGCCAGGTCGCCACCGGCGGCGGCGATGCCCTCCGGCAAGGTGTCGATGCCGGCGGCCAGCTGGGCCGGATCCAGGCGGCGGGCCTTGGCGATGTCGGCCAGGTAGCGCTGCCACACGTCGTTCATCCAGAACAGGTCGGCCTCCTTGGAGGCCGGCGAGGCGGCGTCGAGCACGTACGGCTCGGCGGCGGACTTGTACTCGCCCACCTTGAACAGATGCACGTCCACGCCCAGCTTGTCCTGCAGGCCGGTGCGGAAGTACTGGCGGTAGCGGCCCAGGCCCTCAAGCACCACCGACCCCATCGGGTCCAGGTAGACCTCGTCGGCCTGTGCGGCCAGCAGGTACTGCGACTGGCCCATGCTCTCGCTGTAGGCCACCAGCTGCTTGCCGGACGCGCGCAGGTCCTGCAGCGCCGACGCCACTTCGCGCAGCGAGGCGAAGCCCGACGGCTGCAGCTTGTCCAGCTCCAGCACCACGCGCTCGATCTTCTTGTCTTCCTTGGCCGACTCGATCACCCGCAGCAGGTCGCGCAGCTGGATCTCCTCGGCACCGTTGTCGCCCACCGCCTTGGCCAGCGCGCGGCTGACCGGATCGGCGCTGAACTGCTCGACCAGGCGTCCTTCCGGCGCGATCACCAGGGTGGTGCGGTCCTGCAGCGATTTGCTGGCACCGGCGCCCATGCCGGCAGCAATGACGAACATCACCAGCAGCAGGAACAGCAGGCCGAAGAACACCAGGTTGAGGATCAACCGGCGGGTGAAATTCATGACGTCCCACAGCCCGATGAAGAAGCTGGCGACGGGATTGCGACGCGCCGGGGGCAGCGGGGGCACGGGTTGATTCATGGAACGCTCCGGATGGCTTCTTGCCGTGGTACCAGCATAGCCGGTGCCGTGTGATGCGGCATCGGACACAAGTCAGGGGATCGCCCGCCATGGATCAGCATGGCGGGCAGGAAGGATCAGGACAGGGTGGACTGGCCGATGCGCAGGCTGCTGCGGCGCAGGCGCCAGCCCATCAGGATGGCGGCCGCGGTCAGGCCCACGATCAGGCCGATCCACATGCCCTGCGGGCCCATGCCCAGGCCCAGGCCGAGCCCGGCGCCAAGCGGCATGCCCAGGCCCCAGTACGCGAACATGGCGATGAACATCGGTACGCGGGTGTCCTTCAGGCCGCGCAACGCGCCGGCCGACAGCACCTGGATGCCATCCGGGAACTGGAAGGTGGCCGCGTACAGCAGCAGGGTCGAGGCCAGGCCGGCCACCGCCAGATCGTTGGTGTACACGCCGACGATGGCATCGTGGCCGAACAGCAGCACCGCCGCCGACAGCGTCTGCGTGCCCATGATGATCGCGTAACCGGCCCACGCCGCACGCCGCACACCGAAGCCGTCACCACGGCCGACGGCATGGCCGACGCGCACGGTAGTGGCCTCGGCCACGCCCATCGGAATCATGAAGCACAGCTGCGCGACGTTGATCGCGATCTGGTGCGCGGCCGCCTCGTTGGCGCCCAGGCGGCCTATCAGCAGCGCGGTGACGATGAACAGGCCACCTTCCATCAGCACGGTGATACCGATCGGCAGGCCGGTGCGCAGCAGTTCCCAGATCGCCTTCCAGCGCGGCCCTTCGAAGTGCGAGAACAGCTGCAGGTGGGCGAAGCGCTTGGTGAACCACAGGTAGGTAGCGAAGGCGATCGCCTGCAGCCACATCATCACCGCCGAAGCGATGCCCAGGCCTTCGGCACCCATTTCCGGGAAACCGAGCTTGCCGTTGGCCAGCACATAGCCCATCGGCGCCAGCACCAGCAGGCCGCCGAAGCCAAGCAGCATGGTCGGCAGTGTCCAGTGCATGCCCTCGCTCAGGTAGCGCATGCAGAAGTACAGGGTCAGCGCCGGGCCGCCCCAGCGCACCGCATGCAGGAACGCGGTCGCGCCCGGCACGATGTCCGGTGCGATGCCGAAGGCCGGCAGCAGCGGCGGCACCACGGTGAGGAAGGTGAACATGATCAGGCCCAGGCCCAGTGCCAGCCACAGTGCCTGGCGGAACAGTGGGCCGATCTCGCGCTCGCGGCCAGCGCCGTGCAGCTGCGATACCGAGGCGGTGAGCGAGATCAGCGTGCCGATCGGGATCAGCATCGGCAGCCACAGCAGGGCGGTGCCGATGGTCACCGCGGCCAGGGTCGCGGTGGCGTGGTGGCCGGCAATCACGTTGTCGACGAAGGAGATCAGGCCGGTGGAGACATGGCCCAGCACAAGCGGCAGGGCGAGCAGACCGGTGGCGCCGACTTCCTTGCTGAAGCGCGGCGTGGAGGTTGCAGTAGACATAAGGTGCTTGACGCGAACTACGGTTGCGCGCGAAGGGCACAGGCACCGGGTTTGCGGCCGGTCATCTTACGCGCGCAGCGCGCGCATTCCCATGACACGGTGTGAATGCTGGGTTCCAGCCACAAAAAGGGGACGGAGGGGATTAAGTCGTTTCAGACCCAATTGTTCCGAATACGACTTAATCCCCTCCGTCCCTTTTTTTACTGTCCGGCCTGGCGCTTGAGCCAGGTGTCACGCTCGGCGGCGGGCACCGCGAGGAAGGCGCTGCGCACCGCGTCGCGTTCCTGCGGCGGCGTGCGCTGTGCGACCAGGGCCAGCTGTGCCAGCTGGGCCGGGCTGAGCTGGCGCAGCACGGCCAGCGCGGCCTCGCGCTGTTGCGGCGGCACGTAGCCGAACAGGCCATGCAGCTTGGGAAACACCAGGCCCAGCTGCGGGCCCAGTCGCCAGCCTTCGCGGAAGGCCTGGTCCTGCGCCTGGAACTGCTGGCGCAGGCGCTGCTGCTGGTCGGCCGGCAACGCGTTGAATCGCGTCGCGGCCTGGCGGATGCGCTCACGCTCGCCTTCCGGAAGCGCCCGCCACGCGGCGTAGTCGGCACGTCGCTGGCGCTGCTGCGCTGCATCCAGCTGCGCGAAGGCCGACGGCGCAACGGCCGGGGCCGGTGCTGTCGCCTCAACGCCGGGCGCCGGCGCAGGCAGGGGCACATTCAAGGTCTGCGGTGCGGCGGACAGCGACAGCGGCAGGGCCAGCAGCGCGCTGGCGAACAGGGTCTTATTCATCGGCAGCGGTGGTTTCCAGCGTGGCACTGGCCGGCTCGGGCCGGCTCGGCCTGGATTGCGATTCGTCCACCGGCAACGGACCGCCTGCGGCGGTCCACGCATACAGATCGGCATCGGCCAGCAGCGGGTAGTCGCGGTCGGCCAGCATCGTGGCGTCGTCTGCGGCCTGGGAAGGCGTCGTATCCGGCGCGGCATTGACCGTGCTCGGCGGCAACGCCTCCACCGTGACCGGGCCTGCCTCGCCGACCACGCCTTCCGGCAACGGTGCCGCGGCACCGAACGAACGGCCCTGCAGGTAGCGCCAGCCCAGCGCCGCCGCCAGCAGTACGGCTACGGTCAGCAGCAGGATCAGCGGGCCGCGCCAGCGCGGCTTGGCAGTCGGGCGGCGGCGCTTGCCATTGGCGGCGGCACGCGCTTCCTGCGGCGGCGCGCGCCAGCTGGAAGTTACGGGTTCATTGTGGGCGGCCGGTGCGGCCGGCTGCTGCAGCTGCTGCAGGCGCTTGGCCGGCAGGTCGCGGATGCGCAGCTGTACCTGTTCGGCCAGTTGGCGCCAGGCCGACGCGTCGGGCTGGCCGTGCGCATCGCGCGGGCAGGCATTGGCCAGCAGGTGCTGGTAGCCCGCTTCGTCCTGGTCGAGCACGCGCATGGCGATGCCTTCGTCCAGGCTGCCGCCCACCCGCAGCAACAAGGCCAAGCGCGGCAGCGGGTCCATCCCGCCCAGTGCGGCCAACGGCGGCGCCCACTGGCCGCCTGCCGGCTCGCGCAGTGCCTGGCGCTGGCCCAGCAGGGTCCAGAAGCGGGTCGGCCACTGTGCCATCGGCAGGTCGCTGGCCACCGCGGCAAACGCGCGCATCACCGCCACCAGGGTCTGCTCGGCGCGGGCAGCATCGCCGCACTGCAGTTCAGCCACCACCAGGGCACGGCGTTCAACACCACGCAGGAACGCCGACAGCGCACCGGCCGCGGTCGAGGAAACAGGGGCGGGCACAGCCGTCATCGGTCACTCCAAAGGTCTGCCGGCATGATAGCGGCAGGCCATCGACGCCCGTAGGACTTGCGCCCGCTGGCACTTCGTGCTGCAGGTTGTGCACAGCACCACGCCCCCCTCGGGCAAAACTGGGGCATCCAGCTGAATCCACTCTGTTTCAGCAATGTTTCACACTCAACTTGTTGATTTATATCGCTTTTCTAATGTGGCGATTTTTTGACCAACCCAAGCGTGAGGCCGTCGCCATCGGCCTCCTGCGCGCCCGTCGACCGGTAACGCACAACGTTATCCACAGAACATGTGGATAAGACTGAATCTCCAATGGACACCGATATTTAGGTGACATTTATGATTCAACCGCCGTCGCTCCAGCGCCCCGGGCCGCGCCATCCGTGCGCGCATGGCCCGTTACACTGGCCCGATGCTTTCACCGATTCCGACCCTGCAGGTCGCCCTGCCCGTCCCGCTGCCGCGCCTGTTCGACTACCTGTCACCGGAGGGCGACGCCCCTGCGATGGTGGTCGGCTGCCGCGTGAAGGTGCCCTTCGGCAACCGCGAGCTGGTCGGCGTGGTGGTCGGCCACGGCCAGGCCGACGACGGCCAGGGACTGCGCCAGGCACTGGCCTGGTGTGACCCGCAACCGCTGCTGCAGGGCGAGCTGTGGCAGAGCCTGCAGTGGCTGGCGCGTTACACCCACGCACCGCTGGGCGAGGTCCTCAGCACCGCCCTGCCCGGCCCCCTGCGCCATGGCGAGGCCCTGCCCGAGACCCATCACTGGGGTTGGCAGCTGACCCACGAAGGCCGCGCCCAGCGTGAAAAACTGCGCGCCGGCAGCCGCCCCCGCCAGTTGGCCGAGCTGCTGGCCGAGGCCGTGGTGGATGAAGACGTACTGGGCGAGCGCATGGACGACTGGCGCACCGCCGCACGCAGCCTGGCCAAGCGCGAGCTGGCCGAGCGCGTTGCGCTGAGCGTGGCCCCGCAGCACGCGCAGCCGCTGCCCGGCCCCACGCTCAATCCGGACCAGGCCGAGGCCGTGGCCGCGATCAACGCGGCCGACGGCTTCCAGCCGTTCCTGCTGGATGGCGTAACCGGCAGTGGCAAGACCGAGGTCTACCTGCAGGCGATCATCCATTGCCTGGCACAGGGCCGGCAGGCGCTGGTGCTGGTGCCGGAAATCGGCCTGACCCCGCAGACCCTGGCGCGGTTCCGCGGCCGCCTCGGCATTGCCGTGCACGCACTGCATTCGGGTTTGAACGACAACGAGCGCGCGCGTGTCTGGGCCGCCGCTTCGCGCGGCGAGGCACGGGTGATCGTCGGCACGCGTTCGGCGGTGTTCACACCGCTGCCGCAGGCCGGCCTGCTGATCGTCGACGAGGAACACGACGGCAGCTACAAGCAGCAGGACGGCATCCGCTACCACGCGCGCGATTTCGCCCTGGTGCGGGCCAAGGCACTGGGCATTCCGGTCTTGCTGGGCAGCGCCACGCCCTCGCTGGAAACGCTGCACAACGCCTATGCCGGGCGCTACACCCACCTGCGCCTGAAGCAGCGCGCCGGCGATGCGCGGCCACCGCGCGTGCGCATCCTCGATGTACGCAAGCGGCCACTACATGACGGTCTCTCCGCCGATGTGCTGGCCGGCATCGGCGAGCACCTGCAGCGTGGCCAGCAGGTGCTGGTGTTCAAGAACCGCCGCGGCTATGCGCCGGTGCTGCTGTGCCACGACTGTGGCTGGACCGCGCCGTGCAACCGCTGCGATGCACCGATGACCGTGCATGGCGGTGGCCGGCGCCTGCAGTGCCATCACTGCGGTGCACGGCAGCCGGCACCGTTGGCATGCCCGGCCTGCGGCAGCCTGGCGCTGCAACCGCAGGGTATCGGCACCGAACGCCTGGAAGAACATCTCACTGCGGCCTTCGCCGATTTCCCGGTGGTGCGCATCGACCGTGGCACCACCTCGCGCCGCGATGCGTTGGAACAGCAGCTGGCGAAGCTGGGCGACCGGCCCGGCATCCTGGTCGGCACGCAGATCCTGGCCAAGGGCCACGACCTGCCCAAGCTGACCCTGGTGGTGGTGGTGGGCATCGATGAGGGCCTGTTCTCGGCCGACTTCCGTGCCAGCGAGAAACTGGCGCAGCAGTTGATCCAGGTGGCCGGCCGCGCCGGCCGCGCACGCGACCCGGGCGAGGTCTGGCTGCAGACCCATCATCCCGGGCATCCGTTGCTGGAGACCCTGGTGAACGGTGGCTACCACCCGTTCGCGCAGGCCGAATTGAACCAGCGCCAGGCCGCCGGGTTCCCACCCTTCGCGCACCTGGCGTTGATGCGCGCGGAAGCGCAGCAGGTCGAGCACGCCAACGCCTTCCTGCTGGCGGCGCGGCAGCTGCTTGGCGAGCAGAACGTGGTGGAGGCCTACGGGCCGATGCCGGCACCGATGCCGCGCCGTGCCGGTTACCAGCGCACGCAGTTGCTGCTGTCGGCACTGCAGCGGCCGCCACTGCACAGCGTGCTGGCGCAGCTGGTGCCGCAGCTGTATGCGCTACCGGAAGCGCGCAAGGTGCGCTGGTCGCTGGATGTGGATCCGACCGATCTGTATTGAGGTCTGGCAACCGGTACTGCGTAGCGTCGAGCTTGCTCGGCTGCCGTGCGCCAGAAGCAGTCGAGCAAGCTCGACGCTACGCCGAACGCCACCGCTTACGTCAGCGGCGACATCACGCCGCGCTGGTAGGCCGGGCGTTCGCGCAGGCGCGCATACCAGTCGGCCAGGTGCGGCAGTTCCGGGCGCTGGATCGGCAGTTCGAACCAGGCATAGATCAACGAGCCCAGCGGGATGTCGCCCATCGCGAACGTATCGCCGGACAGCCACGGCTGCCGGGCCAGGGTCGCGTCGGCCATCGCCAGGTAGTCACCGGCACGCACGATGGCCGCGTTGATCCGCGCTTCGTCACGGTCGGCCGGCGCGGTGCGCATGATGCCCCAGATCAGGTCACTGTAGATCGGCGCCATCCGCGAGGTGCTCCAGTCCATCCACTTCTCGGCCTGGGCGCGCTGCATCGGGTCTTCGGCGTACAGCGTGCCCAGCGCGTAGCGCGCGCTCAGGTAGCGCACGATCGCGTTGGATTCCCACAGCGGCAGGCCATGGTCTTCGATCACCGGCACCAGGCTGTTGGGGTTCATCGCCAGGTACTCCGGCGTCTGCGTGCCACCGTGGCTGCCGCCGACTTCGATGGATTCATACGGCAGGCCGATTTCTTCGGCACACCACAGCACCTTGCGGACGTTGCTTGAATTGCGACGGCCCCAGATCTTCAACATGCGGGTATTCCCTGCTGGCAATGCGAGCGGCAACGATACGCCTGATTGGTGTGGGTGTGTGCACGCCGGATGCGGGATCTGGCTTCTGGGCGCTGCCGGCCAGCGGCCGGCACTACCGGTTCTTTTTGGGCAGTGCGCGCACGTAGGAGGATTTGCCGTCCTTCTTCAGTTCGAACAGGCCGATCGCCGCCAACAGATCGCTCAGCTTTCCGTAGCCATAGTTGCGCGGATCGAACGAGGCCTGGTTGCCGATCTGGCTGCCGACCGGGCCAAGATGCGACCAACCATCCTCGCCCTCGGCCGCCGACACCGCACGGCGCAGCATCTTCACCAGCCGGGTATCACTGCGCATTTCCGCACCGCTCTTGCGCGGCCGTGCATCGTCGTTGGTCGCCGGTTCGTTCGAGGCCTGTTCGCTGGAGGCCTGCTCGGCATCCGGAACGCTGGCATGGGTCTGGCCCAGCGCCTCCAGATAAGTGAATTTCGAGCACGCGTTGACGAACGGTTCGGGCGTCTTCTTCTCGCCGAAGCCATACACCTTCACGCCATCGGTCAGCAGCCGCATCACCATCGGGGTGAAATCCGCGTCGCTGGAGACGATGGCGAATCCATCGAGGTTGCGCGCGTACAGCAGGTCCATGGCGTCGATCACCATCGCCATGTCCGAGGCGTTCTTGCCCTTGCTGTAGGCGAACTGCTGGATCGGGCGGATCGCATATTCGTGCAGCACCGCTTCCCAGCCCTTCAACCGCGGGCTCTTCCAGTTGCCGTAGGCGCGACGAACGTTGGCCACGCCGTAGCGGGCCACTTCGGCCAGCACCTCGTCGATCTTCGAAGCCGGCGCATTGTCGGCGTCGATCAACAGGGCGATGCGCTTTTCCGGTTCGCTCATGGGCTCCTCACGGGCGGTTGCCTGAACCCGAGTATCGCCGATCCACGCGGGCGCTGACGTGACAGGCGGCCGCCGTGCGAAGATGCCAGGCGCTTCCCCCAATGCCCCCACTGGAGTGAGTCGATGAGTCGTGAGCGCGTTCCCCACCTGGTCGTTGTCGGCGGTGGTTTTGCCGGTCTCTGGGCCACCCGCGCCCTGGCCCGCGAGCGCATACGCATCACCCTGGTCGACCGCCGCAACCATCACCTGTTCCAGCCGCTGCTGTACCAGGTGGCCACCGCCGGCCTGTCCGCGCCGGATATCGCTGCACCGCTGCGCCATATCCTCGGCCACCAGCGCAATGTGGAAGTCCGCCTCGGCGAAGTGGTGGCCATCGACAAGCAGGCCCGGCAGATCCGCATGGCCGATGGCAGCATGCTGGACTACGACAGCCTGCTGCTGGCCACCGGCGCCACCCACGCCTACTTCGGCAACGACCAATGGGCCGATGATGCGCCCGGCCTGAAAACCCTGGACGATGCCATCGCCCTGCGCCGCAAACTGCTGCTGGCATTCGAGCGTGCCGAGGCCGAACCGGACCCGGCAAAAAAGGCCGCCTGGCTGAGTTTCGCCATCGTCGGCGGTGGCCCCACCGGTGTCGAACTGGCCGGCACGCTGGCCGAGATTGCACGGCACACGCTGCGCAACGAGTTCCGCCACATCGACCCGGCCAGCGCCAAGGTGCGGTTGGTCGAAGCCGGCCCGCGCGTGCTGTCCTCGTTCCCCGAAGTGCTTTCGCTGAAGGCGCGCCGGCAACTGGAAAAGCTGGGCGTGGAAGTGCTGACCGGCACCCCGGTGAGCAGCATCGACAGCCAGGGCTTCATGCTGGGCGAGCAGTTCGTGCCGGCCCGCACCGTGGTATGGGCTGCGGGCGTGGCCGCCTCGCCGCTGGCGCGCACGCTGGACGTGCCGCTGGACCGCGCCGGGCGCGTGCAGGTGCAGCGGGACCTGACCCTGCCCGATCATCCGGAACTGTTCGTGGCCGGTGACCTGGCCGCACTGAACCAGGCCAATGGCAAGCCGGTGCCCGGCGTGGCCCCTGCGGCCAAGCAGATGGGCAAGTACGTGGCCGAGGTGATCCGCGCGCGCCTGCACGGCAAGCCCGCGCCCGGTCCGTTCAAGTACGCCGACTACGGCAACCTGGCCACCATCGGCCGCATGGCGGCCATCGTGCACCTGGGCCGGCTGCAGCTGTCGGGCATCCTGGCCTGGTGGTTCTGGCTGGCCGCGCACGTGTTCTTCCTGATCGGCTTCCGCAACCGCATCGTGGTGCTGCTGAACTGGGCGGTGGCGTACTGGAGCTACCAGCGCAGCGCGCGCATCATCTTCGGTGATGATCAGGAAGACCGACGGCCAAGGCGGTAGGGCCGCGTGCATGTTCCTGTAGAGCCGAGCCATGCTCGGCTGCGCTTCACGCGGATTGCAGAAGCCGAGCGTAGGCTCGGCTCTACTGCGCCTTCGGCTTCGGGTACCACAGCGCATTGACGATGACCCAGCGCTGGTCGAAGCGCCCCATGTGGAAGTAGTCGACGAACCACGGGGTTTCCAGTCGCACCGAGGCCGCGTTGCCGGTCACGTCCAGCACCGTGCAGCGGCGGTCCCATTGATCCTTCGGGGTCTTCAGCGCGCCCTGCTTCGTCAGCGAGACCAGCTCTTCCTTCGACATGCGGCGCAGGCCCAGGCGTTCGTCGGGCGTATCGCCGAGCACCGCGCGCTTGGCCAGGTCCGGATGCAGGGAACGGGCGACGCGCTGCGGATCGGCTTCCAGCTGGCCATCGACGTAGTCGTGGCAGGTGGCTTCGATGGCCGCGATCGTGGCCGGGTCGGCGGCGGGACTCGTTGATGCGGAAAGAGCGAGCAGCAGGGCAATCGTGGACATCCGGGTCTCCAGCTCTGGGCGCGGGGCGATCATCGCATGGGCCGGGCAGCCCATCCACGCATGGCGTGGATCTACAGAAGCGTCCCGGCGGGTGCCTGCAGCCAGGCCAGCTTGCGTTCGCGCGGCTGCTGCTTGAGCTGCCATTCGGCGCGCGAAGCGGCGGCCCGGTCCGGGTACTCGCGCACGGCCAGCACCCGCAGCGGCGGGCGGGCCCGGGTGTAGCGCGCGCCCTTGCCGGCCTGGTGGGCGGCGAAACGTGCCTCCACGTCGGTGCTGATGCCGGCGTAATAGCTGCCATCGCGGCATTCGAGCAGGTACAGGAACCACGGGCGGAGGGACGGGGCCATGGCCGGATTATGCCGTGCTGCACTGCAGCGGATATACTGGCGCCCGAATGCAGGAGAGAGGCGCCGCGCTGGCGCCCGCCGAAGGCGCAGGCTCCCATGATCGCTCAGGCCGGTGGGCTGGAATCCCACCAACCATGCATTCGACTCGCCGAGCTGGAGAGAGGTCACCGGGCACGCCCGGGACGATCCGCCGAAGGGGCACGCGGCCAACGCCGCTGAACTCTCAGGCAAAAGGACAGCGGGAGCGGCACCGGTCATCGTCATCCCGTCATTGCGCATGCAGGGGCGGTGGTCGCGCATGGCCGGCCCCACCGCGCCCGGAGCCTGCCCCATGCTGCTGTCCATCATCTACCTGATCGCCATTTCCGCCGAAGCCATGACCGGCGCGCTGTCTGCCGGCCGCCGCCGCATGGACCTGTTCGGCGTGGTCATGATCGCCTGCGTCACTGCCCTCGGCGGTGGTTCGCTGCGCGACATCCTGCTCGGCCACTATCCACTGGGCTGGGTGAAGCATCCCGAGTACCTTGCCTTCACCGTATGCGCGGCGCTGATCGCCACCTGGGTGGCGCGCTGGATGCACCACTTCCGCCGCACCTTCCTGGTGCTCGACGGGCTGGGCCTGATCGCCTTCACCCTGATCGGCTGCTCGATCGCGCGCGAGGCCGGCCATGCCACGCCCATCGTGCTGATCGCCGGCATGCTGACCGGTGCCTTCGGCGGCGTGCTGCGCGACATCCTCTGCAACGAGGTGCCGCTGATCTTCCAGAAGGAGCTGTACGCGATCATTTCGCTGCTGACCGGTGCGGTGTACCTGTTGCTGCTGCATTGGGGCGTGGCCGACGCGACCGCGATCCTGTGCTGCCTCGGCGGCGGCTTCGCGCTGCGCCTGCTGGCGATCCACTACCGCTGGGAAATGCCGAAGTTCGTGTACCACGACGAAGTGCATTGAGGTCTGCGTTCGGCGAGCGCGGGGTTCCAAGCATTGGGAGCCCGCGCTTCGCGCGATGGTCGAGCATGGCTCGACTCTACAAAGGGCGATATCCACGCAGGGCGTAGATATCCTGCCACCCCGGCGATGTACCTGGCGCTGTCGCTCATGCGCAGCGCCAGGCGCATCGCCGGTGCGGACGGGTCGGCCTCCAACTCCGACCGACCCTGATCGCGGCCGCACCCCCGCAGGCGCTGGCCGCCATCCACACACGTGCCGCAATCAAGCGGCTTCAGACACCTTTACTTCACGACGGGCGCGCACGGCCGCAGCCAGTCGCTCCAGCACCGTCACGGTGGTGTCCCAGTCGATGCAGCCATCGGTGATGCTCTGCCCGTAGACCAGCGGCTGGCCCTCCACCAGTTCCTGGCGGCCACCGACCAGATGGCTCTCGATCATCACACCAACGATGCGCTGTTCGCCGTCTTCCAACTGAACGGCGATGTCCTCGATCACCTTCGGCTGGTTGTCCGGGTTCTTCAGGCTGTTGGCGTGGCTGGCGTCGATCATCAGGCGGGTCGGCAGCTTGGCCTTGGCCAGCGCCTGGCAGGCCTCGGCAACACTGCCTGCGTCGTAGTTCGGCTGCTTGCCGCCGCGCAGGATCACATGGCAGTCCGGATTGCCGGTGGTCGAGACGATGGCGGTGCCGCCCTGCTTGGTGACCGACAGGAAATGATGCGGATTGGAGGCAGCCCCCACCGCGTCAGCAGCGATCTTGACGTTGCCATCGGTGCCGTTCTTGAAGCCGACCGGGCACGACAGCCCCGAGGCCAGTTCGCGGTGCACCTGGCTTTCGGTGGTGCGCGCACCAATCGCGCCCCAGGCCACCAGGTCGGCGATGTACTGCGGCGAGATCACATCGAGGAATTCGACACCGGCCGGCAGGCCAAGCTTGTTGATGTCGCGCAGCAGGCCGCGGGCGATGCGCAGGCCCTTGTCGATCCTGAAGCTGCCGTCCAGGTCGGGGTCGTTGATCAGGCCCTTCCAGCCCACCGTGGTGCGCGGCTTCTCGAAGTACACGCGCATGACGATTTCCAGTTCGCCGGCCAGCGCATCGCGCAGTGGCTTCAGGCGCTGGGCGTACTCGATGGCCGCATGCGGATCGTGGATCGAGCACGGGCCCACCACCACCGCCAGGCGGTCATCACGGCCGTGCAGGATCTGGTGCAGGGCCGCGCGCGAGGCGCTGACGGTGTCGGAGGCTTCATCGTCACACGGCAGCATCGCCAGCAGCTGGGCAGGCGCTGTCAGCGGTTCGATGGTGCGGATACGCAGGTCGTCGGTGTGCGGGGGCATTGCGGGGGTTCTCCGGAACGTTGGGGGTCCCCAGCGTGGCGGCATGAAAAAAGCCGCCAGGTTCGCTGGCGGCTTTCGGGAATGCGTCTGAAGCTTTCTTCAGGGTGAGCGCAGTCCTTCCTCCGCCAGAGGCTTCGGAAAGTAATACCAGTAAAAGCGGGTGGCGGCTGCGTTCATGGGATGTATTGATAGCACAGCTTCTGCGCAGTGCAAAATGTTTCATCCGCAACTGGGGACGCGGTTCAGCGAGGTGCGCGCCGGCGCGGCCCATGCGGCGGCAACCACGCGAAGTCGCTCATCTGCCATGCACTTCCACATCCAGCAGCAGGCCTTCATGGATGTCGGCCCAGCGCTCCAGCACGCGGCCCAGCTCCTGCCGGGCCTCGTCCAGCTGCTCGGGGTTGAGCAGCGAGCGCGCGGTGTAGAGATCGGAGACCAGCCGCCGCAGGACCGCTTCGGGAATGGCCACCGACGGTCCCTCCTGTTCCGGCAGCTGCAACGCCGGGGTTTCACCCAAAGGGCCGAACAGCGTGACCTGGAGCGTGCTCTGCATGATCAACTTCCCTGCGGACGGACATGGGCAATGCACTGTTTACCGTGTCTGGGTGACAGGCGCATGTGCCATGCCCGCTTGAATGGCCGGGGCTAGCCGGTCAGCGGCCGACGCTACCGCAGCGAGCGCGATGCGCGTTTGCGGACATAGGCGTTGGCGGCACTGGGGTGCTCGTGCTGCCAGCGCACGCACAGGTCACGCAACCATTGCGGCTGCGTCTTGCCGGCATCGTTGAGCCAATTGCCGACCGAGTCCTGCACATAGCGTTCAGGGTCGTCGGCCAGTGCTTCCAGCAACGGCAATGCCTGTTGCGGATGCTGCTTGAACAGCGCGACATGCGTGGCCCAGACACCGCGCGGACGCAATGCTTCGCAGGCGAACCGGCGCAGGTACGGCGATGCTTCCTGTGTCCACGGTTGCAGGTACTCAAGCGCCTGCATCGGCGCGGTAACGATATCCGTGCGCAACGCCAGCCAGGCCCATTCGCGCACACCGAAGTGCGGGTCATCGGCCAGCGTGCGCATCTGCTGCAGCTTCTCTGCCAGGGTTGCGCGGGCATCACTGCCGATCAGGTAGCAGGCCCAGCCACGCACGGTATCGGAGTTGTGATGCTGCCAGAGCGCAGGCGCGCCCTGCCCCGCCTCGCGCAGCAGTTGCGCGGCCAGGGCCATGCGCTGGGTGATGCCCTTGCCTGCAGCGTCGTACATGCGCTGCAGCGCTGCCGGTTCAAGCGACGGCGTCACGCACCGCAGCAACTCACCGAAGTCCACCGCCAGGCACTCGGCCAGATGGGTCGTCGCAACGCGGCCGCTGTTGAGCGCGTGCAGGCGTTGCGTGGTCATCGCGCTCATGCCCCGCGCCCGGCGTCGGTGTGCAGCCAGACCTTATGCAGCAGCTGCGAAAGCTGCTGCTGCTCGCTCGCATCCAGGCCATCGAACAGGCCACCGATCCACTGCGTGTGCTGTTCGAACACTGCCTCTGCCAGGCGCCTACCCTGTGCGGTCAGGACGATCTGAAGGCGACGGCCATCTTCCGCATCGCCGCGACGCTGTAGCAGGCCTTCGCGTTGCAGGCCATCGAGCAGGCCGCTGATGGTGGCGCGGGTGACGCCCGCGCGTTCGGCCAGCGCATGCGGCGGCAGCGTGCCACCGGCACCGTGCAGCAGGAACAGCACGATGAAGCGGCCTTCGCTGAGCCCATGTGGCGCCAGCCGGCTGGCGCAGTCGTGATCGATCGCCGAAGACAACGACAGCAACTGGAAGCACAGCCGCAGCAGGGCGACATTGCTGTGGCCACGTCGCTGCGCTTCCTCCAGCAGGGCATGGTGCTTGGCTTCGATCATCGGCCGCATGATTATGATTAGGCAGCTAATCATAATATGAAAATAACGTCAGGGTCGATCAAGTGTTGATGTCAGGAGTGCTTTGCCAGCAGCAGCCGGGCGATCAGTCCGCCGCCTTCGCGGGGCAGCAGCAGCAGCTCGCCACCATGCCGTCGCGCGACGTTGGCAGCGACCGCCAGGCCCAGCCCGGTCCCACCGGTAGTGCGGCTGCGTGAGCCCTCGCTGCGCTGGAAGGGCAGCAGCAGGCGCGCGCGGTCGGCCTGGTCGACGCCGGGGCCGCGATCCATCACGTCCAGCTGCACCACGTTGCCGGACAGGGCGGCCTGCAGCTGTACCGCCCCCGCGTAGCGATCAGCGTTGTCGATGAGATTGTCGATCGCCCGCCGCAGCAACAGCGCGTCCCCCTGCCACGACAGCGCATCCGGTCCGTCGAGGGAGATATCGACGCCGCGCAGCAGCGCGCTCTGCACGCATTCCTCCAGCAGCGCGGCCAGGTCGAGTGGGCGCATCTGCAATGGCTGCAGCTCGCCACGCGCATAGTCGAGGACCTGCTCGATCATCGTGTCCATGCGCTCGATGTCGGCCACCATCCGCGCCGCCTGTTGTGGTGGCGCGAACTCCGCACGCAGGCGCAGGCCGGTCAACGGTGTGCGCAGATCGTGCGCGACGGCGGCGAGCATGCGGGTCATCTCCTGCGCCTGTTCGTGCAACCGCTCGCGCCCGGCGCTGATCGCGCGGGCCAGTATCTGCACCTCGCGTGGGCCGTCGTCCGGAAGCGGTGTGCTGGCCTGCAGGTCCACGTTGGCGCTGGCCTCGGCCAGCCGCCGCAGGGGCCGGCCAAGGCGGATCGCGGCCCATGCAGCCAACGGTGCCAGCAGCACGGTTCCCGCCACCAGCGCCAGCACGACCTGCCGGCGCCACGCTGCCAGATCGCTGTGGTCGCTGCCCACTACCTGCCATCGACCATCAGCCCGACGCACGGCCAGTTCGAACGGCGTCCACTGCATTGCGGTCAGCACCGCGACCTGCGCCTGCAATGCATCCGCACGCGCTTTGGCGTCGAGCACGGCGCCGCCTTCGATGACCTGCACCTCCGGAGCCTTGCCGCGGCTGCTCCAGACCAGCTTTACGTGCTCCAGCGGCTGGCCCAGCTGCGCGGCCACCAGCTGGGTGAGCCAGTCATTGCTGAGGCCCTGGGGTGGAGACACGCGGGTTTCCAGGTGCAGGCCCAACATCGCGGCGGAGCGTTCACCCCGTAGCACCTGCATGGCCTGGTCCAGCCGCATCGGCGGCGGCGGCGGTCGTGGCATCCAGCCCACCACCGCCACGCTGACCAGGGTGGCCAGCAGCAGGCTGGCCAGGGCCAGCGTCGCGACCCAGCGCGCGGTGGACCAGCGCGCCCTCACAGCACCTCCACCTCCGCGTCGAAGCGATAGCCTTCGCCGCGCAGCGTCTGCACCAGTGCCTCGGCGCCGGGTGCCGCGTGGCCCAGCCTGCGGCGCAGGCGGCTGATCGCCAGGTCGACAGCACGGTCGACGCTCTCGCTGTCCTCGCCCCGGGTCAACGACAGCAGCTGCTCGCGTCCCAGCACCCGCCCTGCGCGCTCGGCGAGCGCCAACAACAGGGCAAATTCGCCGCGGCTGAGCGCCAGCTCGTTGCCATCGGGCGCAAGCAGGCGGCGTTGCTCGGGAAACAATCGCCAGCCGCAGAAACGCAGCTCGCTGGCCACCTGGATGCGCAGCTTGTCCTGCCGGCGCAGCAGTGCCCGCACCCGCGCCAGCAGTTCGCGCGGATCGAAAGGTTTGGCCAGATAGTCATCGGCCCCCATTTCCAGACCGATCACGCGATCCGGTGCGGTGCCCATCGCCGACAGCATCAGGATCGGGATGGCGCGTGCCTGCAGCCGGCGGCACACCGACAGGCCATCCTCGCCCGGCATCATCCAGTCCAGGATGATCGCGTCCGGCCGCTCGCTCTGCAGCAGCACATCCAACGCCGCGGCGTCGGCGGCCACACGCACCTGGTAGCCGTGCAGCATCAGGCAGTCGGCAATGGCATCACGGATGCTGGCATCGTCATCGACAACGATGACCCGGGCGGGAGTGTTCATGCGGCCAGTATCGTGCAGGTGTGTATCAGGACGGTATCAACGCCGATATTCCCGCGATACGCCGATGCGCGCCAATGGGCCTCCCCATTCAACCCAGGAGACTTCCCGTGCGCCTCGCCCTGTTGCCCCTGCTTGCCGCCGCCTTCCCCACGCTGGCCGCCGACACCCCCGAACATGTGCTGCCGATGTGGATGCAGGGCGGGCACCCGACGGTGGCGCTTTCGCTGGACGGCCGGGCCGAACCGCTGCGCTTCGTGGTCGACAGTGCGGCCGGCGCCACGCTGGTCGATGGGCGCGTGGTACGCCGTTACGGCCTGGTCGATGGCACGGCCGAGGTTTCGATCGCCCAAGGCGCCAGTACCTCGGGCGCGCAGCTGCGGCGCACGCGCACCACCACCTGGCAGCTCGGCAGCTGGCAGCTGCAGGCCAGCGCACTGCAGGCCGATCTGGCGTCGCTGACCAAGGGCGACGACCCCGCCATCGACGGCTTGGTCGGCAATGACCTGACCGCACGCTGGGACACCCGTTGGGACTTCGTTCGAGGTGAGCTGTCGCTGTCGAGAACCGGCACCCTCCACTTCGACGATGACAGCTGCCAGGCCAATGCACTGCCGGACCGCGCCGAGGGCCTGCGCGATTTCGGATTCATCACCCTCACCTTCGGCGGAACGAACATCGCTGCCGTTGCCGTGGTCGATACCGGCGCTGCGCAGACCGTACTCAACGATGCCGCCGCGCGCGCCCTGGGATTGCGCACCGATGGCAGCGATCCGCGCGTGCGCGTACGCAGCAAGGGCACCGAGGGCCTGGGCGGAAAGCCGCACCCGACCTGGCTGTATACCCTGCCCGGCCTGCGCAGCGACGGTTGGCAGCACCCGGCCATGGAGGTCAGGATCAGTGAGCTGCCGGTGTTCAAGGCCATCGGATTGGACAAGCGCCCCGCGCTGATCCTGGGCGCCGATGCCATGCGCGGTGGCCAGGTCGACATCAGCACAGGCGCGGCGCGGATCTGCCTGCGCCGCCCGACCGCCAGCTGAGGCCAGACCATGACGCCGGCGGCGGGCTGGCGTAGCATCGCGCCACGTCCTGCCAGGAGGTCCACGCATGCGCCGTGCTGCCCTGTTGTTGCTGACGCTGTTGCCGCTGGCCGTACTGGCCGCACCACCCCCGGTACCCTCGCCGGCCCGCGTCGATGCCGAAGCGCAGCGGCTGATGCGGGCCGCACAGGCGCGTGGCATGGCGCTGGCGGTGATCGATGGCGGCAAGGTGGTGCACGTGGCCGCCTATGGCGAACGCAATGCCGCAGGCGAGCCGCTGCGCACCGACACCGTGATGTACGCCGCCTCGCTGACCAAGATGGCGTTCGGTCATCTGGTCGCACAGCTGGCACAGGATGCGCGGATCGGGCTGGACGCCAGCATCGCCACAGCACTGGACAAGCCGCTGCCGGACTACCCGCCCGAGCCAAAGAAGTACGCCGACTACAGCGTGCTGGCCGATGATCCGCGCTGGCGCCAGCTCACCCCGCGCCTGCTGCTCAACCACGCCAGTGGCTTTGCCAACTTCGGGTTCCTCGAACCGGACGGCCGGCTGAAGTTCCACTTCGATCCGGGCAGCCGCTATGGCTATTCCGGCGAAGGGTTGATCCTGCTGCAGTTCGTGATCGAACGCGGGCGGCTGGGCGAGGATGTGGGCGCGTTGATGCAGCAGCGGGTGTTCGACCGCTTCGGCATGACCCGCACCAGCATGATGTGGCGCGAGGATTTCGCCGGCAATCTGGCCGATGGCTGGACCGCGCAGGGCGCCGCCGAGCCGCACGATGAGCGCAGCCGCGTGCGCGCGGCCGGCTCGATGGATACCACCATCGGCGACATGGCCCGCTTCGCCGCCGGCTATGTGCGTGGCGACGGGCTGTCTGCATCGATGCGCAGGGAGCTGGTGCGGCCGCAGCTGCCGATCACCACTGCCAGCCAGTTCCCCACCCTGCAGCCGGAGCTGCCGCCTGCACAACGGCACCGGGACCTGGCGGCGGGGCTGGGCGTGGTGACCTTCCAGGGCCCGCAGGGTGCCGGCTTCTACAAGGGCGGCCATGATGATGCGGTGGGCAATACGCTGGTGTGCATCGAACAGGGCCAGCGCTGCGTGGTGATCCTGGGCAACGATGTACGTGCCGAGGCGGCGTTCCCGGCGTTGGTGCGCTTCGTGCTGGGTGAAACCGGCGCGCCCTGGGAATGGGAGTACGGGGCGAAGAAGCCGTTCGTGCGTTGACTGCATCGCCCACCACGCCCACAAAAAAAACCCCGCCTTGCGGCGGGGTTCTTCATTGCTTCGGGAATGCGTGGACTTAGAAGTCCATGCCGCCCATGCCACCCATGCCGCCCATGCCACCGGCGCCACCCATGGCCGGCTCGTCCTTCTTCGGAGCTTCGGCAACCATGGCTTCGGTGGTGATCATCAGGCCAGCGATCGAGGCAGCGTTCTGCAGCGCCGAACGGGTCACCTTGGTCGGGTCCAGGATGCCGAACTGCAGCATGTCGCCGAACTCGCCGGTGGCGGCGTTGTAGCCGAAGCTGCCGGTGCCTTCCTTGACCTTGTTGATGATGACCGACGGTTCTTCACCGGCGTTGGCGACGATTTCGCGCAGCGGGGCTTCCATCGCACGCAGGGCGATCTGGATGCCGTGGTTCTGGTCTTCGTTGGCGCCCTTCAGGCCAGCCAGCGAGGTGACCGCACGGACCAGGGCAACGCCGCCGCCCGGGACCACGCCTTCTTCAACGGCTGCACGGGTAGCGTGCAGGGCGTCGTCGACGCGATCCTTCTTTTCCTTCATTTCGATTTCGGTCGAGGCACCGACCTTGATCACGGCAACGCCGCCGGCCAGCTTGGCCACGCGTTCCTGCAGCTTCTCGCGATCGTAATCGGAGGAGGTGTCCTGGATCTGGGTCTTGATCTGGCCGACGCGTGCGTCGACGGCAGCCTTGTCACCCACGCCATCGATGATGGTGGTGTTTTCCTTGGAGACCTGCACCTTCTTGGCGCGGCCGAGGTCCTTGATGGTGGCCTTTTCCAGCGACAGGCCCACTTCTTCGGAGATCACGGTACCGCCGGTCAGCACGGCCATGTCTTCCAGCATCGCCTTGCGACGGTCGCCGAAGCCCGGTGCCTTGACGGCCACGACCTTGACGATGCCACGGATGGTGTTGACCACCAGGGTCGCCAGCGCTTCGCCTTCGACTTCTTCGGCAACGATCAGCAGCGGCTTGCCGGCCTTGGCGACGCCTTCCAGCACCGGCAGCAGGTCACGGACGTTGGAGATCTTCTTGTCGTGCAGCAGGATGAACGGGTCATCCAGGTCAGCGGTCTGCGACTGCTGGTTGTTGATGAAGTACGGGGACAGGTAGCCGCGGTCGAACTGCATGCCCTTGACCACGTCCAGCTCGTTGTCCAGGCCCGAGCCTTCTTCAACGGTGATCACGCCTTCCTTGCCGACTTCCTTCATCGCGTCAGCGATGATCTGGCCGATCGACTCGTCCGAGTTGGCCGAGATGGTACCGACCTGGGCAATGGCCTTGTCGTCGGCGGTCGGCTTGGAGATGTTCTTCAGCTCGGCAACGGCGGCCACGACGGCCTTGTCGATACCACGCTTGAGGTCCATCGGGTTCATGCCGGCGGCAACGGCCTTGGCACCTTCGCGGATCAGGGCCTGGGCCAGCACGGTGGCGGTGGTGGTGCCGTCGCCGGCGTCGTCGTTGGTGCGCGAAGCAACTTCCTTCACCATCTGCGCGCCCATGTTCTCGAACTTGTCAGCCAGTTCGATTTCCTTGGCGACGGAGACGCCGTCCTTGGTGATGGTCGGAGCGCCGAAGCTCTTTTCCAGCACGACGTTGCGGCCCTTCGGGCCCAGGGTAGCCTTGACGGCATTGGCGAGAACGTTGACGCCGCGCACCATGCGCGAACGGGCGTCTTCACCGAAACGAATATCCTTGGCAGCCATTGCGATTACCTCGATAGTTTGCGCCGGGCCGGGCCCGGCGACGAAAGGGGATGTCTTACAGGAAAGCAGGTCGCGCCGAGGCTCAGCCGATGACGGCGAGCACGTCGTCTTCGCGCAGGACCTTGTACTCGACGCCTTCGCTCTTGTACGAGCTGCCGGCGTACTGGCCGTAGATGACCTTGTCGCCAACCTTCAGCGACGGCGCGCGCACGCTGCCGTTGTCCAGCGGCTTGCCCGGGCCGACGGCCACGACTTCACCCTTGGTGGACTTTTCCTTGGCCGAATCCGGAATGACGATGCCACCGGCGGAGATTTCGTCGGCTTCGATCGGCTTGACCACAACGCGGTCGTGCAGCGGCTTGATGCTCATGAGAGACCTCTTAAGTTATTGATTGGTCTGAAAAAGTCTGGCGATGTTAGCACTCACCCCAGGTGACTGCCAGCATTGCTCGCGAAAAAGCCCGACGAATCGGGAGCAGGACAGAGATGGAGCTGCCCCAGGGCCTTTCAAGGCCGCCGCCGGAAAAAATTTCATCGTGCCGGAGCCGGACACCCACGTCCGCGTGAAGACTGCGCGTCGCGTGCGGTGCGGCATCCCCACAGGGGAATCCTCGACATTTGGTGATCCGCGTCGCACTGTCAGATATCTGACGTTCATTTACGACAAAGTGTCACTGGATCGGCCTTAGGCTCGGCCGCGCATTCCCAATCACAAGGAGTAGTCGATGCGATTGCTGTCCCCGCTTGCCGCCGCCTGCCTGCTGGCGCTGGCCGCCGCGCCGGCCCAGGCCGAGGTCTTCATCAACGAACTGCACTACGACGACAGCACCCCGGCCGGTGACGTCGGCGAAGCGATCGAGGTCGTGGCCACGGCCGGCGAGGACCTGTCCGGCTACCGCCTGTACCTGTACAACGGCGCCAACGCCTCGGCCGCGGTGGTCTACGCCAACAACCCGGTGCCGGCCGGCACCGCCGCCGGCTGCGGCAGCGCCACCATCGCGGTGGTCAACTACCCGACCAACGGCCTCCAGAACGGCCCGAACGACGGCATCGCCCTGGTCGATGCCAGCGGCAAGGTGGTCCAGTTCCTCAGCTATGAGGGCGCCATCACCGCTTCCGGTGGCCCCGCTGCCGGGATGACCAGCCAGAACATTCCGGTGGCCGAGACCAACAGCACGGCGCCGGGCACCTCGCTGCAGCTGACCGGCAGCGGCAGCCAGTACGCGCACTTCACCTGGGCCGAGTCGGCCAGACAGACATTCGGCAGCTGCAACAACGGCCAGACCTTCAGCGGCGGTGGCACCCCGGGCCCGAACACGCCGCCGTCGGTGTCCACCACCACCCCGGCGCAGGGCAGCACCACCTTCCCGGCCGCCGCCGATCTGGAAGTGGTGTTCAGCGAGACGGTGAACCTGGCCAGCGGTGCCTTCGCGCTGAGCTGTGGCACCTCCGGCAGCGTGCCGCTGACCTTCCCGGCCAGCGGACGCAGCGTGAAGCTGTCCACCAACACCGCGCTGGTGGCCGGCGAGGCCTGCCGCTTCGACATCCGCGCCGCGCGCATCACCGACCTGCAGGGCGCGCACCCGGCCGCCGACAGCCGCATCGCCTTCACCGTGGCCAGCACCGGCGGCAATCCCGACCCGGGCAACCCGGGCGTGCCGGCCGGCTACTACGCGAAGGTGAACACCTCCAGCCCCAGCCAGCTGCGCTGCTCGCTGCATGCCACCATCAAGGGTCATACCGCGTACCCGTACAGCGGCTCGGGCACCAGCACCTGGACCATCCTGGAGATCGCCGACGAGGATCCGAACAACAGCGGCAGGATCCTGGATGCGTACCGCAACCGCAGCTACGCCAAGGTGACCGATCGCGCCGGCAGCGGCAGTGGCCTGAAGTACAACCGCGAGCACACCTGGCCGAACTCGCTGGGCTTTGCCAGCACCACCGGTGACAAGGGCCTGCCGTATGCGCCCTACACCGACACCCACATGCTGTACCTGACCGACGCGCAGTGGAACGCCGACCGTGGCAACAAGCCGTTCGCCAAGTGCGACGCCAACTGCGGCGAGCGCGCCACCGAAGCCAACAACGGCCAGGGCGGCGGCAGCGGCGGCTACCCGGGCAATTCCAACTGGGTGCGCACGCCGGACGGCAACGCTGGCACCTTCGAGGTGTGGGGCAAGCGCAAGGGCGACATGGCGCGTGCGGTGATGTACATGGCGATCCGCTACGAGGGCGGCAAGGATGCGGCCACCGGCCAGTCCGAGCCGGACCTGGAGCTGACCGACGACCGCAGCAAGATCGTCAAGACCAGCAGCTCGCCGGCCTACATGGGCCTGCTTTCGACGCTGATCGATTGGCACCTGTCCGACCCGCCGGATGACGCCGAGCGCTCGCGCAATGACGTGATCTACTCGTTCCAGGGCAACCGCAACCCGTTCATCGACCACCCCGAGTGGGCCACCCCGGCCCTGTTCACCTCGGCCAAGCCGGCCACCTGCCAGCTGGCCAACTGACCGCGCAACGCAGCGGTGCACTGCCGCCGCCGGGCCCTGGCCCGGCGGCGGCCCTATACTCGACGGCCATGTCGACCGTCGATCCCGTCCTGTTGCTGTTGACCACCTGCCCGGACCGGGCCAGTGCCGAGCGCATCGCGCACGCGCTGGTCGGCGAGCGCCTGGCCGCGTGCGTGACCCGACTCGATGGCGCGCAGTCGACCTACCGCTGGCAGGGCGAGGTGACCACCGACAGCGAGCTGCAGCTGCTGGTGAAAACCACCGCGAGCCGCGTCGATGACGCGATTGCCCGGATCGTCGAACTGCATCCGTATGAACTCCCGGAGTGCATCGCGGTCGAAACCCGGGCCGGCCTGCCGGCATATCTGGACTGGATCCGGGCACAGACCCGGGAGGACACTGATTGAAGACTCTGTTTGCGCGTGGCGCCGCCTTGTGCGCCCTGTTGTGGCTCTCGTTGCCGGCCTTCGCGCTGGATGAGAAGGACCTGCTGCCGGTGGACCAGGCGTTCGCGCTGACCGCCACCGCCCCCGAACGTGGCCAGCTGCAACTGCAGTTCAAGATCGCACCGGGCTATTACCTCTATCGCCACCGCACCAGCGTCAAGGCGGACCCCGCATTCAACGCCGGCACGCTGCAGATGCCCAAGGGCGACAGGCACCACGACGATTTCTTCGGCGAGGTTGAAACCTATCGCGAGCGCCTGCAGGCCATCCTGCCCGGCACACCCACCGATGCGGCCGGCACCATCAGCGTGGAAGTGCGCTACCAGGGTTGCGCCGATGCCGGTGTCTGCTACCCGCCGCAGAAGCGCGTGGTGCAGGTCACCCTGCCGGGCGGCGGTACGCCGGCTGCGGCACCCGCGGCGCGTACCAGTGCCGGCAACCCGTTCAACAATCCGCTGGCCGGTGCCGGCAGCACGGGCGGCCTGCGCCTGCCGGGTGCGGCCAGCAACAGCCAGGCGCTGCCGCTGCCGTCGGAACAGGCCTTCGGCTTCGATGCCATCGCCAGCGACGGCAACACCCTGCTGCTGCGTTTCAGCCCGGCCCCGGGCTACTACCTGTATCGCGACCGCACTTCGCTGAAGCTGGAAGGCAGCGCCGGCGTGCTGGCCGACAAGCCGCGTTGGCCGGCCGCGCAGTCGCATCGCGATGAACATTTCGGCGATGTCTCGGTGTACTTCAACCAGGTGGAAGTGCCGCTACCGCTGCGCCGCACCGTCAGCGATGCGGTCGACAGCACCCTGGTGGTGACCTTCCAGGGCTGCCAGACCGATGGCATCTGCTACCCGCCGATGACGCGCCGGGTGAAGCTGTCGATTCCGGCCGGCAAGGCCAACGCCAGCGCCGACCAGGCACCGCCGCGCAACGAGGTGATCAGCCCGCTGGCCGCTGGCAGTGGCGCCCCGCGCGAAGCGGCCAACGGCGCTCCGCTGCGCCTGCTGCCGACCGTGCCCAACGACGGAGCTGCCCGCCCGGCCGCCGCAGGCGCTGAGGGCGCAGGCAATGAATTCGCCACCGATGCGCAGGGTGACAACGCGCTGCGCACGCGCCCGCCGGCGACCACCCCGAACCCGGACCGTTCATTCGTCTGGGTACTGTTGCTGGCGCTGGCCGGCGGCCTGGTGCTGAACCTGATGCCGTGCGTGCTGCCGATCCTGTCGCTGAAGGTGCTGAGCCTGGCGCAGAGTGGCGAAAGCCCGCAGCGCGCGCGCAGCCATGCGCTCTGGTACACGCTGGGCGTGCTGGTCGCGTTCGCGGTGATCGGCGCGCTGATGGTGGGCCTGCGCGCGATCGGCAACGCGGTCGGCATCGGCTTCCAGCTGCAGCATCCGGGTGTGGTGGCGGCGCTGGCCTACATCATGTTCGCGGTGGGCCTGAGCCTGTCCGGCGTGTTCACCCTGGGCGGCGGCATCGGCAACCTCGGCCAGTCGCTGGCCAGCCGCAGCGGCCCGGCCGGTGATTTCTTCACCGGTGCGCTGGCCTGCGTGGTCGGCAGTGCCTGTGTCGGCCCGTTCATGGGCGGTGCCATTGCCTACGCCTTCATTGCCCCGCCGTTGAAGGCGATGACCGTGTTCCTGTTCCTCGGCCTGGGCCTGGCCCTGCCGTTCCTGCTGATCGGCTTCGTGCCGGCGCTGGCGCGCCGCCTGCCCAAGCCGGGCCCATGGATGGAAACGCTCAAGCACGTGCTGGCCTTCCCGATGTATGCCACCGCGCTGTGGTTGCTGTGGGTGCTGGGCAAGCAGCGTGGCGTGGATGGCATGGCGCTGGTGCTGGGCGGCCTGCTGCTGCTCGCCTTCGGCCTGTGGCTGTTCGAGCGCAACCGCTGGACCGGCTCGCGCGCGGTGACGCTGCTGGGCGTGCTGCTGGCCATCGGCGCACTGGTGCCTGCCTGGGGCGTAACCCAGCTGGCAGCGCCGACGCGTGCCGCACAGGCGGCCAGCGAGAACGTGGTCGAGTATTCGCCGCAGCTGCTGGACCGCCTGCGCGCCGACAACCGCGTGGTGTTCGTCAACATGACCGCCGACTGGTGCGTGAGCTGCAAGGCCAATGAGCGCGCGGTGCTGTCGCGACCGGAGTTCAAGGACCTGCTCAAGCGCACCAACGCGGTGTACATGCGCGGCGACTACACCAACGTGGACCCGCAGATCACCTCGTTCCTGGAAGAGCACAAGGCGGTGGGCGTGCCGCTGTATGTGGTGTACGGCCCCGGCGCACCGCCGACCGTGCTGCCGACCCTGCTGACCCAGGCGGTGGTCGAGGAAGCGCTGCTGCGCACCGCACGATGAAGTGGCAACGGCCAGCGCTGCTGTGGACAGCGGTGCTGGCCGCCGGCCTGGGCCTGTGGGCCGGGCATCGACTGACGCCGGCGCCGGTGGCATCGGCTACATCACCGGCCGCTCCCGCCAAGCTTTCGCTGCAGGCGGGCGATCCGATGCCCGCGCTGTCGCTGCCCGACCTTGAAGGACGCGCACTGGATCTGCGCCGGCACTTCGCCGGCCGCCCGCTGTTGATCAACGTGTGGGCCAGCTGGTGCGCGCCCTGCGTGGAAGAAATGCCCGAACTGGCTCGTTTCGCCCACCTCCAGAGCAGCGACGGCGTGCAGGTGCTGGGCCTGGCGCTGGACACCCCGGACGACGTGCGTGGTTTCCTGCAGCGGGTTCCGGTGGACTACCCGATCGTGATCGAGACCCCGGGCCCGCGCGATGCCAGCGTACAGCTGGGCAATACGCAGGGCCTGCTGCCCTACAGCGTGCTGTTCGATGCGCAGGGGCGGATGGTCAAGGCGAAGCTGGGGCCGTTCGCCCACGGCGAGATCGACGGCTGGGTGAAGTGAGGGTTCGGCAGGGTTGCACCCTGCACCTGCAGAGGCCACCGCAACAGCCAGAGCCAAAGCGGCTTTCTGTGGGATGGCGGGGCGGTGTGGCTGTGCAGGACACGCCGTAAACCCGTCCATGGGGGCTCGATGGCGCCATGCGTCCCCCGCAACCGGACCCACCCCGCCATCCCACGGATAGCCCGCTTTTGACGTTGACGTTGACGTTGCCTCGGCGGGTGCCGGGCGCAGCCCGGCCGATACCCCCCGCTTGACCGCAGCCAGGGGGCCACGGAAAATTCCGCGACTAATTCTCATTTGCTGTTGCGCAGGATGCGGGCGGCAGCCTTCCAGGCCCTCCTCCTTCGATGTTCAAGAACATCCTGTTCCAAGTGCACTGGCTGCTGGGCATCACCGCCGGTGCCATCCTGGCCGTGATGGGCCTCAGTGGTGCCGTGCTGTCCTTCGAGGACGAACTGCTGCGTGCGGCCAACCCCGGCTTTGCGGCCATCGCCGAACACCACGCCGACAGCCAGCTTCCGCTCACGCTCAGCGAGCTGGTGCCGCGGCTGCAGGCCGGCAGCGAACGCCCGCTGCAACGCCTGCGCGTCGACGCCACCGGGCAGCGGCCGTCGGTCGCGCGCTTTGCCGGCGGCAAAGAGCATTGGGTGTATTTCGACCCGTACAGCGGCGAGCGCTTCAGTGCCCTGCGCGGCCAGGCGTTCTTCGATTTCGTCGAAGACCTGCATCGTCATCTCGCGGCCGGCGAACGCGGCAAGTGGATCACCGGCAGCTGTGCGATCGCGCTGCTGTTCTTCACCCTGTCCGGGCTCTACCTGCGCTGGCCACGGCGCTGGTGGCACTGGCGCAGCTGGCTGGCGGTGGAGTGGAAACGCAGTGGCCGCGGTTTCCTGTGGAGCCTGCATTCGGTGGTCGGCACCTGGGTGCTGTTGATCTACCTGATGAGCGCATTGACCGGCCTGTGGTGGTCGTTCGACTGGTACCGCAGCGCCGCCAACAGCGTGTTGGGCGTCGCGCCGGCGGCCAAGCATACGGTGGCCATCGATGCCCCGCTGGACCTGCAACGCGTCGAAGCCACGCTGTATGCCTTGCCCGGCGTGCGCACCGGCTTCATCGACCTGCGCTTGCCGGAAAAACCGGGCCAGGCGCTCAACGTGCGGGTGATGGCCGGTGATCCGTCGCAGCGCGGAGGGCACCATGATCGCGCGCATGATCTGCTGCAGCTGGACCCGGCCAGCGGCGCGGTGCTCGATTCCCGCCCCTACGATCGCCAGGGCGCGGGCGGCCAGCTGGCCACCAGCGTGTTCGCGCTGCACTCGGGCAGCTACTTCGGCCTGCCCGGGCGCGTGGTGGTGATGCTCAGCAGCCTGGGCATGAGCCTGTTCTTCATCACCGGCTGGATGTTGTACCTGGATCGCCGCCGCAGCCAACGCGCGGCACGCGGGCTGCGCCAGTCGCTGCCGATGCCAGCCGCCACCGATGGCCATGGCGCGCCGTGGCTGGTGGTGCATGCCAGCCAGAGCGGCCTGGCCGAACAGCTCGCATGGCGTGCGGCCGCGCAGCTGCAGGCGGCCGGTAGCGCGGTGCAGGTGCTGCCGTTGTCGCGCATCGATGCCGCGAAGCTGCAGGCCACATCGCAGGCGCTGCTCGTGTTGAGCACCTTCGGCGACGGTGAACCGCCGGATGCGGCCCGACGCGCGGCACGCCTGTTGCTCGCGCAGGCACCGGACCTGTCGGGGCTGCAGTTCGGCCTGCTCGCGCTGGGGGATCGCCAGTATCCGCACTACTGCGGCTTCGGCCGCCAGGTCGATGGCTGGCTGACCGGCAACGGTGCACGTGCGCTGTTCGCGCGCATCGATGTCGATGCCGCCTCGGTGCCGGCCCTGCGCCAGTGGCAGCTGCAACTGGGCGCACTGACCGGCATCGCCACCGATGACAGTGTGCTGCCGCCCGCAACGCGGATGCACGACTGGCGCCTGCTCGGCCGCGACCGCCTCAACCCGGGCAGCGTCGGCGGCGCGATCTGGCGTATCCGTCTTGCCGCCCCGGCCGATGTGCAGTGGCAGGCCGGTGACATCCTGCATATCGCGCCCCGCCACAACGCGCGGCATGCGGGTGCAGTGCTGAGAGCGCATGGACTGGATCCGCTGCAGCCGCTGCTGGTTGACGGCGCGCCGCGCACGCTGCTGGCGCTGGCCAGCGAACGCGAACTGCCGGAGGCCGATGCCGCATTGCCCGTGCAGGATGCCTGCCTGTGGTTGTCCGGGCTGCCGATGCTGCCCGGCCGCGAGTACTCGATCGCCTCCGCCGCGAACGACGGCGAGGTGGAGCTGGTGGTCAGGCTGGTGCATGACACCGCCGGTCGTGCCGGGCTGGGCTCGGGCTGGTTGTCGCTGCATGCGCCGATCGGCGCCAGCGTCGTCGCCCGCGTGCATCGCAATCCCGGTTTCCATCGGGTGCCTGCTGCGCCGATGGTGCTGGTCGGCAACGGCACCGGCATCGCCGGCCTGCGCAGCCTGCTGCGCGAGTCCGCGTATGCAGGCGAGCACGGGCACTGGCTGTTGTTTGGCGAGCGCCAGCGCGCGCACGACCTGCTGTTTGCCGACGAGATCGAGGCCTGGCAGGCGCAGGGCCATCTGGCGCGGGTGGACCTGGCGTTCTCGCGCGATGGCGGAGGTGGCTATGTGCAGGATCGCCTGCGTGCGGCCTCTGATGTGCTGCGCGACTGGATGCAACGCGGCGCGGTGATCCACGTCTGTGGCTCGCTGCAGGGCATGGCCGAAGGCGTGGACCAGGTGCTGCGCGCTGCGCTGGGCGATGAAACGGTGGAAACGCTGCTGGAGAACGGGCGCTACCGCCGCGACGTGTACTGAGTCACAGGAGGAGTGCCGGCCCAGCGGCCGGCACTACCGGGGCGGGATCACGCCGCGGCGCGGGCCTGCCGCGCCGGCTGCAGGCGGAAGGCTCCCACCGCTTCGGCCAGGGCATGCACCTGCGCCTGCATCTGTGCAGTCGAGGCACCGGCCTCTTCCACCAGGCTGGCATTGCGCTGGGTACTGGCTTCCATCTGCACGATGGTCTGGTTCACCTGTGCGATGCCGGCATGCTGGTCCTGCGATGCGCTGCGGATACCGGCCAGCAGGTCCGCCAACTGCTGCACGCTGCCGACGATCTCGCCCATTGTGGTGCCGGCCTGCTCGGCCTGCTGGTTGCCCTGCCCGACACGCGCCACCGAATCCTCGATCAATCCCTTGATCTGCTTGGCCGCCTCGGCACTGCGCTGGGCCAGCAGCCGCACTTCCGCAGCCACCACGGCGAAGCTGCGGCCCTGTTCGCCGGCGCGCGCTGCTTCCACCGCTGCGTTCAGTGCAAGGATGTTGGTCTGGAAGGCGATGCCATCGATCAGCTGGGTGATGTCACCGATCCGCCGCGAGGCTTCGCTGATGCCGTGCATGGTCGCCACCACCTGGCCCACGGCGTCGCCGCCGCGCTGGGCCACCGCTGCCGCACCCTTGACCAGCGCATCGGCGCGACCGGCCGCGTCGGCATTGCGGCCCACGGTGTCGGTCAGCTCATGCATCGACGCCGCGGTTTCTTCCAGGTTGGCCGCCTGCTGCTCGGTACGCTGCGACAGGTCGTAGTGGCCAGCGACGATCTCACCAACGCCGGTATCCAGGCTGGAGGTGGCCTGCTGGATGCGGGTGACGATGCGGCCCAGCTGCGCGACGGTGGCGTTGGCATCGTCGCGCATGCGCGCGAACACGCCCTGCAGGTCGCCGTCCATGCGCACGCTGAGGTCGCCGCGTGCCAGCGCGGCCAGCAGCGCCTGCAGGTCGCCGAGATTGGTTTCAAAGGTCGCCAGCAGGCGGTTGATGCTGGTCGACAGCGTGCGCACGAAGCCCTGCTTGCCGTCCAGCACGATGCGACCGTGCAGGTCACCGTGCGCGGCGGCGTCGACCAGTGCGGCCACTTCGGTTTCGAGCAGGGTTTCCAGTGCGCGGCTGCGCCATTCCACCGCCACACCGAGGAACTGTCCTTCGTCGGTGATGGGATTGGCGATCAGCTGGTAGCGAACACCGTCTTGGCCGATCTCGCGTTCTTCGCGCTGGCGTACGCCGGCCAGGCTGGCCAGCGCCGGATGCAGGCGCACCGCTTCGCTGGCCACGAGCGCGTCAGCCTGCAGGTCCAGCTGCTGCAGCAGCGCCGGGTTGGCATAAGCCACCAGCCCTTCGGCATCGATCACCATCAGGCCGGTCTGTGCGCTGTCCAGCGCCTGGCGCACGCGGGTATTGCCGCGCGCCACCGCGCGCTCGGTCTCGATGCGCGCACGCAGGCGCTGCTGCATGTCGACCAGGCGCTGGGCGAGCTGGCCGATCTCATCATTGGCGTTGTACACGCGCAGGGTGGTGTCCAGGCGGTCGTCCGCGATATCGCTGGCGAAGCGCAGGGTGTCCTGGATCGGCTGGCGCACCGCGCGCAGGACCAGCACCAGGCTGGTGATCAGCACGCCGGCAACCAGCAGCAGGGTCAGCGCGAACAGTACGCTCATGGCGCGCGTGCCGGCCTGCTGGCGCGCCTGTGCCTCGGCCAGCGCCGCCACCTGGGCCTGCTGGAAGGCGGCCAGTGCCGGCGCCACGCCGGCGGCGGTGTCCAGCAGCGACTGCGCCTCCACATCCAGGCCGACGCGGGCGGCGGTGTAACCCAGCAAGGCGACCTGATAGGCCTCCATGCCGCTGCGCAGGGCATCCTGCACATCGGTGGACAGGCCGGCCAGCGCGAGGTCGAACGGCAGCTTCTCTTCGCTGGCACGGTCGGCATGGGCAGAGTCACCGTCGAGCAGCAGCAATGCTTCCTGTCGGCGCATCTTCTGCAGGGACAGCGCCAGCAAGGGGCGCTGCAGCGCATCGACCTGCGCCTGCAGGGTGTCGGCGGCCTGCTGCAGCTGCGCGGCAAGGCCGGCATCACCCCGGCCCATCTCGTCGACCCGTTCGAACAGGGCCGCGACGCCCTGAGAGAACGCGTCCGCGGCTTCGGTCAGCACCTGCAGCGCCTTGCGCCGCCCGGCATCCATCGGTATCGCGCGCAGCGCCTGCAGGTCGGCCTGCAGTGCCTTCTGTGTGGCCAGCAACTGGTTGCGGTCAGCATCATCGAAACTGCGGGCATACTGGGTCTGCAGGCGCCGGGCTTCGGCCACGCGCGTGGCCAGGCTGGCGGCCAGGTCGCTGCCGCGCTGGTAACTGGCCTGATTGCGTGCGGCCTGTGCGCTGGCGTGGCCGGTCCAGGCGTAGACTGCGGCGATTGCCACCAGGCCCAGGCCACAGACCCAGAGGGTTGCCTTGAGCTTGTTGGCTACGCTGAGCCGGTGCGGCTGCAGCCACAGCAGCAGGTTCGACGACAGCACGCTCGACGACAGCACGCCGGGCGACGCCGCGCGCAGGCGGGCCAGATGCGTGCGCAGGGACCGGAGGTGGGGAACGACGGCCGACATGACAGACTCCAGGCGGAAGGACGCACCTGTATCGGCTGGATTCCCGGCAACTTTAGGCCCGTTTTCGTGCCACTGCGACGCTCGCGGGCGGACGCGGCCTTTGTACCGGGCACAGGCGACGGGGGCATGACACCGGCGCTGCGCTTGACCTCAACCCCGGTTGGGGGCGCACAGTGGACGTCCCTCCCCTGCCCGGTGTCCGCATGACGACGCTCGATATCCCCCGCTACCTGCAGCGCCTGCAGCTGGATGCACCACCCCCGCTGACCCTGGCCGGCCTGTCACTGCTGCAGCAACGCCATAACGCGCTGCTGCCGTTCGAGACGCTCAGCTGCCTGCTGCGTGACGCGGTACCGATCGACCTGGACAGCGTGCAGCGCAAGCTGCTCGACGAGCGCCGGGGCGGTTACTGCTTCGAACTCAATGGCGGCCTGCTGGCGCTGCTGCAGGCGCTGGGCTTCGATGCCCAGCCGCTGAGCGCACGCGTGCTGCTGGCGGCACAGGATGGCGAGCTGACCGCACGGACCCATCTGCTGCTGCGCGTGCATGTGGAAGGCGAGGACTGGCTGGTCGATGCCGGCTTCGGCAGCCTGACCCCCACCGTGCCGCTGCGCCTGCACGACACCGCACCGCAGGCCACGCCGCACGAGCGCTACCTGCTGCAGCGGCTGGGCGATGACGGCGATTTCGTGCTGTCAGCCGAATCCAGCGATGGCTGGCGCGCGATGTACCGCTTCGACCTGCAGGCGCCTGCGCCGATCGACAACGTGGTGGGCAACTGGTACGTGTGCACCCACCCCGACTCCAGCTTCCCGGGCCAGCTGCGCGCGTCGCTGACCGGGCCGGACTGGCGCCGCACCATCGGCAGCGGCAACTACACCGAGTACCGCCCGGGGCAAGCGCCGGACAAACGCCCGCTGCACGATGTCGGTGACGTGCGCGAGGTGCTGCAGCAGCACTTCGGCCTGCAGCTGCCGGATGACCCGCGGCTGGACCCGGCGATCAATGACTGGCTGCAGCGCTCGCGCGCCGCAACACCGTAGCGTCGAGCTTGCTCGACGGAGGCGTTGGTAGCGCCGTCAACAGCAGTCGAGCAAGCTCGACTCTACAGAAGCGAGAGCGGCGGTGTTGGCCGGAATGATGCCGACGGCATATGAGCGCGTAGCGTCGAGCTTGCTCGACGGAGGCGTTGCTAGCGCCGTCAACAGCAGTCGAGCAAGCTCGACGCTACAGAATCGCGCGCGCCTGCAGCGCGATGCGGTTGCCTTCGCTGTCGCGGATCTCGGCCACGCGCCAGTCGCCGGCGTCGGCCGGGCCGAAGCGCAGTTCGGCGCCGGCCTGCAGCGCACGGTCGAGGCTGGCCTCAAGATCATCGACACCGATATAGAGGCGCGCGCCCTGTTCGGAGGGCTGGTAGTCCGCCCCCTGCACCAGCGACAGGCTGGCACCCGTCGCGTCATCCGAGAACGGCAGGTAGGCCATGTGGCAGTCATGCAGCAGGATCGGCTCGTCCACCACCACCTGCAGCCATTGCTGATAGAAGGCGATGGCACGAGCCAGGTCACTGGCGGGGATCTCGACATGCAGGATCGGGTTCACGGGTTTTCCTCGCGCGGCGCAGTCAGATGATGCGCAGGGTAATCGCCTTCAGTACCGCACGGGTACGATCGCGGGTACCAAGCTTGTCGAGAATGGCGGAAACATAGTTCTTCACCGTGCCTTCGGCCAGGAACAGGCTGCGCGCGATCTCCTTGTTGCTGTAGCCGCCAGCCAGCAGGCGCAGGATCGCCACTTCGCGTTCGCCGAAGGTATCGCTGGGAGGCGCTTCGTCGTGAAAGCGGTAGCGGGCGCGTACCGGCTCGGTGCTGACCGGCATCAGCAGCGTCTCGCCGGCGGCGACGCGCTCGATCGCCTCGCGCAGGTCGGCAGGCGCGGCGTCCTTCAGCAGGAAGCCCTGTGCACCAGCCTCGCTGGCACGCAGCAGCAGGTCGCTCTCATCGAAGGTGGTCAACAGCAGCAGCGGCGTGGCATCGCCACGTGCGCGCAGCTGGCGAAGCGCTTCGATGCCATCCAGGCCCGGCATGCGGACATCACTGAGCACCACGTCCACCGGCTGCGTGAGCAGCGCATCGAGTAGTGCCTGGCCTTCCTCGGCCTCCAGCACCACCTCCACCCCCAGCCCCTGCAGCAGCGCACGCAGGCCGGCGCGGACCAGCGCCTGGTCGTCGGCCAGGGCAACACGGATCGCGGCGCCGCTCATGCCGGCACCCATGCGGTCAGCAGCATGCCGCCCTGTGCGGTGCGCGCGAGTTCCAGCCGGCCATGCACCGTGGCCAGGCGCTCACGCATGCCGGCAATGCCGTTGCCTTCGCGGATGCGTTCGGCACGCTGGCCGTCATCATGGATATCGATGCGCAACCGGGAATCCTCTTCGTTGATCGTCAGCCATACGGTGCCTGCGTTGCCATGCCGGGCCGCATTGGTCAGCGCTTCCTGCACCAGCCGCAGCACAGTCTCGGCCATCAGCGGATCGGTCACGCGCACGCCCTCGCCGATCCGCAGTTGCAGCTTCGGCCGTGGGAAGGGTGCGGCCAGCGCGTGCAGTGCGGTGGCCAGATCGAGGCCGCGATCATCGCGCATCGACTGCACCACTTGGCGGATGTCGGCCAGCAGTTCGCCCGACAACTGCTCGGCCAGCACCAAGCCGTCGCGCCCGGCCAGCGCAGGATCAGCCGCCAGTGCGCGCAGGTTCAACCGCATCGCGGTGAGCTTGTGGCCGGCCACATCATGCAGTTCGCGCGCCAGGCGCAGGCGCTCGGCATCGCGGGCGCTGTCGGCCAGCAATGCGCGCGTGGCCAGAAGATCCGCGTTGACCCGGGCCAGGTCATCGCGGGCCAGGGCCGTGCTGCGTGCGTAGTGTGCGGTCAGTGCGGCGAACGCCTGGAAGCCGCCGTACAGCAGCACCACCAGCAGCGGCTGGCTGAAGCCACTGTGGCGCAGCACCGCATACATCGCCAGGTTGGCTAGCAATGCGACACCCAGCACGAAGCGCGGCGGCCAGTGCTCGGCCAGCTGCGCAACCAGCACCACCAGCAGCACGGGGGCGGTGCCGGTGCGCGGCTGCAACGCGACCAGGGCAATCGCCAGCAGCGCCTGCAGCACGGCGGCGACGGCTCGCACGCGCGACGGCATCGACGCCCAACCGTGCAGCACGAACAGCAACAGGAACCCAGCAAGCAACAGCAGGCTGGGGGCGGCCTCGCCGCGCTGCACCGCGAATGACAGGCCGACCGCCAGCACGGTCACCAGACCGGCAAGGCTGAGCGGACGCGACAGGTGGCGGAGCAGGCTGGGCATGGCCAGATGCTGACGGCCACGCCTGCCGTCGGCAATGGGTCCAGCGCAGAAAGTGACTTCTGGCACGTCGAATCGATGACCACTGGCCCTGAAACCAGCCCCACGCCCCGCGCAGACTGACCCCACTCCACAACACACCGCCCACTTCCGGAGCCACTGCCATGATCCGTACCGCCCTGCTCAGCACCGTCCTGACCGCCCTGGCCCTGGCCGGCGGCGCCCATGCCGCCGATCTGGCCGTGACCGTACACGATGTCCGCGTGCAGACCGGTACGCTGCGCGTTGCCCTGGTCGACAACGCCACCGCCTGGGACGGCAAGGCTGCGCCGGTGCAGGCGCAGCAGGCCAGGCCCAGTGGCGACAGTGCCCACTTCGTATTCAAGAACGTGCCCGCCGGCAGCTACGCGGTGCTGCTCACCCACGACGAGAACGACAACGGCAAACTCGACACCAACCTGGTTGGCATGCCGGTGGAAGGCTATGGCTTCAGCAACAACCCGCAGGTGATGCGCAAGCCGACCTTCGACGAAGCGCGCGTCAACGTGCCGGCCGCCGGTGCCGCCATCGACATCACCCTGCGCTGATTCCTGCATCCAGACCCGAGGCCATCATGGACCGTCGCCGCTTCCTTCGTACCCTGCTCAGCAGCAGTGCCTGTCTGGCGCTTGGCGCCACCGCCCTGCGCAGCGCACCCGCCCTCGCCGGCGACCCCGCGCACTTCGCGCAGGGCCTGCAGGAGCACCCGTGGCTGCTCGGCTGGCGCAGCGTCAGCAGCGAAAGCCTCGGCCCGGCCACCGTGCAGTTGCAGGGCCGGTTGCCGGCCGGGCTGGCCGGTACGCTGTACCGCAACGGCCCGGCCTGGACCGAGCGCGATGGCTTCCGCTATGACCACTGGTTCGACGGCGACGGAATGGTGCATGGCTGGCGCTTCAACGGCGATGGCAGCCTGACCCACCACGGGCGCATGGTGGCCACACCGAAGTTCAGCCGTGAACAGAAGGCCGGCCGCTTCCAGTACCCGGCGGCGGGCACCAGCGTCCCCGGTGCACTGGCGGTGCGCAACAACGACGATGCCAACGTCGCCAACACCTCGGTGACGATGATCAACGGCCGCCTGTTCGCGCTGTGCGAATCCGGCTCGGCGTTCGAGGTGGACCCCGATTCGCTGCAGACCCTCGGCCCGGTCACCTGGCGCCCGGACCTGGCCGCGCTGCCATTCTCCGCCCATCCCCTGCCCGACCGCGACGGCAGCGTGTGGAACTTCGGCTCGATCAGCCTGATGGGCGGCCACGGCCTGTTGGTCTGGCACATCGGCAAGGACGGTCAGCTGCGCAGCGCCAACGTGATCGAAACGCCGGAGCACGGCTACCTGCATGCCTTCGCCATGACCGAACAGCATCTCGTTTTCGTGCTGATGCCGTTCGACTTCACCGGCACCGGCGGCAGCTTCTTCGAACGCATGCAGTTCGCACCGCAGCGCGCGGCGCGCATCGCGGTAGTCGCCAAGGATGCGCCGGACAAGGCGCAATGGTTCGAGGCGCCGTTCGCGGCGATCTACCACTTCGGCGATGCGTTCACTCGCGACGGCGGCATCGTGCTGCGCGCGGTGCGCCACGACGACATCAACGAAGCGCGCTCACCGATGAAGGAAGCAATGGCCGGCGATGGGGCACATGCGGCCAATAGTGGTGCCAGCCTGGTCGAGCTGCACCTGGACCTGCGCCGTGGCCAGGCGCGCTGGGAGTCGCTGGGCATCAGCGCGGTGGAGTTTCCGCTGTTCGATCCGCGCTCGGCCAACACCCGTGGCGCGCGGCTTTACGCACCCACCATCGATGGTCCGGCCAACGCGCCCTACTTCAACGCCGTGGCTGCATTCGACATCGAGCGGGGCCGCCGCCAGCTGTGGCACTACGGGCCGGACATCATGGCCGAGGAACACGTATTCGTGCCGCGCCCGGGCAGCCGCAACGCCGACGACGGCTGGCTGATCGGCACCCTGCTCGACCCAGTGAGCAAGCGCAGTGGCGTGGCCGTACTCGATGCGCGCCACCTGGACGATGGCCCGATTGCACAGGCCTGGCTGCCCTATGCGGTGCCACTGGGTTTCCACGGCATGTTCGCCGCGCGCGGCTGAGTGCACGCCGCGCGGACACCGGCGCTGGCATGCTGGGGTTCCCCTTGCTGCGGAGCCCGGCATGTCCCTGGCAGACCATCGAAACGCGCTGGCACCGCAGGGATTCCTGCGCGTGGCGATCAACCTGGGCAATCCGGTGCTGGCACAGGGTGATGCGCGTTCGCCGCGTGGCCCCTCGCTGGAACTGGCCACCGCATTGGCACAACGGATGGGGGTGCAGGCCCGCTTCACCTGTCACGACGCGGCAGCCTCGGTGGTTGCTGCGGCCGCCGAAGACGAATGGGATCTGGCCTTCCTGGCGATCGATCCGGCGCGGGCGGACCGCATCGCCTTCAGCGCGCCGTACGTGGAAATCGAAGGCACCTACCTGGTGCGCGAGGACAGCCCGGCGCAGCAGGTGGCCGACCTCGACCGCGACGGCCTGCGCATCGCGGTGGGCCGCGGCGCGGCCTACGACCTGTTCCTCAGCCGCGAGCTGCGCCACGCCTCGATCGAACGCGCCGACACCTCTGCGGCCGCCATTGACCTGTTCGACCAGCAGCACCTGGATGCTGCCGCCGGCGTGCGCCAGCCACTGGAAGCCTGGGCGCGGTCGCATCCTGGCCACCGCGTGCTGGCCGATCGCTTCACCGTGATCCAGCAGGCGGTCGCGGCGCCAGCCTCGCGCCCGGCCGATGCGTTGCAGGCACTGTTCGAGGAAGTGCAGGCGATCAAGGCAGGCCCATTGCTGGGCCAGGCCTTCGCCCGGGCCGGGCAGGCGGTCACGCTGGTGCGGTGAATGCGGCGCACACGCAGTCGAGCATGGATCGACGCTACAGAGCGCGTGCGGCCTACTGGAACAGGTATTTCAGGCCGATCTGCGCGCGGCGGCCGTAATACTCCACCTGCAGCGGCCGCTGCGGGCTGCCCTGGTAGTACTTCAGCGGTTCGTTGGTCAGGTTGCTCAGTTCAGCGAACACGGTCCAGCGATCAAACGTGTAGGACGCGCTGAAGTCGACCGAGGTGTTGGCACCGTACCAGGCATCGGTGGTGCTGCTGTCGCCATGCGATTCGATGTAGGCGCCCTTGTGGTTGGTCGCCAGCCGGGCGGCGAACGCACCATCGTCGTAGTACACGGTGACGTTGTAGAGACGGTCGGCCTGGCCGGTGATCGGTACGTTGCCGCTGCGGCCCGGGATGCGCATGCGCGAATCCATCAGGGTCAGGTTGGCGTTGATGCCGAAATTGCTCCACAGGCCCGGCAGGAAATCGAAGCGGCGCACGAAGGCGAACTCGGCACCCCACAGCTTGGCGTCGTCGCCGTTCTCGGGCCGGTAGAAGGTGACATTGCTGTTGCCGTTGAAATTGCCGGTGCTGCTGCTCTGGAACACCGGGTTGCTGATGTTCTTGTAGAACACGCCGCCGGACAGCAGGCCCAGCGGTCCGGCATACCACTCGGCCATCAGATCCAGGTTGTCCGAATAGGTCGGGTCAAGATCGGCATTGCCGGAAGTAAAGGTGCCATCGGCCTCCATGAACGAGCCACCCGGATTGATGTCACCGAAGTTCGGGCGGGCAAAGCTGCGGGTCAGGCCCAACCGCAGGTTCAGGTCACTGCGCGGCGAAAAGCGCACATTGAGCTGCGGCAGCACCGAGGAGTAGCGCTTGCGACCCAGGTTGGGCACCAGCGCGCTGCTACCATCGGCATCGCGCTCCAGCACCTGCCCACGCACGTCGGTGGCGGTGCGTTCCAGGCGCACGCCACCGACCACGTCCCAGCGCTCGTCCGGCGTCCAGGTGCCCATCGCATAGGCCGCGTACTGCTTTTCGGCCACGTCGAAGTTGCGGCCCAGCGCCGCGCCATTGGCCACCAGCGCCGAATCGCCCGGCACCAGCACCAGATGCTGCTTGTTCTGCCGGTACCACTCGGCCAGGGCCTGCATCGGCACCACCTGCGAGAAGTCACGGGCGTAGTCGCGGCCGTTGCCGATGTCATAGCCGCTGCGGCCGGGCTGGTCCATCAACGGGAAGTCGGCCAGGGTCGGCACCGGGCCGCCGGTTGCGGTGTTCCAGGCATAGAACTCGTCGGAGAAGCGCGCGCGACGCTGCTTGTCACGGTACTTGGCACCCGTTTTCCAGGTCAGCGTGTCGCTGGCGTCGAAGGTGAAGTCCAGCTGCGCGACGGCCCTGTCCTTCTCATTGACCGCCACCCGGTACAGCTCCACGGCGCTCAGCGACATCTTCCGTGGGTCCATCGAAAAGCCCGGCGGCAGATGGGTCTGCGGGGTATCGGCGGCGACGTTGCCGCCATCGATGGTGTTGTACGAGTTGCGCCCTGCACCGCGATCCTGCAGGCCCTGGTAGCCGACCTTGCCTTGGTTGAACTGGACCACGAAGTAGGCGTTGTCGGCACAGGTGGGAATGCAGCCGTAGCGGAAGTCGTTCTCGGCGCTGGCCAGCTTCCAGTCCACCTGGCCGCGGCCGAAGGTGTGCTGGCCACCGAACTCGAAGGTCCTGAACTCGGTGATCAGCTCGTTGTGGATGTTCTGCAGCTCGACGCGATCCTTGTCGAAACGGTAGCGGTGCTTGTAGTGCGTCTCATCGTCGCTCAGTTCGCCATACTGGCCGCGCACGTACAGCCGGTGACCATCGGCCGGCAGGAATTCCATGCCGCCATTGACACCGCGGGTGGTGCGCTCGCCAGTGTAGTCACGCAGCTCCAGGCGGTAGATGCCAAGGCCATCGGCACTACGCCGCGGCTCGAAGTTGTCGGTCGCCCACGGGCGCTTCCAGTAGGTGCCGTTGATCAGGAACCCGAAGCGGCCATCGGCGCTGCGGTCGCCATACAGCACATTGGCGCTGGTACCGGTATCGACGGCCTTGTCGTTGTAGTTGCCGGCCACGCTGGCGGCAAAGGTGCGGCGCGCAGGCGCGGTGCGGGTAACGAAGTTCACCTGGCCACCGATGGCGTCGCCTTCACGGTCCGGCGTCAGCGTCTTGCTTACTTCAATGCGCTCGATCAGCTCGGTGGGGAAGAAATCGAACGCGGTGGCGCGGCTGGTGGTTTCCTCTTCGGCGGTCGGCAGCCGGTCACCGTTGAGGGTGGTCGAGTTCCACTGTGCGGGCAGGCCACGCACGGCGACGAAGCGGCCTTCGCCCTGGTCGCGTTCGATCGACACGCCCGGTACCCGCTGCACGGCTTCGGCGGCGTTGTGGTCGGGCAGCTTGCCGATGCCATCGGCGCTGACCACGTTCATCAGGTTGCTGGCTTCGCGCTGGGCGTCCAGTGCCTGCTTCTCGCCGCTGACGATGCTGCCGACCACGGTGACGGTATCCAGATCGACGGCAGAGGGAGTGGGTGCGGCATCAGTCGCGACCGGGGACGCGGCCTGGACGGCCAGCGGGGCATGCAGCAGGGCGAGCAGGCCCAGGGTAAGCGGATGGCGCGTAGGCAGAGTGGACATGGCGATGGCGGCGGCAAGGGAAAGTGGACCGCTCCAGCGGGAGCGGTGATGGCGGCCACTTTCAATCAGCGCGGTGAAGCGCAGGCGGCATCCACTAGGCAGGTCGGGGCAGCTGTCTAGGTGATCGCGAGGGTGGCTACTGGGCCAGCAGGCGGCGGCCACCCACCCAGACCTCGGCCACGTAGTCCGGCAGGGTTCCACGCACCCGCACAAGATCGGCGCGCAGGCCTTCACCGATGCGGCCCCGGTCACGCAGGCCCAGCGCCTGTGCCGGTGCATGGCTGACCGTGCCCACCGCGCGCGGCAGGCTCCAGCCCAGCTGCGCGCACAGCACGCCCAGTGCAGGCAGCAGGCTGGCCGGCACATAGTCGGAGGACAGCACGTCGAGGCAGTCGGCACGGGCCAGTTCCAGCGCCGCCACATTGCCCGAATGCGAGCCACCCAGCACCAGGTTGGGGGCGCCGGCAACGATCGTCAGGCCGGCCACACGCGCCGCAACGGCCGCCTCGAGCGTGGTCGGGAACTCGGAGATGCGCGCACCACTGGCCACGGCCTCGTCCACATCCGCAGGCACGGTATCGTCGTGGCTGGCCAGGCACAGGCCGCGTTCCCGCACCCACTGCAGCACCTGCTGCAGGTGTGCGGGGCGATAGCGCGCCTGCTGTGCCCGGCGTGCCTGCAGCAGGTCGTCCAGATAGGGGGCCGGTGCGTCGGCCGGCAGACCGTAATAGGCAGCATAGCGTTGCAGGTTGCGGAACTGGCGCTGCCCCGGGGTGTGATCGGTCAGCGACAGCAGGCGCACCGCCGGATCATCCAGCAGCGGCTCCAGCAATGGCAGCAACCCGGGATAGGGCAGCTCGGCGCGCAGGTGCAGGTAGTGGTCGCTGCGCAGGCCACCGCCACGGCGCGCCTCGGCCAGCGCCGCATGCGCGGCCTGCAGGCTGCGTACGCGTACGCTGTCGGCCTCCACGTCGCCCACGGCCAGCGCATCGCAGGCCGTAGTGATGCCTGCAGCCAGCAGCTGCGCATCGTGCGCCTGCACGGCCGCGGCCGCTGGGAAGGCCACGCCCGGGCGTGGTACCAGGTGCTTCTCCAGATTGTCGGTATGCAGCTCAACAAACCCCGGCAGCAGCCAGTCGCCGCCGCAGTCCTCGGCGCCCGCCCTGCGCACGCGCCCCTGCCCCACGGCGTGGATGCGTGGCCCGTCCAGCACCACATGGCCGTGCACGATCTCGTCGGCCAGCACCAGTTTCAGGTTGTCGAGGATGTGTTCGCCCATGGTTTCCGTAGCCCGTGTCATGCCATTGCAATCGCAGCGCGTTGATATGCCTGCACGTGCAGTGCACCTGTCTAGTCCAGCAGCCGCAGATGGAGGTTTGATGACCATGCCCGACCCGGCCCTGACGCCACGCGATTCGGCGCTGCCACTGTGGCAGCAGATCGAACAGGCGCTGCTGCGGCAGATCCGCGAACGCCAGCTGGTGGAGGGCGATGCACTGCCCTCGGCGCAGGTGCTGGCCAAGCGCTTCGCGGTCAACCGCCACACCGTGCGGCGCGCGATCGAGGCGCTGGAAGAGCGTGGCTACGTGCGCACCGAGACCGGTCGCGGCAGCTTCGTGCAGGAGCATCCGTACCACTACCCGATCAGCCGGCGCACGCGCTTCGGCCGGGCCATGCATGACCTGAACGTGGAAAGCCACTACACCCTGCTCGATGTCCGCGTGCAGGTGCCGAGCCGCCAGGTGGCGCGTGCGCTCGGCCTGATTGCCGGCGAACGCGTGCATCGGGTGGTGTACTCCAGCCAGGTGGAAGGGCGCACCGTGGACCACAGCGAAGCGTATTTTCCCGCCACCCGATTCCCGGGACTGGGAGAGGTGTTCGCACGCACACCTTCGGTGACCCGCACCCTGGCCGCGTTCGGGGTCACCGACTACCTGCGCCGGCACACCACGGTGATGGCGCGCCTGCCCGATGCCGAGGTCGCGCGCGTACTCGGCCAGTCAACGCGGCGGCCGGTGCTGTGCGTGCACTCGCTCAACGTCGATCCGCAGGGACAGCCGGTGCAGTTCGGCATCACCAGCTTCGCCGGTGACTGGGTGCAGCTGATGGTCAGCAGCGACCTCTAGGAAAAGCGCGGCGAGCGTTGCACCCGCCGCGCGCAGGCTTCATGCCGCGCAGCGCAATGCCGTGTAGCGACCGTCCACCAGTTCCTCGGCCAGGCCGAAGCTGAGCGTCATGCCCAGGCCACCGCCACCGATGGCGTTGACGAGGGTCACACCCGGGGTGGGCTCGGCGACGAACTCGCTGCTGCCGTCCAGCAGCTTGGGATAGATACCGTGCCAGGTCTGCGCGATGCGCGCGTCCGGTACCTGCATGAAACGGGACAGGTAATCGAGCACTTTCTGGTTGATGGCGTGCTCGTCGAACGGGTCATGCGTATGGGCATAGGCATGCGAATCACCGATGGTGATTTCACCAAGGCCGTTCTGTGCCGCCATCACGTGGATGCCCAGCTCGACCAGGTCGGCATGCTCGGCCTGGTAGCGCGCCTGCAGCGGGGCGACGTCGGCGGCCTCGCGGAAGCCGGCGTAGTGCACCAGTGACAGGCCACCACACAGGGCAGCACCCAGGCGGAATCCGGACGGCTGCGCGGCCAGCCGCAGCATCTGCAGCTTGCAGCGGGTCAATGGTGCTGCCGCGTACAGTTCCGGATACAGCTGCTCGAACTCCGGGCCACTGCAGACGAACACCTGGTCGGCCTCGAACCGGCGGCTGCCGGACCACACCCGGCCGCTTTCCACCGCCGTCACCGGCGTGCGCCACTGGAACTGCGCGCCGTGGCGCTCGCGCAGCACATCCGGCAACGCGCGGATCGCCTGGCGCGGATCGACCACCAGCTCATCGGCATTGAACAGCGCGCCACGCAGTTCGCGTGCGACCAGCGCCGGCGACTTCGCCAATGCCGCATCCCGGTCCAGCAACCGGCATGGGCGCATCTGCGCATTGGCGGCCGCGTATTGCTGCAGCACGGCCCATTCGTCGTCGGCGTGGGCAACGTGCATCGAGCCACTGGGGTCATGCCAGAGGCCGGCCACGTCGATCAGCTCCTGCCAGATCTGCCGCGAGCGCAGCGCGCGCTCATACAGCGGTCCATTGGGCACGCCGATCGGCCAGACCATGCCGAAGTTGCGGATGGAGGCGCCGACAGCGCGTTCATGGCGCTCCAGCACGGTGACCTTGCAGCCACGCACGGCCAGCGCGCGGGCCACGGCCAGGCCGACGATGCCGGCACCGACCACGAGGGCGGTTGTGTTCTTCATGGGGGATGGACTCAGACGGAGGCGAGCGCCGGCATGCGGGCCAGGCGCAGGGCCTTGTGGTGGAAGTACAGCAGCGACAACAACAGGCAGGCACCGCCCAGCAGCGACAGATGGATCACGGCGCTGGAGAAGAAGCGCACCCACGACAGCTGCAGGCCGGAGAACTCATGGCCGAGCAGGACCAGCACACTGCCGAGATAGCCGAACGCATCGGCCAGGTACATCACGAAGCCGACGTTGCCGGCGACCTTGAAGGTGGCGATCAGGCGTTCGAAGAACACGCAGTTGAACGGCACGTAGGCCAGGTACAGGCCGAAGCCCACCAGGCCCAGCCACGCCAGCGGATGCAGCATGCCCTCGCGGAACGCCAGCGTGCTCAGGCCGGCGGTGGCCAGGCCGATGAACATCAGCACGTGCAGGGCCATCAGGCCGTTGAGGTTGTTGCGGAACCAGGTCAGCCCGGCGGTCAGCGCCAGCACGGCGAATGCCACCGGCGTTTCGATGGCGGCGAACACGCCGGCGCTGCCGCCATAACCCAGCTCGCGGAACAGCTCGGCCTCGAAGCTGTCGCGGAAATCGCGGACCACGGTCAGGCACACGTAGCACAGGATCATCAGCGCCAGCCCCGGCAGGAAGCGGCGCACGAAGGCGCGGCGCTGCGTGCGATCCATCGGCAGGCGCGGCGAACGCTCGCGCAGGTCGTCGGCATCCGGTGCGGGAATGCGTTCGAGCATGCGCACCGACACCAGCAGCAGCGGCAGGAACAGCAGCCCGCACAGGAACGGCATCCAGAACTCGCTCATGCCCTGCAGCAGCAGCCACTTGCCCACCGACTTCACCACGCCGGAGGCCATGATGAAACTGGAGGCGAGGATCGCACCCATCGCTTCGGTGGTCCGGCGCCCTTCCAGATAGCTGAACACCAGGCCCCAGACCATGCCCAACGGCAGGCCATTGAGGAACAGGAACGGGATGTTCCAGGGCGCCGGCACCAGTGCGAAGCCAAGCAGCGCCAACCAGGAGATGCCGATCAGGCCCAGCAGCAGGCTGGCGCGGCGCTCGGCGCGCAGCTCGCCGATCACCCGCACGCCGATGAACTTGCTGCACATGTAACCCAGCACCTGCGCCACCACCAGCCACACTTTGTAGTCGGCGCCAAACAGGTGCTGGCCATCGAACGATGCAGCGGCGAAGGGCTTGCGGAAGGCATACATGCAGGCATAGGTGGACAGCGCCGCACTGCCGGCAAACACGGTCAGCGCCAGCGGGTGCCCCTGCAGCCGTTCCCGCAACGAGGGCCGGTTCATGCGGCGGCGACCGTGCCGGAAGGTGCCAGGCCCAGCAGCGACGGCAGGCGGTCGAGGTGGTCGATGATGTGGTCCGGACCGTGCGGCAGCAGTTCGGCGCGGGTGAACGCGCCGGTGGTGACCGCAACATTCAGGCCGACACCGGCGTTGCGGCCTTCGTTGATGTCGACCTCGGTGTCGCCCACCTTCACCACGGCGGCGGCATCGTCCACCCCGGTACGCTGCATCAGCGCCTGGATCATGTACGGCGCCGGCCGGCCTGCAGGCACGTCATCGCTGGCCACAAATGCGTCGATGCGGTCGTGCCAGCCGAGCCGCGCGATGATCGCCTCGGCGATGTCACGCGAGAAGCCGGTGTCCAGGCCGATACGGATGCCGTGCGCGCGCAATGTGTCGAACAGCGCCTCGGCGCCCGGCAGCGGTGCAATGCCCGGTGCATGGCGATAGCACTCAAGCATGCGCGCCACGAAGTCGGCATGGATCGGGGCCACGCGCGGGTCGTCCACCGTGGCGCCCAGCAGCCGTGCGATCGCCTGCGGCTTGGGGTAGCCCATCAGCGGGCGCACATCCTCCACCTCGATGGCGTGGCCGGCGACGGCCATCGCTTCGGCGAAGGCATGGGCCACCAGGCCCGGGTCGGCAACGGTGGTACCGGCAATATCAAGAACGGCGAGGCGGTAGCGCATGGCGGCAGGCGGCGTTGGGCGGAGGTGCCCAGCTTCGTCGCCGCCGGCCACGCCCTGATGACAGCGCCCGGACAGGCCGATGCACCTGTCTAGCCGGGCGACCCCTGCGTGGCCATGTGCCGCACGTGTTCGGCGGCCTGCGCGTGCAGCCAGTCGCGGAAGGCGAGGAAGCCGCGATGGCTGGCCGAGCGTTGCGGGTACACCAGCCAATGCGGCCACGCCGTCTTCAGGCGCTGGCTGGACAGCGCCACCAGCTGGCCGGATTCCAGCAACAGGCGCGCCCGCGTCACCCGTCCCAGCGCCACGCCCACCCCGTCCAGCGCCGCACGGTGGTGGGCCTCCGAATCATCCAGTACCGCCACGAAGCGCGGCGGCGGGCTTTGCCCGCTCAACGCGAACCACGCGCCCCACGCGCCGTCGGGATCACCGAGCAGCGGCCACCGGGTCAGCGGAACACGGTCGATGCCGCCCATGCGCTCGATCAGCGCCGGGCTGGCCATCGGCAGCAGCCACTCGTCGAACAGCGGTTCCACCACCAGCCCCGGCCAGTGCCCGGTGCCCAGCCGCAGCGCGGCGTCGAACTGCCGCTGCCGCTCGAAGTCGACCAGCCGTTCACTCGACTGCAGGTTGATCTCGATCTGCGGGTGCGCAGCCACGAAGTGGCCCAGGCGTGGCACCAGCCACGCCGAGGCCATCGATGGCACCGCGCTGATCGTCAGCACGTGCTCGGCGCGCGCCGCATAGGGCTGGAAGGCCTCGTTGATCGCGTCCAGATGCGGGCCGACCTGCTCCAGCAGGCGCTGCCCTTCCAGCGTAAGGGTGACGCCACGCGGCTGCCGGATCAGCAGCGGCTGGCCGAGGCGCTCTTCCAGCTGGCGCATCTGATGGCTGAGTGCGCTGACCGTCAGGTTCATCGACGCCGCCGCACGCGACAGGTTGCCGAGCCGGGCGGCAGCCACGAAACCCTGCAGGGCATGGAGGGGCGGACGGGACATCAGGCTTGAATTCCTCTCAAGGCGTGCTTGCGGAAATGTCGCTTTTTGCACGTCCATGCTGCCCGTATCGTGCAATCCACTCAAGTTGAGGCACGCTCATGAACATCTTCAGCGGCTTGTTGTTCCTGCACGGCCATGTGGCCAGCGCCGAGCTGGCCCGGCAACTGGCCAGCCCGGTCCCGCCGCCCAGCAGCACTCACGGTAGTGCTGGCCGCTGGCCGGTAACCTCGCCAACCGGGCAGCCCGCGGCTGCCGGCCGCTGCCCGGCACGTCCCTAACGCTGCAGCGCCTCCTGCACCGCGGCCGCCACATCGGTGTTGTCGATGTAGCGGCCGTCGTTCCAGCCCACGTGCTGGCGGTAGCCGGCATCAACGCCACGCACGCGCTTTGCAAGCAGCTCCGCGCCCGCGCCCTTGGCCCACAGCGGCACCAGCGCATTGGAGTGGTTGCCGGTGGGGCGGAAGCTCATCCCCGGCATGCGTCCGCGGCCGTTGTTGCGCACCGGCTGGAAGGCGACGTTCTGTGCATCGGGGCCCATCGGCATGCTGTTGTCGTGGTCGGTGGTGACGATCAGCAGGTTGCGCTCCCAACCACCATTGCGTTCAATCCAGTCCACCACCGCCGCCACCGCATCGTTGAACTCCACGGTCTCCTCGATCAGGCGGCCGTACTGCGGCTGGTCGCTGCACTGGCCGTAGTGCCATTCGGTGCCGCAGGCACTGGTATGCGCGGCCCAGTCGGTGGCGCCGCCTTCCACCATCAGGAACAGGCCCTCCGAAGATCGCTGCTGCAGGAACCGCAGTGCACCGCGGGTCATGGTCGCAAGATCCGGCACACTGTCGATCTTCCTTACGCCGGAGGGCGTGGCCGCATCCTTGCCCAGCACCTGCAGCTGGCGTGCCTGCTGCAGCGTGTTGGCCACGCGTGGCACGCCGATCAGCGGCCGGTCGGCCGGCAGCTGGCCCTGCGCCAGCGCGGCGAATTCCTCCTTCCCGCGGATCAGGCGCCACGGCCCCAACGGGTTCCCGCCAATGGTGCGGCCCGCTTCCAGCTGCTGCCAATCCTGCTGCGACACCCATTCCCACGGAGTCGCGCAGCCTTCGGCCCTAGCGGCATCCGTGGTCGGCCCACAGGCCAGGCCATCAACGCTGTAGCCGGGACCGCCGGTGCCCATCACCAGGTCCATGTGGCCCTGCGCCAGCATCTGGTGCGCAATGGCGTGATAGTTGTTGCGCGACTCGTTCTGCGCCGCGAACGCTGCCGGCGTGGCGTGCGCGAACGGCACCGAGGTCACCACACCGGTCGCCATGCCCAGGCGCTTGGCGCGCAGCGTATTGAACTCGGCCGGATTGCCATCGTTGTTGTAATTGATGGCGTTGTTGTAGGTCTTGATGCCCGAGGACAACGCCGTACCGGCCGCAGCACTGTCGGTCGCGACTGCAGCCAGGTACTGGTAGCCGACGAACGGCAGGTCCTGCGCCGGCACCGGTTCGCTGTCCCAGGCCTTGCCCGCGTCGTAGCCCAGGGTCTGCGCGTTGTCGCGGGTCGGCTGGCTGCTGGCGTTCAACGGGAAGGTGGTTACCGCCAGGCGCTGCGGGAAATCCGCATAGGGGGCACCTTCGCGGCTGCCGTATTGCCAGTAGGCGGCGGCATCCCAGGTGCCCCAACCGGCCCCGTCGTTGATCATCACGATCACGTTGTGCGGGCGCGCTTCGGCGGTGGGAACAGCATCGGTGCGCAGATTCGGCTGGCAGCCCCCCAGCGCTGCCAGCGCGATCAGCAACGAGGAATGGAGCCAGCGGCGTGGCGCGCGTGCAGTCATCGGATATCCCATCGGGCCAGAGGCGGCCCACAATGACGATACGTTATATCGTTTCAATGTTGCAGCTTCATGCAGCTGCCGCGCACTATCCTGCGGCTCTCCATTGTCACCGCATCATCCATGTCCCTCCCCGTTCCAGAGCGCGCGCCGCTGTCGTCGATCACCCTGGATGCGGCCACCTTCGCGGTGATCCACCAGCACAACGCGGAAACCGCGCGGCAACCGGCGTCGCTGACCAAGTTGATGACCGCCTACGCTGCGTATGCATGCGTCGAGGAGCGCGGGCGCGCATGGGACGAAACGGTCACCATTGCCAGCGACGATGTGCATGCGGTGGCCGATGATGAAACGCGCATGGGCCTGGTGCCTGGCGAAACAATTACTCTGGCACGCCTGCTGGAAGGCTTGATGATCGTCTCCGGCAATGACGCTGCATTGGCGATCGCGCGCCACCTGGACGGATCGCAGACCGCATTCCTCGATCGCATGAACCGGCATGCGCGCCAGCTTGGCCTGCGCAGCACCTGGTTTGCCAGCGTCTCCGGCATCACCACCCCGCACCATGCGTCCAGCGCGCGCGACATGGCAGTGCTGGCCGCCTGCCTGCTGAACGATCATCCGCAGATACTGGCAATCACCGCGCAGCGCGCGTTCGCGCATGGCCGCTTCAGCCGCAGCAACCAGAATGCCCTGCTTGGCGAGCACGGCGTGGATGGATTGAAGACCGGCTACACCCGGGCCGCAGGCTTCTGCCTGGCCGCCACCGCGTGCCGCGCAGTGCCCGGCCGGGCGCAGCCGGTGCGGCTGATCACCGTGGTGCTGGGTTCTGAAAGCCGCGACGCGCGCGACGCACTGGTGCGCGATCAGTTGTCGGCAGGATTCGCCGCACTGGCCAACAGCTGACCGGCCATGCGGCTCAGCGCCGCTTGACCGTCGCCACGATCACGCGCTGCAGTTCTGCCTCGGCCCCGGCCTTGTCCAGAGCGCCGGCAACCACGCCCTCTGAAAGGGTCTCAGCCGCGCCGAGGATGGCCCATCGCCCCGCCAGGGGCACGGCCCCCTCGGCGGCGAACGGGCCCAGCCAGACCTGGCAGTTGTCGATGAAGTCCTGCTGGTAGCGCCGCCGCACCTCGCGCAGTTCGGGCGCACCAACCAGCGCCGCGAGGATGCCCTGCACTTCACTGCCCTGGCTGAGGATGCAGTCGATGTAGCCGGAGGCGATGGCCGCCGCGCGATCGGCCAGCTGCGCCCTGGCGCGGCCGATGCGCTCGTGGAAGACCACGGTCTGCCGCCCGTCATAGTCGTCGTAGAGCGCCGCCAGCAGTCCATTGCGGGTCACGAAGTGATCGTAGGCCACCGGCTTGGTCACGCCCGCCGCCTCGGCCAGGCGTCCCAGCGTCAGTGCATCGGTGCCTTCCTCGCCGACCAGCGCCCAGGCCACGTCCAGCAACTGGCGGGCGCGTTGCTCGCGGGTCAGTCGGCGGCGTGTGGGAGCGGGCGTGGCAGGCATCGGCAGGGCACGGCGGTCAGCGCATCGGAGTACCGATTTTACGGCCGGTCTCCGCTGCCGACTGCAGATGTGCCCCGGCGGCGCCGGAATCGGCGTCCAGCAGCAGTTCGGATGACAGCACGCGCGCACCGCAGTAGTCGAAGATGCCCATGTCGATCTGGGTCTTCATCGCCGCCCCATAGCCGCGCCGCTCGATCATCTCCGCGCCGGCCCCGCCCACCCCGACCAGGTGCACGCACAGCCGTTGCAGCTTCTTCTGCACCTTGCCGTCGGCGCCCTCCTGGTAGGCCCAGCCCTGGGTGAACACACGGTCGATCCAACCCTTCAGCAGCGCCGGGAACGACCACCAGTACAGCGGGTAGACCAGCACCAGCGTGTCGGCCGCATCCAGCCGCGCCTGCTCGGCGGCGACATCGGCCGGTACAGCGCCGGTGCCGCGGAACAGCGCCTGGTCCTGCAGGTTGAAACGCGGGTCGAAGCCCTCGGCCATCAGATCGGCGTGGGCCACGCTGTTGCCGGCACCAGCCGCGCCGATGGCCTCACCGATGCGCCCGGCGATGGCGTGGGTCAACGAGGAAGGATCAGGATGGGCGATGACGATGAGGCTGTGCATGGGAGAGCTCCGGGATTCACTAACTACCAATGGTAAGTAATGAAATCCGGCGCACCAGCCCCATCGATGGGATGCTGTTTCCGCATCCCCCGTATAGTGCGGCGCTCGCCCGTGAGATGCCCGCCGATGCACCGACACCTGCTTGCCCCGCTGCTGGCCCTGGTGATGACGATGGCCGTTCCATCCGCCGTGGCCGGTGAACTCGGTCCGGAAGATTCCGCCGCCCTGCGCAGGGAGGTGCAGGCGATGATGGACGCCTTCGCCCGCGGCGATACCGACCTGATCATCGCGCGCACCCATCCCAGCCTGAAGCTGGCTGCCGGTGGCGATGAGGCCTATGCGCGGATGACGCGCGACACCGTGAAGCAACTGCACAAGGCGGGCGTCACCATCGTCAGCGACGAGGCGGGCGTGCCTGGGCGCACCTACGCCGCCGGTGACGAGGAAGTCTGCTTCGTGCCACGCCAGTCACTGCTGCGCGTGCGCGACGCGCCGATGCGCAGCACCTCGTTCATGGTCGCCGTACGCCGGGTGGGCACGACGCAGTGGAGCTATCTGGACGGTGCCGCGCTGCTGGACAACCCCGCGCTGCTGCGGCAGCTGCTGCCGGCCCTGGAACCGGGGGTGGTAGTGCCGAAGGGCGGGATGGAAGCGCTGTAGTCGCTGGCGCATCCCTCCAGGCACGGTGTGGATCCACGGACCGCCCTGCAGAACCGGGCCCACACCGGATTTCCGTCAACGGAACAGCGCGTTCAACGCCGCGCCCGAGGCCGCCTGCTGCAGGCCATCGAAACACCCGTCCTGCATGATCGGTTGGGTCGCCTGCATCAAGCCGCCCCACGCCGCGCGGGCCAGTGCGCCACCGAGGCTGACCCGGCGCACCCCGAGTGCGGCGATGTCCTGCAGGCGCATGGGCGTCGGTCCACCCACCAGCAGGTTCACCGGCTTCGATCCTGCCGCGGCCACCACCGCGCTGATCTGCTCAGGCGTGCTGATGCCCGGCGCGTACAGCACGTCGGCACCGGCCTCGGCATAGGCGCGCAGGCGCTGCAGGGTGTCCTGCAGGTCCGGCACCCCCACGAAGAAGTTCTCTGCACGGCCCACCAGCAGCACATCGGCGCCGGCATGGTCGATCGCCGCGCGGGCCGCACGCAGGCGCTCGACCGCCTGCTGGATCGGGCGCAGTGGTGCATCGGCCACACCGCTGGCATCCTCGATCGACAATGCGGCGACACCGGTATCGATCGCCGCGGCCACCGCCTCTGCCACCGCCGTTGGCGTGGCACCGAAGCCATCCCCGAAGTCGGCGTTCACCGGCAGTGGCGTCGCCCCCACCATCAGGCGCAGATGCTCCAGCGTGGCCTGCAGCGAAACCGCACCTTCCGGCCGCCCCTCGCTCCAGGCACAGCCGGCACTGGTGGTCGCCAGCGCCTGGAATCCCTGCCGCTGCAGGTAGCGCGCACTGCCCACGTCCCACGGATTGGGCAGCACGAAGCAGCCCTGTGCATGCAGCTGGCGGAAAGCCGCGCGCCTGCGCGGGATGTCGGCGTCGATCAAGGTCATGGCGGGCTCCGGTACGGTACAGCGGCACCCTAGCCCGGCCATCGCCTGCGCTCAATGGCCGCATGCACAGGCGCATGAAGTGATGCCGCCTGCTTATTGGACGCGGCCGAGGGCCGTGCCGGAGCGTGCTTGCCTGCCCCCTCATGCTGCCATGGAGCCGTTCATGCACCCCGACCTGGATTCCCCCGCTGACACCCACATCGACGCAGGCGACGATGACGCGCAGTGGGCCGAACTGCTGTCGCCCGCCCGCCGGCGCCTGATCGCTTCGGCCGGGCTGGCCGCCGGCGGCCTGGCCAGCGCGTCGACGGCAGCGGCAGCCACGCGCGACGACCGTGCCGTGAACACCACCGAGCCGGGGCAGCCCGGCTTTCGCGCCATCGTCCCGCCGGCGGCGAAGGGCAGCAGCCCGTGGGGCCAGGCGACGGCCAGCGAGCCCACCCCGCGACCGGCCAGCGTGCGCCCCGGCGAGGCCACGCTGCCCGCCACCCCACGCGCGTACACCGACATCAAGAGCTATCACGCGCACATCTACTTCGATGAGGACAGCTTCGCCAAGGCGGCCCTGCTGCGGCGCTGGGCCGCCGAACGCTTCCCGGTGGAGCTGGGCAACTGGAACCTGGAACCGCGCGGGCCGCACGTCACGCCTTCGTTCTATTTCGGCTTCACCAACGACCTGCTGCCGGTGCTGGTGCCCTGGCTGCAGCTCAACAGCCTGGGCCTGACCATCCTGATCCACCCCAATACCGGCGACGGCCGCGCCGACCATCTGCATTACGCGCTGTGGGTGAACCGCGCGCAGCCGGTGAATGCCTACAACTGGCCGACACCGAAGCCCGGCGAACGGGAGCCGCTGGAGGAAGTCTTCCCGAACGTGGTGCCGACGGTGCCGCTGGAGACCTGAGCGGGTGCGTGGCGGGGGCGGTGGGTGGCGTGCAGCGCACCTTGGGCTGCCCCTCGGTGGGTGCGTAGCTTGCTGCGCACCGAACTTCCTTCATCCACGCATGGCGTGGATCTACCGCATCACGGCCCGTTGCGGCGTCGGTCATCGCCCGGCCTTGCCGGCATCGTCGGCCTACGTGCCAGCATCCCCGGCCAGCACCACGTTCAGCGCGCCTTGATCCGGCTCCCGCCGTACAGCCGCAAGCACTCCGGCGAATTTCAAACAATCGATTGAAACACGGCAAACTTCGCCGAACTGGACAGCATCCGCCGCTTCCGCCAGACTGCCGCCCTTTCCCGTCTTCCGGATCCCATGGCGAAGCTGCTGGTCCTGCACGGCCCCAACCTCAACCTGCTCGGCACCCGCGAGCCGGAGGTCTACGGCCACACCACGCTGGCCGATATCGACCAGGCGCTGGCCGCGCAGGCGTCCGCCGCCGGGCACGCCGTGGAAAGCCTGCAGTCCAATGCCGAGCATGTTCTGGTGGACCGCGTGCAGGCCGCGCGCAACGACGGAACCGCTTTCATCCTGATCAACCCGGCCGCCTTCACCCACACCTCGGTCGCCGTGCGCGATGCGCTGGCGGCGGTGGCCGTGCCGTTCATCGAGATCCACCTGTCCAACCCGCATACCCGCGAACCGTTCCGCCAGCACAGCTACTTCAGTGACAAGGCGGTGGGCGTGGTGTGCGGCTTCGGTGCCGACAGCTACCGCTACGCGATGGACGCGGCGCTGCTGCGCGTGCAGGCGGCGGGCGCGTGATGATGCTGCCGCGCGTGCTTGCCAGCCTCGCGCTGTGCGCCGGCCTGTGCGGCGTTGCCCATGCGGGCGACCGCAGTGCCGAAGGCATCGACTGCGCGCATCCCGCCACCACGATGGAGAGCGACCTGTGCGCTTCGGACGTGGCCGCTGCTGCCGACGCCGAACTCAATTCCGCCTATGCCCTGGCGCGCCAACAGCTGCGCACACCGGCCAAAGGCGGTAGTTGCAGCTACTGCGGCGATGCCGAGCAGCAGCTGGTGCTGGCCCAACGCGCCTGGATGCAGCTGCGCGACCATGACTGCAACGCGGTCTATGCCCTCAATTCCGATGGCACGGCACGCAACGGCGCACAGATGCGCTGCCTGATCACCCAGACGCGCGACCGTACGCGGCAGCTGCGCGAGTTCTACGAACTGCTTTGACCCGAGCGCGACGCGCTCCCCACCACACTGACATCAAGAGCAAAGAGGCCACCATGGATCTCCGCAAAATCAAGAAGCTGATCGACCTGCTGGAAGAGTCGAACCTGGCTGAAATCGAAATCAAGGAAGGCGAAGAGTCGGTGCGCCTGTCGCGCGCCCCGGTGGCCGGCTACGCCGCGCCGATGCCGGCACCGGTGTATGCCGCCCCGGCTGCCCCGGCCGCGCAGGCGATGCCGATGCAGTCGCCGACCGAAGCCTCCACCGGCGGCACTGCCAAGCCGGGCCCGGCGCTGCCGGAAGGCCACGTGCTGCGCTCGCCGATGGTCGGCACCTTCTACGCCTCGTCCGCCCCGGACAAGCCGGCCTTCGTCAGCGTCGGCCAGCAGGTCAAGGAAGGCGAGACCCTGGCCATCATCGAAGCGATGAAGATGTTCAACCCGATCGAAGCCGACAAGTCCGGCACCATCGTCGCCATCCTCGGCGAAAACGGCCAGCCGGTGGAGTTCGACCAGCCGCTGTTCGTGATCGGCTGAGGGGCACGCCATGCTCGACAAAGTCGTCATTGCCAACCGAGGGGAGATCGCGCTGCGCATCCTGCGCGCGTGCCATACCCTGGGCATCCGCACGGTGGCCGTGCATTCCACGGTCGACCGCAACCTCAAGCACGTGGCCATGGCCGACGAGTCGGTCTGCATCGGCCCGGCGCCGTCGCCGCAGAGCTACCTCAACATCCCGGCGCTGATCGCCGCCGCTGAAGTCACCGACGCCCAGGCCATCCACCCGGGCTACGGCTTCCTGTCGGAGAACGCCGACTTCGCCGAGCGCGTGGAGGAGTCCGGCTTCATCTTCATCGGCCCCAAGGCCGACACCATCCGCATGATGGGCGATAAGGTTGAAGCCATCCGCGCGATGAAGTCGGCCGGCGTGCCGTGCGTGCCCGGCTCGGGCGGCCCGCTGGGCGAAGACATCGTCGCCAACACCAAGATCGCCCGTGAGATCGGCTATCCGGTCATCATCAAGGCGGCCGGTGGCGGCGGTGGCCGCGGCATGCGCGTGGTGCACGCCGAAGCCTCGCTGAAGACCTCCATCGAAACCACCAAGAGCGAGGCCAAGGCCGCGTTCGGCAATGGCGAGGTCTACATGGAGAAGTTCCTGGAGAACCCGCGCCACGTGGAGATCCAGGTGCTGGCCGACGGCCAGGGCAACGCCATCCACCTGGGTGAGCGCGACTGCTCGATGCAGCGCCGCCACCAGAAGGTGGTGGAAGAAGCACCGGCACCGGGCATCAGCGCCGAACAGCGCGAGCAGATCGGCAAGGTGTGTACCGAAGCCTGCGTGCGCATCGGCTACCGCGGCGCCGGCACGTTCGAGTTCCTGTACGAGGACGGCCGCTTCTACTTCATCGAAATGAACACCCGCATCCAGGTGGAGCATCCGGTCACCGAAATGGTCACCGGCATCGACCTGGTGGCCGAGCAGCTGAAGATCGCCGCCGGCCAGAAGCTGTCGATCAAGCAGAGCGACGTGGTGCTCACCGGCCACGCCATCGAGTGCCGCATCAACGCCGAAGACGCCGAAACCTTCGTGCCGAGCCCGGGCACCATCACCGGCTTCCATCCGCCGGGCGGCCCGGGCGTGCGCGTGGACACCCACATCTACAGTGGCTACCGCGTGCCGTCGAACTACGACTCGATGATCGGCAAGCTGATCGTGCACGGCCCGGATCGCGAAACCGCCATCGCCCGCATGCGGGTGGCGCTGAGCGAGATGGTGGTCGACGGCATCAAGACCAACATCGCGCTGCAGCAGCGGATCATGCGTGACAAGGGCTTCCAGGCCGGTGGCCAGAACATCCACTACCTGGAAAAGCGCCTGGCCGAACGCAAGAACAAGCCGATCGCGTTGACCTGATCGGTGCCACAGGCTGGATACGGAAAGGGCGGGGATTTCCCCGCCCTTTTTCGTTGTCTGTAGCGCCGAGCATGGGCTCGGCGCTACGCAAACAGGTTCAGCGCTTGTCCGCCACTTCGGCCGGAATCTGCGAATTCGCCAGTGGGCGAACGCCATTGGGTGAGCTCGGGTCGACGATCACCATGGTTTCGGTGGAACCATCGGGCCAGACCACCTGGAAGGTGCTGCCGGCCGGTAGTGAGGCGAACGGCATGCCGCTCTGTGCGCGATAGACCGCCGCAACCTGGCTGGCACCGGCGCGGCGAACGTCTTCCTGCGCCTTTACCGTGGTCAGTTCCACTTTTGACAGATGCCGGTAGCGATCCTCGTAGGTATCGATCATCAACAGACCGACCGCACCCGCCGAGTAAGCCACGAACAGCGCCACCCAGAACCAGAATTTGGCCCCATGCAGGAATCGACGGTAGTTCATTGCCCGCCTCTCTTGCCAACCAATCGCTTGATCCACTGCTTCATCTTCCCCGAACCTTGCCGCGAAACCGCAGCGTCATACACGAAATCCCGGAAATCCTGTGCTCCATCCTGCGAACAGATCCCTCCGTTCGCACAAAAACCGTTCACCAGTACGCTGTCCGCACCACAAGGTAGACCGAGTTCACAGGCCGCAACCCGCCATGCAAGTTCGCTGAGCGGCTCACCGGCCACCTGCCCGGTCAGCGCACGATCGCCCGCTGCCCGTGCGCCCATTCCCGGCGCAATGGCCATGAAGGCTTCCGGGTCGCGCGACGCACGCACCCGCTCGACCAGATCACGGCGGTACTCGGGGCTGTCTAGCAGCGGCTCCCCTTCGGCGAACAACGAGGCCTCCGCAGCCAGGTTGCCCTGTGCGGCCGCCTTGCGCCGCTCGGCCAGCACCCGCGCGGCGCCCAGCTTGTCGCCCGGCACGAAACCACCACAGCGCTGCGCCACGCGTTCGCGTGCCTGCACCATGGCCGGTGCAGCGGTCAGGCCTAGTCCGGCCAGCACGTTGTTGTCCAGGCGGTACCCACCCGGATCGAGGGCGTACTGCGCGCAGTAGTCATAGACCCGGCTCAGCATCCAGCGCGCTTCATGATTGCCGTCATCGGCCTGCACGCGCAGGCGCTGCGCATACGCGTACAGATCAGTGGCCTCCTCGAAGTCGGCGCGCAGGTCCAACGGCAGCCCCGACGGCAGCGCGTTGCCTCGCTCGACAGCCGACAGGCGGCGTGCCAATGCTTCGGGCACCACCGGCATCGACGTGCTGGTGCCGCCCGCCGACAGCACCGACGGCAGCTCCGACGGTACCGGCACCGCGGAAACGTGGCCGCTGGCCCGATACCCGACCACGCCCAGCACGGCCACCGCCGGCAGCACGAGCAACCAGGTTTTCAGGGTCGGAGCGAAGGCCATCGGCGGCAGTCAGGCGTCAAGGCGCACAGGAAAGCGTGCAGTTTAGCAAGGCCCGGCAGCCCTGTCTGAACGGCCTTCGTTCATCTCAAGGCATACGGAGACGCCCTGATGGTCTAGCATGGCCCCCTTTCCCGCGATTGCCCCCACCGCCATGCCGTTCCTGGAACTGACCCTGCGTTGCACCGAAGCCACACAGCCCCGCTATGAAGACGCGCTTGAAGATGTGGGCGCACTGGCTGTCACCCTGCTCGATGCCGAGGCCGATACCAGCAACGAGCAGGCCATCCTTGAGCCGGGCGTGGGCGAGACCCCGCTGTGGGACACCCTGGTACTGAGCGCGCTGTTCCCCGCCGACAGCAACGCGCTGTTGCTGCTGGCTGCGCTGGAGGCCTTCGATCCGGAGCTGGACTGGAGCAGTGGCAGCTTCCGCGCGGTCGAGGATCAGGACTGGGAACGCGCCTGGCTGGACCAGTTCCAGCCGATGGATTTCGGCAGCCGTACCTGGATCGTGCCGTGGAACCATGAGCTGCCGGACGCCGCACAGGCCGCCGACGCCGCCGTGGTGCGGCTGGACCCGGGCCTGGCGTTCGGCTCGGGCACCCACCCGACCACCGCGCTGTGCCTGCGCTGGCTGGACCAGCTGGCCGTGGATGGCCAGCTGCAAGGCCAGCGCGTACTCGACTTCGGTTGCGGCTCGGGCATCCTCGCCCTGGCCGCGCTGAAGCTGGGCGCCGCTGAGGCCATCGGCGTGGACAACGATCCGCAGGCACTGGTTGCCACCGCCGACAATGCCGAGCGCAACGGCGAGCAGGCGCGCATGCAGGTGTACCTGCCGCAGGACGAGCCGGTTGCGACCTATCCGATCGTAGTCGCCAACATCCTCGCCTCGGCACTGGATGCGCTGGCCGAACTGCTGGCCGCGCGCGTCGCGACGGGCGGCCGCATCGCCCTGTCCGGCATCCTGCATGGCCAGGAAGGTGAGCTGCTGCAACGCTACGCGGCGTGGTTCGACGAACTGCAGGCCACGCAGGACGGCGACTGGATGCGCATCACCGGCGTGCGCCGCGCCTGATCGTGGTTGAATGACTGCTGGATCCGAGCCCGCGCCCTGAGCATGTCCGAGCCGAACCCGCCGCGCCGCCCCCTGGCGACCTTCCTGCGCACTGCGTCGGCGGGTGAAGCCGCGCCCGCGACCGATGCGCGCATGCAGGACGACGCCGCACCCGCAGCGCCCACGGTAGAACCTGCGGCCGATCCCATCGAGCCAATGCAACCGCCGGCGGCAGAAAGACGACACGATGATGACACTTTCATCGTGGAGGACGTCGCGCCCCTCGAACCGGCGCCGGTCGCGGTGCCGGCAGCGGTGGCTGCTGCCAGTGATGCTCCCAGTTTCCTCGGCAGCGCGCGAGCGCGCACGCTGCCGGCACCGCGCTGGCACTGGCTGCTGGTGGCAGGTCTGGCACTGCTGCTGGTACTGCAGAGCGTGCTGGCCGACCGCGCGCGCCTGGCCGCCGACGCCGGCAACCGTGCATGGCTGGCCCCCCTGTGCGGCGTTCTCCATTGCAGCCTGCCGCCCTGGCATGAACCGGCCGCGTTCACCATGACCAGCCGCGAGATCCGCCCACTGCCCGGGCAGGCCGGCGTGCTGCAGGTACAGGCCAGTATCCGCAACGATGCGCGCTGGGCGCAGGCCTGGCCGGACCTCCGCCTGTCGCTGTCCGATGCCGATGGCCGGGTGATCGGCAGCGGTGTGTTCCCCCCTGCGCAGTACCTGGGCGAGCCTCCCGGCACCGCGCAGCTGGAACCGGGCCAGAGCGCACGCATTGCGTTCCGTGTACAGGAGCCCGCCGCATCCACTGTCGCATTCACCTTCGACTTCCTCTGACCAGGCTGAAGACGCCCAGCCGTGGCAGGTCGAGCACGCTCGCGCTAGACTGACCGCCACCACCTCGTCCGGCCGCGCGCTCCGCGCGCACGGGCCAACCGAATCGGGAACCCCCTTGAACGCTGTCCTTTCTCGTCCTGACAACAGTCGTGGCGCTCCCCGGCCACCGCTGCGTGAACACGTCGCCCAGTCCGTGCGCCGCTACCTGCGTGATCTCGATGGCTGCGACGCGGACGATGTCTACGAGATCGTGCTGCGCGAGATGGAGATCCCGTTGTTCGTGGAAGTGCTCAACCACTGCGAAGGCAACCAGAGCCGCGCCGCAGCGATGCTGGGCATCCACCGTGCCACCCTGCGCAAGAAGCTGAAGGAATACGGCATCAGCGCCTAAGCGCCGATACCGCCTTTGTAGAGTCGAGCCATGCTCGACTGCTTCTGCGCCAGGCAACCCGTGAAAAGCAGTCGAGCATGGCTCGACTCTACAAGAGCGGCTCGCCACGCCATGCGTGGATGGCGCGTCCCGGAATCAACCGCCGCCGCCCGCCTTCCAGTAGTAGCGCACCACATGGAAGAACACCGGCGCGGCGAAGCACACCGAATCCAGCCGGTCGAGCATGCCCCCGTGGCCCTCGATCATGTGGCCCCAGTCCTTGATGCCGCGGTCGCGCTTGATCGCCGACATCACCAGGCCGCCCCAGAATCCCATCAGGTTGATCAGCAGCGACAGGCCGAAGGCCTGCAGTGGCGTGAATGGCGTGATCCACCACAGCGCCGCGCCCAGCGCGCTGGCACTCAGCACGCCCCCCACGAAGCCCTCCACCGTCTTCGACGGCGACAGCTTCGGTGCGATCAGGTGCCTGCCCAGCAGCTTGCCCCAGATGTACTGCAGCACGTCCGAGGACTGCACCACGATCACCAGGAAGGCAAACAACAGCACGTTGCGCGACGGGTCATGCCCCGGCACGTGCAGGTTCAGCAGCAGCGGGACGTGCGAGATGCAGAACACGCAGATCATCAACCCCCACTGCACCTTCGCCGTGCGCTCCAGGTAGTGGGTGGTATCACCGCCGATGGTCGACAGGATCGGCAGGAACAGGAACGCGTAGACCGGAATCAGCAGCGTGTACATGCCGTACCAGTCGATCCACACCAGGTAGTACTGCCAGGGCAGCACGATGTAGAACGCTGCCAGCAGCGCGTAGTAGTCGCCCGAGCGGGTCGGCGCCAGGGTGATGAACTCGCGCAGCGCGAACAGCGAGATGATCGCGAACAGCACGATCACCCCGGCACGGCCGAAGAACAACGCCAGCCCGACCACGATCGCCATCACCCACCACGCGCGGATGCGCGAGACCAGGTTGGCGATCACCGCGCTGGGCTGCCCGCGCCGGCGCCAGCGCAGGGTCTCTGCCACCAGTGTGGCCAGCACCAGCACCGCGCCGACACCGGCAAACAGCAGGCCGGTCTGCTGGCCTACGCTCTGCGTTGCCAGATCGCCGGAGACATCCAGCACGAAACTCATGCGCGGCCTCCATTCGGTGCCAGGTCCAGCAGCGCCTGCCGGCTGCGCGCCAGGAAGGCGGTCTTGTCCTCATCGGCCTGCAGCCGCAGCGGCGTACCGAAGGTGGCCGTGCACAGCAGCGGCAACGGCAGGAACCGGCCCTTGGGCATCACCCGTTTCAGGTTGTCGATCCACACCGGTACGAACTCCAGTTCCGGGCGCTGCCGCGCCAGGTGGTAAATGCCGCTCTTGAACGGCAGCAGCGGTTCGTCGCCGACATTGCGCGTGCCCTCCGGGAACAGGATCAGCGAACACCCTTCATCGACCGCTTCGCGCAGTACCTGCAACGGATCCTGCTGGCGATGCCCGGCCTCGCGCTCGACCAGCACGCCGTTGAACACCGCATCGATCAGGTAGCGGCGCAGGGCATCGCCCTGCCAGTACTCGGCCGCCGCCACCGGGCGCACCTGGCGGCGCAGCGCCGGTGGCATCGACGACCAGATCAGCACGAAGTCACCGTGGCTGGCGTGGTTGCCGTAATAGACGCGGTGCTCGCTGGATGGTGCACAGCCGATCCACAGCGCGCGTGCGCCGGTCACCACATGGATCGCGCCACTGCAGGCGCGGGCAATCAGTCTGGCGAACATCGGTTCCTCCCGTTCACGTCTGCGGCCACAGCACCGCCAGCAGCAGCACCGAGAACTGCAGCAGGGTGGCCACGTACTGGCACACCAGCAGGCGCCGCATGCCGATCCAGCGCGCGTCCCAGCCACGCATCGGCGCCTGCGCATCGCGGCGACGCAGGCCGGCGGTGTGGAGGGCAGCATCCACCCGTGCGGCGGCCGCATCCCCCTGCAGGTGTTCGCGCAGCAGCAGCTGCAGCAGGCTGGCATCAAGCTGCACGCGCACCGCGTAGTACGCCTGCACCACGCCCATCGCCACGCTCAGCAACAGCAGGCCGGCGGCCATCATCGCCAGCCCCGGCTCACTACCCAGCAACAGCAGCGCCACCAGCAGCAGGCCCAGTGACAGCACGGCTGGCAGGCGGCCCTGGCGCAGCAGCAGGTGCATCATCGGCAGATCGGCAGCGTTGCTCATGCAGGGCTCTCCGGTGCGACGGCGGCCGCGATGGCCTGTAGATGACTGTCATGCAGGACGATCGACGGCCGTGCGCTGCGCACGATCGCCACCGCAGCGTCGGCATCGGTGGCACGACCACTGCACAGCAGCCAGGTCGCGACGCTGGCGGCACTGCGCGAATAGCCCAGCGCACAGCACACGAGCAGCGGCCCCTGCGCACGCAGCCGCTCGATCGCCTCGGCCGCCTCGCGCAACTGCGCCGGCGTGGGTACCACCAGATCCAGCATCGGCACGCGGGCATACGCCGCGCCCGGCGCACGGCAGGACAATTCGGCACAGACGTCCACCACGCCCCGCAGCGGCGGCAGCAACGCGGTGCTGGGAATGCGCCCCAACCACACGCCGTCCATCACCGGCACCGGCTGTGGCGCACGGCGTGTCCACACTCGTGAGTTGATCCAGGCCGCACCCAGATACGGCGCCAGCAGCCAGCGTGCCGCCATCGTCAGGCGTCCATCGGCGCGCTTCTGGAACACCGCCGTGCCCAGCCCGGCGTAGGCCAGTGCCACCAGCAGCAGCGACACCACCGGCCACAGCAGCCACAGCGCTGCATCGCGCACCACCACCACTGGTACCAGCAGGGCCGTCGCCCCCAGCAGATAGAACAGCGCCATGCGCCAGCGCCTGGGGTCGCGTGCGGTGCGCCAGGCGCGCAGCGGTGGCGTGCCCTGCTCCGGCCACAGCCAGACGCATAGCCATCCCGCCAGCAGGCCGGTCGGGATGTCGATGAAATGGTGCTGGAACGTGGTCAGTACCGAAACGCCGATCAGCAGCGCCCACCCATGCAGCACCCAGCGCCAGGCGCCGTGCAGGTACTGCGCGAACTTCACCCACAGCACGATCAGCAGCACGATGTGCAGCGACGGCGCCTGGTTGAACGGCTTGTCGAAGCCCAGCAGCACATCGAACAGCCAGCCGAACACACCGCCGATCTCCGGCCGTTCGAAGCTGAAACGCAACGGCCACAGCAGGAAACACGCCACCGCGATGACCTGCGCGCTGAACAGCCGCAGCGCGTGCCGGTCCAGTTCCAGCCGTTGCCGGCACAGGAAGAACGAGATCGCATAGAACAGATCGATCGACCAGTACGGCACGATCGTCCACGGCACGAACGGAATGCGTGTCTCCCAGGCGAACGCCATCACCGGCAGCGCAGCATGGCGGCTGGCCATCCAGTTGGCGAAGCCGTAGCTGGCGAAGAAGAACGGGCCCAACAGGGCCAGCCACAACAGGGCGCGCCGCCAGGGGCGCCCCTCTGCGGCCCGCGGGGCGGCGGCGAGCGTCGCCATCACGCGGTCCGGCGTGCCAGCGACACGGTGAAGATGCCGAAGTCATCAATGCGCTGCGCCACCTTCTCGAACCCGGCCAGTCGCACCAGCTCGTCCATCTCCTGCTGGGTACGACGCCGCATCACCCACGCCGCGCCACCGCGGTGGCTGGTCAGCGCGCGGGCGATGAACTCCAGCTGCGGGTGCCAGGGCTGGCCGGTGTAGGCCAGATAACCGCCGACCGGCACCCTCGCGGCGATGCCCTGCAGCGAGCGCAATACCGCATCGTTGTCGGGGAACAGTTCGTACAGGCCCGAGACCACGGCCAGCGTCGGCGCCGGGTCCACCCTGGCCAGCTGCGCCGGATCGAACGCATCGCCCTGCTCGAAGCGGGCGATGTCGGCCGCCCCGAGCCGCTCGATCAGCGCCTGGCCCTGGGTGACATTCAGGTCGCTGAAATCACGCAGCACGATGCGATCGGCGCGCTGTTCGCCCTGGCCCAGCGCTTCCAGCACGTAGCGGCCATGGCCGGCAGCCACGTCCAGCACGCGCACCGGCGTGCCCTGCCCGCGCAGGCGCTGGGCAGCATCGCGCAGCAGTTCCTGCAGGTGCTGGCCACGCACGCGGATGCCGCGCCAGCCGATCGCATCCAGATAGTTGCGATCGACCATGCGTCCCAGCGGGCCCTTGCCACGGGCTTCGTCGCGGTAGATGTAGTCCAGCGTGCTGCCCGAATCGAAACCGGTCTGCAGCCCCAGCGCGATGCCTTCAGACAACGTGCCGCCGAAGCGCAGGCCACCGCGCACCACGCGCCAGCGCAGGTCGGCCAGGCTGTTGCGCTCTGGCGGCCACGCCAGGATTTCCGATTCCTCGAAGGTCGGCCCATGGCGGTGCGCATCGCGTCGCGACAGCTCGCGCAGCGGTTCGGCGAAACGCGCCTGGATGAAGCTGCGGATGCGTGCCAGCGCAGGCGCGCGGTCGCGCTCGCCCAGCGTGTCGTGGAAGAAGCCCGGCAGGTGCACGCGCTCCTTGATCGGGCTGGACAGGCGTTCGTAGAAGCGGTCCTGCGGGCCGCGATGCACGACGAAATCCGAACCGGACACCAGCAGCTGCACAGGCACGCTGATCGCCTGTGCGTCGGCCACGACGCGGTCGGCGGCCTCGTACAGGCCCAGCAGCACGCGCACCGAGATCGGCCGGGTGATCAGCGGATCGGTGCGGTAGCTCTGCACCCGCGCCGGGTCGTGGGTCAGCCACTGCGGCTTGACATAGCTGTTGACGAAGAAGTTGCCGCGCAGCTTCTGCATCAACGCCAGGCCCGGGCGAGCGAACGGCACGTACAGCTTCACCTTGAACGCCGGCGAGGCCATCACCAGCGCGCGCAGGCGCGGCGCATAGTCATGCACCCAGGTGGCGGCGACCACGGCGCCCACGCTCTGCGCGATCACCACGATGTCTTCCACCGCGATGCCGTGCTCGGCACCGATATGGGCGATGAAGCTGTCCAGATCGCGCACAAGCGCCGGGAAGCCCGGTGCATCGCCACGCGCACCCGGCGAACGGCCGTTACCGCGCGCATCCCAGGCGAAGAAGGCGGTGGCGGGCAGGTCCAGCTCATCGACCAGGTGGGTGACGCGCCCGGAGTGCTCGTGGCCGCGGTGCAGCAGCACGATGGCCTTGGTGGCCGGCGCTGCGGTGGTGCCCGCCCAGTACCGGTAGAACAGCGCTACCTGGTCGAAGCTGTGGAATTCCCGTTCCTGCGCCTGACGCATGCAATCTCCTGATTGTCTTTTTGTATCTGCTTGATTAATTAGGCGAAACCGCCGCTTCCCGCAGTCCGCGACGGACGCGGTTGATCATGGTCAGCATGCACAGCGCCGCCATGGCCGCAGCCACGCCAGTGACCGCCATCGCGCCAACCCACTCAAACGCCAGCAGCAGGCCCAGCGCACCGATCACGAACGCGCGGTCGCTCTTGCCCATCGGGCCGTCGTAGCGGCGGCTGGCACCAACCATCAGCCCCAGCACGCCGGCGTACTCGCTCAGCGCCGCCGTCCAGGCCAGCAGCCACAGCGCTTCCGGGCGCACGCCCGGCACGCTGAGCAGGCTCAGGTACAGCGCGGCGTCGGCGACCACATCGCACAGTTCGTTCAGATAGGCACCCAGCCGCGACTGCTGGCCGAACTCGCGGGCCAGCATGCCGTCCACCGCGTTGAGTGCCATGCGCAGCAGCATCCACAACGGCAGCAGCAGGTACAGCAGCGGCTGGGCCGGGGCGCAGCACCACACCGCAGCGGCCACCAGCAGCGAGACCACGGCAGCGGCCACGGTCACCGCGTTGGCGGTGACCCCCATGCGGTACAGGCCGCGTACGGCTGGACGCAACAGGTCCTGGAAACGTCCCTTCAATGCATAGATCGACATGATCCGAAGCCGCTGATCCTTGGCAGTTCGGGCACAGCCTACCCGATTGCGGCAGTGCGCCCCATCCAATTGCTTGCAGGCCGCCCCGGCCCAGGGTGTGCTGAAGGCGGCCGCAGGGCCGTCGGCGCCAGCCGATTTTGCCCGCCAGCGCCCGCCACCGGCCCCCACCGCCTACAATATCGGCCCCGCTCCGCTGCCGATTCTGTCCCATGACTGCTGATCTGTTGCCCGTCCGTCGGGCCCTCCTCTCCGTTTCCGACAAGACCGGCCTGGCCGAGTTGGCCACTGCGCTGGCTGCACGCGGCGTGGAGCTGCTGTCCACCGGCGGCACCGCCAAGGCCATTCGCGACATGGGCTTGGCCGTGAAGGACGTGGCCGACGTTACTGGCTTCCCGGAGATGATGGACGGCCGGGTCAAGACCCTGCACCCGATGGTGCACGGCGGCCTGCTCGGCCGATCCGGCCTGGATGATGCGGTGATGGCCGAGCACGGCATCGGCGCCATCGACCTGCTGGTGCTGAACCTGTACCCGTTCGAGTCGGTCACCGCCAAGGCCGACTGCACCCTGGCCGACGCGGTCGAGAACATCGACATCGGCGGCCCGGCGATGCTGCGTTCGGCAGCCAAGAACTTCGCCCGCGTGGCGGTGGCCACCGATCCGTCGCAGTACGCCGAACTGCTGGCCTCGCTGGACGCCAACGACGGCCAGCTGAGCGCCGCCACCCGCTTCGCGTTCTCGGTGGCCGCGTTCAACCGCGTCGCCCAGTACGACGCGGCAATCAGCAACTACCTGTCGGCGGTCACCGCCACCGACGCCGCGGTACCGGCGCGTGCCGAGTACCCGGCGCAGATGAACTCCACCTTCGTGAAGGTGATGGACCTGCGCTACGGCGAAAACCCGCACCAGAGCGGCGCGTTCTACCGCGACCTGTACCCGGTGCCGGGCACGCTGGCCACGTTCCAGCAGCTGCAGGGCAAGGAACTGAGCTACAACAACCTGGCCGATGCCGATGCAGCGTGGGAATGCGTGCGCCAGTTCGACGCGCCGGCCTGCGTCATCGTCAAGCACGCCAACCCGTGCGGCGTGGCCGTCGGTGCCGGCAACGGCGATGCCTACGAGCTGGCCTACGCCACCGACCCGACCAGCGCCTTCGGCGGCATCATCGCCTTCAACAAACCGCTGGACGCCGCCACCGCCAAGGTGATCCTGGACCGCCAGTTCGTCGAAGTGCTGATTGCCCCGGACTACGAGCCGGCCGCGCTGGAATACGCGCAGAAGAAGGCCAACGTGCGCGTGCTGCGCATCCCGCACGGCGATGGCCTGAACAACTTCGACAGCAAGCGCGTCGGCTCGGGCCTGCTGCTGCAGTCCTCCGACAACCGCGGCATGACCCGTGATGAACTGAAGGTGGTCAGCAAACTGGCGCCGACCGACAAGCAGTTCACCGACCTGCTGTTCGCCTGGAAGGTGGCCAAGTTCGTGAAGTCCAACGCGATCGTCTACGCCAAGGACAACCGCACGATCGGCGTGGGTGCCGGCCAGATGAGCCGCGTGTACTCGGCGCGCATCGCTGGCATCAAGGCCGCCGATGCGAACCTGGTGGTCGAGGGCTCGGTGATGGCCTCCGACGCGTTCTTCCCGTTCCGCGACGGCATCGACGCCGCCGCTGCCGCCGGCATCAAGGCGGTGATCCAGCCGGGCGGTTCGATGCGCGATGCCGAAGTGATCGCCGCCGCCGACGAACATGGCCTGGCCATGGTGTTCACCGGCGTGCGCCACTTCCGTCATTGATCAGCCGGCTATTTTTCTTGTTCGAAGAAAGGAATCTTGTAATGACCGCCACTTCATCTACTGCTGCACTCTTTGAAATTCTCAGCAAGATTAAAAGCCATAGGTCGGGGGGCGACTTCTATACCGCCTGGCGGCAGCTGTTCGATACCCCAGACAACAACAGCGTGCTTAGAGAGCTAGGACTGCTCTTCCCGATGGTCGAATCCGCAACACTTGAAGCCAGCTCAGCAGCGATTGGATTCAGTGGACGCTCGACAAATCACTGGAGAACTCAAGTCCTCTCCGCAATTACAAGCGCCACCGGACACAACAACTGGGAGCAGTTCAGGAATGGAATTGATTCCCACACGCTAGGCTACCTAGAGCTTCAGGCGAATCTGGTTCAAAACATTAGTGCTGACCAGCCATTATCCGAAGAAAAGTTGGGCGAAGCTCTCGATCAGCTAAGAAACGCATTGACTCAGATCGGCCTCTCCACGTTGGCCATTGAAGTTAAAGCGATCTTGCTGCGCCGCATCCGCGAGCTAATCTCTGCGATCGAGGACTATCGATTCACTGGAAATCCGGCGCTATTCGACCATTTCAAAGTTGCATCGTTCGACATTGCAGCAGCAAAATCTGGCACCCCCGAAGTCTCCAGCATTGACGGTCTTGACAAAGGACTATCGATTCTTGCGAATGCCATTACAGTTGCCTCAAGCGTTAAACTTCTGACCAAGCCCGCATTAAAACTGCTAGGAATAGAGTCTTGACTGGTCTGTCAGCCGCTATTTTTTTTGACCGTCGCTTTCATCGGACTTCACAAGCCGAGCACGTGTACATCTATTAGGTGGCGCGAATGACGTCAGTTTCAACCAAACCCCTGGTTTTGCTCGCCCTGCTGGGTGCGGCCGTACTGGCGGGCTGCAAGCCTGCGGGCGAGCCCAGCGTGGCGCCGAAGGTGGATGCGCCTTCGGTCGCCCCCGCCTCACCGGCCCAGCACGTCAGCCGCACCGCACGACTGCAGGCTTTTCTGGTCCAGCGTTACGGCAGCAACGCCAAGCTCTCCGGTGAATGGCGCGGCAGCTGGACCGACGATGGCGACACCCATGCGATGGACTGGCAGGTCTGCGCGGAACAACCGGTGGTGAGCGGTGACAGCTGGCAACAGCTGCTGGCCGTGTGCGGTGCGCTGGTCGATGGCGCACACATCGACCCGGGCACCATCGAGTTCTTCGTGCTGCGCCCTCAGAGCGAGGGCTTCGAAGTGAGCAGCGAACTGACCGGCGAGCGTTTCGGCAGCGGCGGCCAACCCGGCACCGCCAGCATCATCCGCGCCGGTAGCGACTTCTATGGCTTCCGTGTCGAGGACGGCTGGTTCGGCCAGGGCTTCTCGCTTCTCTCGCAATCGCTGATCCTGCCCGGCCCGAACGGCCTGGTCGCCAGTGGCAGCGTGCGCAGCCATATCGACAATGACGCCCAGTACGAGTGCGACGACGTCGACGCCAATGCCGATCCTGAAACGTCGGAAGACTGCCGCAGCCGCCGCTTCAGCATCGATTTCGCACTGCGTTTCGACGACAGTGACCGCAGTGCGCGCACCTGGCCGCTGCTGATCGAGGAGACCGGCACCACCTGTGGCGGCAAACCAGTCCGCCAGCAGCACCGCTTCACCCTGGACAGCAAGACCTGGACCTATTCCTTCCCCGAAGCGCTGCGACGCGAAGGCTGCGAGTGAGCCACGCGCGCCGCCGGGGATACCGATCTTCCCTTCCCACGCAATCTGGAATCTCGTGATGAACGTACTTGTCATCGGCTCTGGCGGCCGCGAACACGCCCTGGCATGGAAGCTGGCCCAGTCCTCCCGTGTCACCGAAGTGATCGTGGCGCCCGGCAACGCCGGCACCGCCAACGAAGACAAGTGCCGCAACGTGGCGGTGAAGGTCACCGACATTGATGGCCTGCTCGCGCTGGCCCAGGCCGAAGGCGTGGCGCTGACCGTGGTCGGCCCGGAAGTGCCGCTGGTAGCCGGCGTGGTTGACCGCTTCCGCGCCGCCGGCCTGCGCATCTTCGGGCCGACCGCCGCCGCCGCGCAGCTGGAAGGCAGCAAGGCCTACGCCAAGGACTTCCTGGCCCGCCACAACATTCCCACCGCGTTCTATGCCGTGCACACCGAGGTGGATGCCGCGCTGGCCTACATCCGCGAGAAGGGCGCACCGATCGTGGTCAAGGCCGATGGCCTGGCCGCCGGCAAGGGCGTGATCGTTGCAATGACGCTGGCCGAAGCCGAAGACGCGGTGCGTGACATGCTCTCGGGCAACGCGTTCGGTGATGCCGGTGCACGCGTGGTCATCGAGGAATTCCTCGACGGCGAGGAAGCCAGCTTCATTTCGATGGTGGACGGCGTGCATGCGCTGCCGATGGCCACCTCGCAGGACCACAAGCGCGTCGGCGACGGCGACACCGGCCCGAACACCGGCGGCATGGGCGCGTACTCGCCGGCCCCGGTGGTCACGCCGGAGGTACACGCACGGGTGATGCGCGAGGTGGTGAACCCGACCGTGCAGGGCATGATCGCCGACGGCATCCCGTTCACCGGCTTCCTCTATGCCGGCCTGATGATCGACGCCAGCGGCGCGCCGAAGGTGATCGAATTCAACGTGCGCTTTGGCGACCCGGAAACCCAGCCGGTGATGCTGCGCCTGCAGTCGGACCTGGTGGAGCTGGTGGAAGCGGCCATCGACGGCCGCCTGGACCAGATCGAAGCACAGTGGGATGCACGGCCGTCGCTGGGCGTTGTGATGGCCGCCAGGCCGTACCCGGAATCGCCGGTTACCGGTGACGTCATTTCTGGCCTCGGCGACGTGCCGGCCAGTGCCAAGGTGTTCCATGCCGGCACCACGCTGGACGCGCAGGGCCAGGTGCTCAGTGCCGGCGGTCGCGTGCTGTGCGTGGCGGCGCTGGGCGACAGCGTGCGCGATGCACAGGCCAACGCCTATGCCGGCGTGGCCAAGGTGACCTGGGCCAACGAGTTCCACCGCAACGACATCGGCTGGCGCGCGATCGCACGCGAGGGCTGAGGCAGTCACGGCATCGGGACATCCACGCATGGCGTGGATTGAATAGCGCCGAAACGAACGGGCCCGGCAATGCCGGGCCCTTGCTTTACAGGACTGCTTCGAGTCCCTTCCGATCAATCAGGTTCAGCAGTTTCAGTGAGGGCCCGCTGGGCTTCTTCTCGCCTTGCTCCCAACTGCGCACCGTGGAGACGCTGGTGTTCAGCACCCCGGCAAACACTGGCTGGCTGAGCTGCAACGATGTACGCAGCGCGCGGATCTGGGCACTGCTGTATTCGGGAACAGGCTCAAGGCACAGCGCCTCGTAGCTGCTCAACCGACGTTTGTCGATGAAGCCGTGCGCATGCAGACTCACGGCCGCATCGTGCACTGCCTCAAGCAGCAAACTTTTTGCGCGCCTTCGCTCAGGGGCCTTTGCCATGGCAGATCTCCTGTAGATCCCCGTACTCCACGGCACGCTTCAACTGTGCCGGACTCATTTTCAGGAACTCCGATGCATACAACTGCAGTGCATCTCGTTCCGCATTCGTGATCGCGGCGCGTTCGTTCTTTTCATATCCGAAAAGAAAGAACCAATGCCCGCCTCGCTGTGTTGCGACGATGGTTCGAGCGCTTCCGCGCTTTCCTCGTCCCGGCAACGCGACGCGCTTCTTGAAGAGGCCTCCGCCAAGATCTGCATCCACCAGACCCGCTTCCATTTCCCCTACCGACTGACACAAGGCAGCGTCAGACAGCACGGTCCTGCGCATGCTGCGGTTGAAACTTCGGGTGCGGAAAACGCGTGGCATGATCATACCGTGCCACCCAGTGGTACGGCGTGAACATCAGGATCCAGCGCAGGACCCGGTCGGCGCAATCACCGTCCTGGCGTCAGGGCATCCACGCATGGCGTGGATGCGCCCCACAAACGTGAAAGGCCCGGCATTGCCGGGCCTTTCTCCATTCCAACGCCACCCCGCCTTACGCGGTGAACAGCGCCTTCATCTTCTTCAGCGCGTTCGCCTCGACCTGGCGGATGCGCTCGGCCGACACGCCGTACTCGTCGGCCAGCTCCTGCAGCGTCACCTTGCTGTCGGCATCCAGCCAGCGGCGGCGGATGATGTCGCGCGAACGGGCATCCAGCTCGGCCAGGCCTTCGCGCAGCAGCTGCATCTGGTTGTCTTCGCTGTCGGCACGCTCGTAGGCCATCGACGGGTCTTCGTCGTTGGCAACCAGGAACGCGGCCGGCGACGGCGGCGCGTGTTCGTTGTCCTCGTCGGTCGGCGCATCGAAACCGATATCGCGACCGGACAGGCGCGATTCCATTTCCATGACCTCACGCTCGGACACGTTCAGGTCCTTGGCCACCGCGCTGACTTCGGCCGCGTTCATCCAGCCCAGGCGCGTCTTCGACTTGCGCAGGTTGAAGAACAGCTTGCGCTGCGCCTTGGTGGTGGCGACCTTCACGATGCGCCAGTTCTTCAGGATGAACTCGTGCATCTCGGCACGGATCCAGTGCACGGCGAAGGACACCAGGCGCACGCCCATGTCCGGGTCGAAGCGCTTGACCGCCTTCATCAGGCCGATGTTGCCTTCCTGGATCAGGTCGCCCAGCGCAAGGCCGTAACCGTTGTAACCGCGGGCCACGTGCACCACGAAGCGCAGGTGCGAATGCACCAGCTCGCGGGCGGCGTCCAGATCGTTGCCGTCGCGGAAGCGACGGGCCAGGTCCTGTTCGTCATCGACCGACAGCACCGGGATCTGGTGCACGGCACCGATGTAGGCGTCCAGCGAACCGAGCGCACTGGGAATCGGGAGATTGTTTGCCACAAGGGCAGTAGAGGTGTTCTGGCTCATAGGCACCCATCTTAGCAGTCCGGGATTTGGACTGCTAAAGGAGGAAAAAGTTCCAGCATCCTATTGATGCAACACTGGTCCCAAACAGAGCCCTACCGTAGCGCGATTTGATGACAGTGGCGAGCACGCTTTTCGGGATTCACAATCCCTTGGAATTCAAGCAATTACCCACCAGAAACCGGCCGATTCCGGTCAAGCGGAGCTGAACGGGCTGCCTCGAAGGCCCATTCAGGGCCGGGGACGTTGCCCGATGTTCAGGCCCAGCCGCCCGCGGGCGCTCAAAGCGCCGAACGAGGCGGAAGCGACCAGTCGATCGGGGCCTGGCCGCGGCGCTGCAGGTACTCGTTGGCCATCGAAAAATGCCGGCAGCCGAGGAAGCCGCGGTGGGCCGACAACGGCGACGGATGCGGCGACTTCAGCACGCGATGGCGGCGGGTGTCGATGACCTTGCCCTTCTGCTGCGCATAGGCGCCCCAGAGCATGAACACCAGGCCTTCGCGTTCGCGGTTGAGCACGTCCACCACGTGGTCGGTGAAGCCCTCCCAGCCCCGCCCCTGGTGCGCGCCGGCCTTGCCCTCTTCCACGGTCAGCACCGCATTGAGCAGCAACACGCCGCGCTGCGCCCACGGGATCAGGCAGCCGTGGTCCGGACGCGGGATACCGAGATCGCTCTCGATCTCCTTGTAGATGTTCAGCAGCGACGGCGGCACCGGCACGCCCGGCGGCACCGAGAAGCTCAGGCCATGGGCCTGGCCACGGCCGTGATACGGGTCCTGGCCGAGGATGACCACCTTCACCTGCTCGAACGGCGTGGCGTCGAACGCAGCGAAGATCTGCGGGCCGGGCGGGAATACCGCGGCACCACTCGCCTTGCGCTGGCGCAGGAAGCTGGACAGCTCGCGCATCTGCGGTTGCAGCAGGTAATCACCGACGTGCTGCTTCCAGCTCGGTTCCAGCTGGATCGTCGGGGTGTCGGCTACTTCATCCATCATCGAATCAGGGGTCCATCGTTCAATCGGGCCAGCCGCAGCTGGAACAGCACCTTGGTAACCAGCAGCCGTTCTTCGATCGGCTTGAGCACCAGGTCGTTGGCGCCGGACTGCAGCAGCCCGGTCTGGTTGTGGGGATTGCCGTCGCCGGTCATCACCAGCACCGGCAGGCGGCGCTTGCCGTAGCCGAAGTCCACGCGCACACGCTGCACCACGTCGCGGCCGCTCAGTTCACCCTTCAGGGTGACGTCGGTCAGCACCAGGTCGATGCGGTGGCGGCTGCGGCCCAGCGACTCGGCCGTGAGCAGGGTGAACGCCTCTTCCGCGCTGACCACGTGCAGCACGTTCAACTGCTGGCGTTCGAGCATGCGCTTGGTGGCCTCGGCCACCACGCGGCTGTCCTCGATGTAGAGGATGGTCGCGCCGGGAATGGTCTGCGGCTGCACGTAGCCGCGGATGAAGGTCGCCAGCGCCTCGTGGCCGAGCGATTTGTCGAAATAGTCGGTGACGTATTCGGTGAAGCGGCGCTGCTCCAGGTGCTGCTGGGCATCACCGGACACCACGATCACCGGCACATAGGCCTGGCCCACGGCGTCGCGGACCATCCGCGCCAGCGCCAGGCCATCCCCGTCGCGCAGGGTCAGCGACGTGGTCACCAGGTCCACCGGGCCCTGCGCCAGCGCCTGCTGTGCATCCTCAATGCTGTCGCAGCCGATCACCTCCACGCCCGGCAGCTCACGGGTCAGGACGTCGGCAATCAGCTTGCGCACCAGCTTCGAGCCATCGACCACCATCACCCGCGTCGCGGGCCCATCAAGGTGCTTCAGCGCTTGCGGTTGCATGCCGGTCTCAGGTGTCGGTCGGACGGGTCTGGCGGAGGAAGTGGCCGGTGACCAGCCAGGCCCCCAGCCAGCCCAGCAGCAGCGTGCCGAGCAGGACCAGGCCCCCATGCAGCAGGTCCAGGCCATGCAGCACGAACGGGCTGCCGTAGCTGCGCGAGAGTTCGGCCAGCGGCATGCGCAGTGCGGCGCCGGCGGCGGCGATCAGGGCCAGCGCCACCGCACCGGCACCGAGGCCGTACCAGGCGCCCAGGTACAGGAACGGACGGCGGATGAAGCCGTCGCTGGCACCAAGCAACTGCAGCACACCGATCTCTTCGCGGCGGGCCTGGATATCCAGGCGCACGGTGTTGCCGACCACCAGCGCGGCTCCGGCGCCGAGCAGCACCGACAGCACCTGTACCAGCCGTGCCCCGAACGCCAGCCAGGCATCCAGGCGCTGGCGCCACAGCGCATCGTGCTGCACCAGGTCGGCCTCGGGCAGGCTTTCCAGCGCACGTGCCAGGCGCGCATCGTCCTTGCCCTGGCCCGGGGTGATCACCAGCAGCGAGGGCAGCGGGTTGTCGTTGAGCGCGTCGATCGCCTCGCCCAGGCCAGCATCGCGCAGTTCCTGCAGGCCCTGTTCGGGCGTGCGCACGTTCACTTCGGCGACGTCGTCGCGGTCGCGCAGCTGGCCGGCCAGGCGCAGCGCGCCGGGGCCATCGACATTGCCCTTCAGGAACACATTGATATCGCGCGACTGCTGCACGCTGCCGGCGAACTGCTTGAGGTTGTCCAGCGCGATCGACAGGCCCAGTGGCAGGGCCAGCGCCAGCGCCATGACCATCACCGTCAGCAGCGTCGCCCACGGCTTGCGGCAGGCGCGGCCCAGGCTGAACACCACGCTGTGCACGTGGTGCTGGAACCAGACGCCCACCCGCGAGGGGGCGGCGGCTTCGCTGTTTTCGTTCTTCGCCATGCGTTACTCCGCCAGGTCCTGCGGCGAGATGTCGTCCGCCAGCCGGCCGTGGTCGAGGATCAGCACGCGCTTGCGCATGCGACGCAGCAGCGGCAGGTCATGGCTGACCACCAGCACGCTGGTGCCGCGCGAGGGCAGCTCGGCGAACAGGGCCATGATCTCCGCCGCCAGGGTCGGGTCGAGGTTGCCGGTCGGCTCATCAGCCACCAGCAGTTTGGGCTCGCCGACGATGGCGCGGGCGATGCCGACGCGCTGCTGCTCGCCGGCCGACAACTGCGAGGGCAGCGCCTTCTCGCGATGGCCCAGGCCCATCCGTTCGAGCACCGAGCGCACGCGCTTGCTGATGTCGCCGCGGCGGGTACCGCGCAGGATCAGCGGCAGCGCCACGTTCTCGGCGATCGAGCGGTCCATCAGCAGGCGATGGTCCTGGTAGACCGCCCCCACCGCGCGTCGGTGGCGCGGCACATCGCCGCCACGCACCTTCAGCAGGTTACGCTCGTCGAACACCACCGCGCCACGGCTGGGCCGCTCGTCGAGGTGGATCAACTTGAGCAGGGTGCTCTTGCCCGCACCGGAATGGCCGGTGACGAACAGCATCTCGCCCGGCGCGACCTCGAAGCTGACATCGATCAGCGCCTCGTGGCCACCGGCGTACTGTTTGCTGACATTGTCGAAGCGCAGGACACTCATGCCCCGATTATGCAGGAGCGGCGCGACGACGTGGAGATGGCCACATGATCGGTCGTGCCGGCCGCTGGCCGGCACTACCTTTAAGGCCACCCGACCAACGGTCGGGTGCTACCCGCTGGTCGGCAGCGCCGATCAGCTGCCCGACAGCATCCGGCGGATCTTGCGGCCGATGCGGGTCAGGAACGAATCGCCGGTATCGGCGGCGGTTCGCACCGGCTTGGCCACCACCTGCACCGGGGTGACCGGGCTGGCGCCGTTGCCGGCGGTGTTCTGCACGCCCTCGGCGCCTTCGACCGGACGGCCGTGGCGACGACGACGGCGCTTGCGCGGCTTGCGCTCGCCCTCCACCGCCCCTTCCGGTGCGCCTTCGGCACGCGGCGGACGCGGGGCCTGTGCCACGGCGGCCTCGGCACCTTCAGCCGGCGCGGCGGACGCCTGCTCGCCTTCCACGCGCGGCTTGCGCGGGCCACGCGAACGGCGCTCGCCGCTGCGCTCACCGTCGCGACGCTCGCCACGACCACCGCCGGAGCGGCCGCCACTGCGGCCACCACCACGACGCTCTTCCTCGGCGGCGCGGGCTTCGCGCGCTTCACGGAAGATCTGGCCGACGCTCTCGTTCTCCTCGCCTTCCTCGCCAGCGGCCGGGGCCGGGCGTTCCGGGCGCGGCAGCGGGGTCAACAGTTCCTTGGTCACCGGCTCGGACGGAATCTTCTGCTCGATGTAGGCCTCGATGTCCGGCAGGCCCATGGCGTAGCGCTCACAGGCGAAGCTGATCGCATCACCCTCTTCGCCCAGGCGCGCGGTACGGCCGATGCGGTGCACGTAGTCTTCGGCATCGAACGGCAGGTCGTAGTTGTAGACGTACTTGATGCCGTCGATATGCAGGCCGCGGGCGGCCACGTCAGTGGCCACCAGGATTTCCAGCTGGCCCTTCTGGAAGCGGTTGAGCAGGCTCTCACGCTTCTTCTGCGGCACGTCGCCAGACAGCACGCCGACACGGTAGCCGGCCTTTTCCAGCGAACGGGCGACGCGCTCGACGAACACCTTGGTATTGACGAACACCATGGTGCGCGCGCCTTCGCTGCGCGACAACAGGCCCAGCAGCAGCGGGATCTTTTCGTCGTCGGCCGGGAAGTAGATGCGCTGGCGCACGCGCGCGGCGGTGATGGTCTCGGCTTCGACCACCAGCTTCTGCGGCTCGTTCATGTGCTCGTAGGCCAGCTCCAGCACGCGGTGGCTGAGGGTGGCGCTGAACAGCAGGGTCTGCCGGATGGTGCGCTCGGGCATGCGGCGCAGCAGGAAGCGGATGTCCTTGATGAAGCCCAGGTCGAACATGCGGTCGGCTTCGTCCAGCACGCAGATCTCGCAGGCGTGCAGCGAAACCACCTTGTGCTGCTTGACGTAGTCGATCAGGCGGCCCGGGGTGGCGATGATCACGTCCACGCCCTGCTGCAGCAGTTCGCGCTGCTTGTCGTAATCCACGCCGCCGTAGACCAGCGCGAAGCGCAGGCCGAGGTCGGAACCGAACTTCACCGCATCCTTGTGGATCTGGATGGCCAGTTCGCGGGTCGGGGCAAGGATCAGCGCGCGCGGATCTTCCGGCTTGCGGTCGGCCAGGGCCGGGCGGGTCAGCAGGCGGTTCACGACAGCGACCAGGAAGGCCAGGGTCTTGCCGGTGCCGGTCTGCGCCTGGCCGGCGACATCACCACCGGGAAGCGCGACGGGCAGGGTCAGCGCCTGGATCGGCGTGCAGCGGGTGAATCCGGCTCCTTCAAGACCAGCCTGCAGGGCCGGATGCAGCTCGAAGGAGGAGAAGGTCAAATCGGTCAGCGGTTTGTCGCTCATGTGTCCGTCTTGGTATGGCCGCCGGCCCGTGGGGCGGCTGGCACTTCAGCGTCTAGGGGCACCGTCGCAAACTGCGGCCCCTGCGGCGGGTTGGCAGGCTGGGACCACCCGGTCCGCGCGCCGCACAATGCCCCAGTTTAACGCACTCGGGCGGGCAAACCGGAATGGGCAGTCTCAATAGACTGAGAGACGGCCGGCCTTCACCCAGCCACACCGGACTTGAACGGCCTGGCCAGGGTCGCTGGTGTCGCCCACTGCCAGCCCCATGTAAAGGAAGACAGTGAAATCCGACACATACCAGGCATCGAACCGATCACGATACGCTGGGTTCCAGCCGGCGCCTGTCCCTGCCCTGCGATAGGGGTACACTGCCGGCCGTGAGCGTCCAGGCATTCCGCCGAACGCACCGCGGCAGTGCGCCGCGAGGCAACGACGAGGGTCGCGCCACCGGGCATGGCCCAGTTCACCCACCTCCGGCATGGCCGGGTGCAATCCAAGACGAGAAACCAAGATGAGCGACAAGGTTGTACATGTCGGCGACGCCGACTTTGATAGCGCAGTGCTGAATTCCAAGGAACCGGTGCTGGTCGATTTCTGGGCCGAGTGGTGTGGCCCGTGCAAGATGATCGCCCCGGCGCTGGACGAACTGGCCGATGCCTACCAGGGCCGCGCCAAGATCGCCAAGGTCAACGTCGACCACAATCGTGCGCTGGCCGCCAAGTACCACGTGCGTTCGATTCCGTACCTGGTCGTGTTCAAGGACGGCGAAAAGGTCGGCGAGCAGATCGGTGCGGTCGGCAAGGCCCAGCTGGCCGGCCTGCTGGACAAGGCCCTGGCCTGATCCTGTGGTTCCCCGGCAGCCGCCGCCCGCGGCTGCCGGCGGGCGCCACGCGCCCATGATGAATGCTGTTCCCGGCGACCCTTGCACGGCGCCGCTGGCCGATGATAGTGTCGGCACATCCGGCCGCGTTCGCGTGCCGCACCTTCTGGACGCAGTGTCTTCCAGACCCATTCCCAACGTTCGCCGCCCCAGCCGGGCGCTCGCACCTTCAAGCGAGGAATAACGCTCTTGTCCGATAACACTTCCGAAACCGGCAGCGCCGATGCGCCCGCCGAAAAGCGCGTGCGCAAGCCCCGCGTAGCCAAGGCTGCCGCTCCGGCCGCCGCCGAAACCAGCGCCGCGCCGGCGCAGCCGACCCTGCCGCTGGCCGCCGCGCCGGAAGCACCGGCGCCGGCAGCCCCTTCGCCGAGCGCGCCCGCCGCCGAGGCCCCTGCCAGCAGTGGCGGCGGCGAAGGTGGTGAGGGCCGCGAATCCGGCCAGCCGCGCCAGCAGAATCACCAGGGGGGTGGCCAGAACCAGGGCCAGAACCCGTACAACCAGAACGGCCAGCAGGGCCAGGGACAGGGTCAGGGCAACCGCCGCGACCGCTTCCGCAACCGCCGCGACCGTGACCGCAACAACCGCTTCCGCGACGATGGCATGCCCAACGACGGCGGCGAGCAGCAGCCCTTCGTGCCGCGCCCGCACGCCAACGTGCCCGAGGGCTTCCCGGTCTACTCGCTGAGCGACCTCAAGCGCATGCCGGCGCAGAAGCTGCTGGAAATCGCCGAGCAGCTGCAGATCTCCGAAGGCGTCGCCCGCGCCCGCAAGCAGGACGTCATCTTTGCCCTGCTGAAGGTGCTGACCCGCCACGGTGACGGCGTCGCCGCCGACGGCGTGCTGGAAATCCTGCCTGACGGCTTCGGCTTCCTGCGCGCGGCCGAAGCCAGCTACCTGGCCGGCCCGGACGACACCTACATCTCGCCCAGCCAGATCCGCCGCTTCAACCTGCGTACCGGCGACCACATCTCCGGCCGCATCCGCTTCCCGAAGGATGGCGAACGCTACTTCGCGCTGAACATCGTCGACACCATCAACGGTGAGCCGATCGAAGCATCGAAGAACAAGGTGCTGTTCGAGAACCTGACCGCGCTGTTCCCGCGCCGTCGCTTCACCCTGGAGCGCGGCAACGGTTCGTCGGAAGACATCACCGGCCGCATCCTCGACCTGATGGCACCGCAGGGCAAGGGCCAGCGCTCGCTCATCGTCTCCCAGCCGAAGGCGGGCAAGACGATGATGATGCAGCAGGTCGCCACCGCGATCACCACCAACCACCCGGACGTGCACCTGATCGTGCTGCTGATCGACGAGCGCCCGGAAGAAGTGACCGAAATGCAGCGCACCGTGCGCGGCGAAGTCATCAGTTCGACCTTCGACGAGCCGGCCGCGCGCCACGTGCAGGTGGCCGAGATGGTCATCGAGCGCGCCAAGCGCCTGGTCGAGCACAAGAAGGACGTGGTGATCCTGCTCGACTCGATCACCCGCCTGGCCCGCGCCTACAACAACGTGGTGCCGAGCTCGGGCAAGGTGCTGACCGGTGGTGTCGACGCCAACGCCCTGCACCGCCCGAAGCGCTTCTTCGGTGCCGCGCGCAACGTGGAAGAAGGCGGCAGCCTGACCATCATCGCCACCGCGCTGGTCGACACCGGCTCGAAGATGGACGAGGTGATCTACGAAGAGTTCAAGGGCACCGGCAACAGCGAAGTGCACCTGAGCCGTCGCATTGCTGAAAAGCGCGTGTTCCCGGCCATCGACATCAACCGTTCGGGCACCCGCCGCGAAGACCTGCTGATCGAACCGGAACTGCTGCAGAAGATCTGGATCCTGCGCAAGCTGCTGCATCCGATGGATGAAATGGCCGCGATGGAATTCCTGCTGGACAAGATGAAGAACACCAAGTCCAACGACGAGTTCTTCGGTTCGATGAAGCGATAAGAGAAAAGCCCCGCATTGCGGGGCTTTTTTTTGCCGTCGGGATAGGCGGCATCCACGCATGGCGTGGATCTACCGGCCGCACCGGGCATCACCCGGCGCGGCCGCGCGGCTTACGGGCAGGCCACCGCACCCTCGGCATTGGCCGTGTTGGCGGTCAGCTTGACCTGGGTGAAGGCCGCGGCGAACGGCGTGTCGGCAGTCACCACGAACGGAGCTTCCACCGCACCCAGGGCCACGCCTTGCTTGGCAAAGCACGCCAGCGGCACGGTCACCGTCTGCTTCTGGCCGGGCGAGAGCTTGCCCAGCAACGGGGCGATATCCACCCCGCCCTCGCAGCCACTGCCGCACTGCATCGTCACCTTCACCGGCGAGACAGGGCGCTTCACCAGCTGCACATCGAACTGCAGCGCGCCGTTGCTGCGCGCCAGTGCGCCCAGGTTGCGGCGCGAGGTGCTGCGCGCGATCAGCTGCGCGGGGGCCAGCCAGGTCACCTCCTTGGCGTCCTGCTGGGTGTTCACCTGCACGGTGCGCACCTGCACCACCGGCTTGGCAGCCGGCCAGCGCAGCGTGGCATTCAGATCATTGCCCAGCGGTTGCGTTGCGCCAGCGGCGGCCACGTGCAGGGCGAACGGCGGCGTGTCGGCGCGGTTGAAGATCGGCAGCACCGTCACTTCGCCGCAGCTGTCCGGATTGGCTTCGTCCAGACGCGCGACCTTGCCACCCTTGGCGTAGCTCAGGCCATAACCCCGCGCGAACAGGGCCGGCTTCTTCGCATCGGGCTGGTCGATCGGCGCCGGGCATGGCACGCCCGGCCACGGGAAGCTGAGGCGGCCGCGGAAGTCGTGCGCGGGCTTGCCACCCTTGCCGGCCACCAGCACATCGGTGACGCCCTTGCCTTCGGTGCCCGGCAGCCACGCCGCAACGAACGCGCTGGACAGATTGAGCAGGTCGTTGGTGTACATCGGCCGACCGGACAGGTAGACCGTCACCACCGGCTTGCCGCTCGCTGTGGCGGCCTTCAGCACGGCCAGGTCCTGCGGGTAGGCGCGGCTGTGGCTGACCGTGTCCGAGGCAAGGATGTCGCCGTTGGTCTCCGCATACGGCGTTTCCCCGATCACCGCCAGCACCACATCGAAGGTGTTCGGGTCGATGCCCTGGCCATCTGCGCTGAAGCTGACCTTGTCCGCGCCCAGTTCGGCGCGCAGCGCGCCCAGCACCGAGTCGGCGTTGGGGAAGTCGGCATTGCTGTTCTCGGTGCCCTGCCAGGTCAGCGACCAGCCACCGGACTGGTCACCGATGTTGTCGGCGCCCTTGCCGACCACCAGCACGCGCGCATCTCTGCGCAACGGCAGCGCATGGCCTTCGTTCTTCAGCAGCACCAGCGATTCACGCACCGCGCGGCGCGCCAGCTCGCGGTGCTGCACGGCCGTGGCATCACCCGCATAACGGCTGTCGGACGGCTTGTGTTCGAACAGCCCGGCACGCAGCTTCACCCGCAGGATGCGCGTCACCGCATCGTCGATGCGCGCCATCGGGATCTCGCCCTTCTGCACCTGCGCGGTGGTGTTGTCGATGAAGGCCTTCCAGTCGTCGGGCACCATTACCATGTCGATGCCGGCGTTGATGGCCTGCGCGCAGCTGTCGTTGCGGCAGCCCGGCACCTGGGCGATGCCGTTCCAGTCGGAGACGACGAAGCCGTCGAAGCCCATCCTGTCTTTCAGCGCATCGGTCAGCAGTGCCCTGCTGCCGTGCATCTTGCCGTAGTCGATTCCGGCGGCGCGGTCGTTCCAGCTGTTGAACGAGGCCATCACGGTCTGCGCACCTTCGGCCAGCGCGCCGTAATAGCCCTGCGCGTGGACGTTGATCATGGTGGCCTTGTCGACCAGCGCCTCACCCTGATCCCGGCCGTTGTCGGTGGCACCGTCGCCCAGGTAGTGCTTGGCGGTGGTGACCACGTTGCCGTCATCCTTGAACGCCCCCTGCGCGCCCTTGACGTAGGCGTGGGCGAAGCTGCGGATCACCGCCGGGTCGGACGAATAGCTTTCGTAGGTGCGGCCCCAGCGCGGGTCGTGGGCCACGGCGAGGGTGGGCGCGAACACCCAGCCGATGCCGGTGGCACGCACCGAGCGTGCGGTCGCCTCGCCAATGCGCTCGATCAGTTCGGCATCACCGGCCGCGCCCAGGCCGATGTTGTGCGGGAACAGCGTGGCGCCCAGCACATTGTTGTGGCCATGCACCGCGTCGGTACCCCAGATCACCGGCACCGGCGTCTTCGCATCGGTCGCCAATGAAGCCACGTGGTAGGCATCGGCCAGTTTCAGCCAGTCCTGCACGCTGGCGTGCTTGTCCATGCCCGGCCAGGAGCCGCCGCCGTTGAGCACCGAGCCGATGTAGTACTGGCGCACCTGCTCCGGCGTGATTGTCTTGATCTCGGCCTGGGTCATCTGCCCGATCTTCTGCGCCAGCGTCATCTGCGAAAGGATCTGCTGCACGCGGCGTTCGATGCCGGCGTCGGTGGCGATCGCGCTGTGCACGCGTGGCCAGTCCTGCAGGCGTTCGCCCTCGGCCTGTGCGGCACCGACCGGTGCGGCAATCGCGGCCAGCAGGCAGCTGGCAAGAAGGGTCTGGGTGGGGCGATTCACTGGGCTCTACCTCCGTGGATGAAGTTCCTGGCGTGCGCGGCGGCGATGGCACGCCGGCATGGGTGCCTGCGCACCGCTCCTGACAGCGCTGTCATATAAGTCCGCTCACGTGCTGTCAATCGTTGTTCGTGCGCAATGCGGTGGTGGCCGCGCAACGACGGGCTCCGCCGCGCGCGTGGCGCACCGCGGTCACGCCCGGGTGCTGCATCGCGACAAGGAATCCGGACGTGCCAGCGGACCTCCTGTCGTGGCAACATCCGCCTGCTTCGGCAACATCGACCGGGCCAGCACGCTCTACCATCGCCGCGTGCCCGCCGCCTTCCAGGAGGATCCATCGCACCATGCGCAGTCGAATCGAGGATGTCGCCGCCGTCGCCGGGGTTTCGATCAAGACCGTGTCCCGCGTACTCAACCACGAGCCGAACGTGCGCGAGCAGACGCGCGAACGCGTGCTGGCGGCAGTGGCGCGGCTGGGCTACAAGCCCAACCTGTCGGCGCGCAGCCTGGCCGGCCAGCGCTCGTATGCACTGGCGCTGGTCTACAACAATCCTTCGCGCAACTACCTGATGGAAATCCAGAGCGGCATGCTGGAAGCCTGCCATGCGCAGCACTACAACCTGATCCTGGGGCCGGTCGGTACCGGCCGCCGCACCCTGCCCGACCTGGCCGCGCTGTTCGAGAACTCGCGCCCGGACGGCGTCGTGCTGATTCCACCACTGACCGACGATGAGGTGGTGCTGTCCTACCTGGAAGAGCAGGACATTCCCTTCGCCTGCATCGCGCCACGCCACCCGGAAGGCCGCATCGGCGTGCGCATGGACGAGACCACCGCGGTGGTCGAACTGATCGGCCACCTGGTCGCGCAGGGCCATCGCCGCATCGGCCACATCAAGGGGCCCCGCGCGCACGGTGCCTGCCAGTGGCGCCACGCCGGATATCGCCAGGCGCTGCGCGGCGCCGGTATCGCCTACGACCCGCAGCTGGTGGTCAACGGCCAGTTCTCGTTCGAGTCGGGCGTGGATGCCGCCAACATCCTGCTGGATCTGGACGATCCGCCGACGGCGATCTTCGCGGCCAACGATGACATGGCCGCGGCGGTGTACCGCGTGGCCGGCGAGCGTGGCCTGCGTGTCCCGCGCGATCTGTCGGTGTGCGGCTTCGACGATACCCCGATCGCCGGGCACATCTATCCGGCGCTGACCACGGTGCGCCAGCCGACCGCGCACATGGGCCGGCTGGCGACCGAGCAGTTGATTGAGCACATCCGCACCGAGACCGCAGGACGCATGATCACGGTCGAGCATGCGGTGCTGGATCGCGAGTCGACCGCCGCGCCCCGGCGGCGCTGACGACGGCAGAACCGGGCTCATGGCGCCGGCAGCCGTGAGCCCTTCCACGCATAGAAGGCGATGTAGACGTAGCACAGCACCGGCAGCAGGAAGGACAGCTGCAGGCCATGGCGATCGGCCAGCCAGCCCATCGCCAGCGGAATCACCGCGCCACCGACGATGGCCATCACCAGCAGGCTCGACGCCTTTCCGGTGAGTGCACCAAGGCGGGCGATGGCCAGGGCGAAGATGGTCGGGAACATGATGGAGTTGAACAGGCCGATGCTGACCACGGCCCACTTGGCCAGGCCGCCACTGGCGGTGACCGTGATGCCCAGCAGGATCATCACCGCCACCGCGAACAGGCCCAGCAGATGGCGCGCGTCCAGCCGCGCCAGCAGCGCCGCCCCCACCAGGCGGCCGGCCAGCGCGCCGCCCCAGTACAGCGAAACATAGCCGGTGGCTTCCTGCTCGGTCAGGCCGTGGCCGATGCCTGGCGAGGACAGGAAATTGACCAGCACGCTGCCGATGGACACCTCGGCACCGACGTAGCAGAAGATGGCCAGCACGCCCAGGCGCACGTGGCGATGGCGCAGCACGTCCCATACGCGGCCTTCGCTGCTGGCGCGCCCCTCCACGCCCGGAATGGTGGGCAGGCGGAACATCCAGATCGCGACGGCCAGCAGAAGCAGCGCGACTGCCAGGCCGAAGTACGGCAGCTGCACCGACTGCGCTTCGGCCGCGCGATAGGCCAGTGCTTCGGCCTGCGGCAGCAGGGCCAGCTCATCCTCGCTGCGCGGCTTCGCCGAGAGGATCAGCAGGCCGCCGAACAGCGGCGCCAGCGTAGTGCCCAGCGAGTTCATCGCCTGCGCCAGGGTCAGCCGGCTGGAGCTGGTGCGCTCGTCACCGAGCAGCGCGACATAGGGATTGGCCGCCACCTGCAGCACGGTGATGCCGGTGGCCAGCACGAACAGCGCCGCCAGGAACAGGCCGTACACGTGCGCGGCAGCGGCCGGCCAGAACATCAGCGCACCCACGCAGGCGATGGCCAGGCCGGCGACGATGCCGCGCTTGTAGCCGAGCGCCGCGACCAGCCGTCCGGCCGGCAGTGACATCAGGAAGTAGGCGCCGAAGAAGGTGAACTGGATCAGCATCGCCTGCACCCAGGTGAGCGCGAAGGCGGCCTTCAGGTGGGGAATGAGGATGTCGTTGAGGCAGGTGAGAAAGCCCCACATGAAGAAGATCGCGGTCACCACGGCCAACGCGCGGGTATTGCCCTGCACGTGTTGTCCGCTGACGGTCGTTGCTGTGTCCAATGCCTGTCCTCCCGGTCAGTGATTCAAGCCATCCATCGGTCATGCGCGGCACACGAAGGCCAACTGGATTGTCCGGCGCTGTCAACACGCCGCACAGCCTTCCCGGCACGCCCCCGCACCGTCATCCGCGCAGTTTCGTTCTGCACCGCACAACGCTTTTCCGCATCCGGATTGGCAGCGCTGTCATGCCTGAAAAACCGCTGCAAACGCCTTCAATAAAGGCAATTCGCAGATGCGAGCGGCTTCCTGGCAACGGTTACATCCCGACCTGCACGGCCGCTGGTCAGGCGCACTTGATGGCAGTTTGTTGACAACGCTGTCAACCGTCGCTCCAATCCGGCCACGTGCAGTAACCGCGATCAGAACAACGCAACAACACAACCGGATTCCCTGGGGAGGGAGCTTGCATGAAGACGTACAGGGCAGTACCTCGCAAGACGATGCTCACTTCCGCGCTGCTGGCAGCGCTGGCTGCACCGGCCTGGGCACAGGACGCACCCGCCGCCGGCCCGGCCGATCCGGCCACGCTGGATACCGTGCAGGTCACCGGTATCCGCGGCAGCCTGCAGTCTTCAATGAACCTCAAGCGCGACAGCCAGGGCGTGGTCGATGGCATCGTCGCCGAGGACATCGGCAAATTCCCGGATACCAACCTGGCCGAATCGCTGCAGCGCATCAGCGGCGTGTCGATCGACCGTACCTCCAGCGGCGAAGGCTCCAAGGTGACCGTGCGCGGCATCGGCCCGGACTACAACCTGGTGTTGTTGAACGGTCGCCAGATGCCCGCCTCCAACCTTGGCAACGGTGGTGGCGGCCTGAATGGCTCGCGCTCGTTCGATTTCGCCAACCTTGCCTCCGAATCGGTTTCGGCGGTGGAGGTGTACAAGACCAGCCGTGCCGACAACCCGGCTGGCGGTATCGGCGCCACCATCAACATCAGGACGATGCGCCCGCTGGAGTCGGAGCCGGTGATCAGCCTGGGCCTGAAGGCGGTCAATGATTCGTCCAACGACAACCTGCCGCGCACGCTGCAGGGCTCGAACATCACCGGCGAACTGTCGGGCATCTTCAGCCAGCGCTACGCCGATGACCGCTTCGGCGTGACCCTCAGTGCCAGCCATCAGGAACGCGATTCGGGCTTCAACCAGGCCACGGTGGCCGAAGGCTGGGCGACGCTGTACGGCAACAACACCACCGACTGGCGCGCGCTGCCGCAGCCGGGCCAGGGCTATGCCGACCGCATCACCAACCGGCCCGGGCCGAACGATGTGTACGCACGCCCGCAGAACACCGCGTACAACGTCAACGGCGTGCAGCGCCAGCGCACCAATGCGCAGGCCACGTTCCAGTGGAAGCCGGCCGACAACGTGACGACCACGCTGGACTACACCTATGTCGAGAACAAGGTGCAGCAGCAACGCAGTGAACTGTCCGTGTGGTTCAACTACGGACCGGGCGACAGCACCTGGACCAACGGGCCGGTGGCCGCGCCGATCATCTACAGCGAGGACATGACCAATTCGGACGTGTCGATGGGCGGCGCCAAGCTGGCCACCAGGACCGGCATGCACTCGCTGGGCTTCAACGTGGACTGGGAAGTGAACGACGCGCTGGACCTCTCGTTCGATGCCCACAACTCCACCGCCGAATCGAAGCCGGACAGTCCGTATGGTTCGGCCGGCGTGCTGGGCGTGGCCGCCTTCGTGCGTGGCAAGACCACGGTGGACTACAGCGGCGACCTGCCGATCATCAACATCGCGCTGCCGCCCGGCGGCGTGCAGGCGTCCGATGCGCTGGTGACCGGTTCGGTGTTCCAGAACAGCTACAACAAGTCGAAAGTGCAGCAGTACCAGGGTCGCGGTACGTTCCGCTTTGCCGACTACTCGGCGCTGGACTTCGGCATTGGCCACGCCCAGGTGGAGAACCGTTCGGCGTCGGCGATCATGCAGCGCAATACCTGGGGTGGCCTGGGAACACCGTCCGACTACGCCGATGACATCTGGTATGCGGACAACATGGCCAAGTACTTCAAGGCGTTCTCCGGCCACAGCGATCCGCGCCTGACCGGCCAGTTCCTGGTCTTCGACTTCGACCGCCTGATCGATCGCGCCGCACAGGTCGGCAGCGCCTCCGATCCGGCCTGCCCCAGCTGCTACTACGCGCCCAGCCAGTATTCAGAGGACATCCGCACCACCGAGAAGACCCGCAGCGCCTACCTGCAGTACCGCACCAGCTTCGACTGGTCGATGCCGCTGCACGTGGCCGCCGGCGTGCGCTACGAGCGCACCGAAGTAGAATCCAACGCGATGGTGCGCGTACCCACCGGCATCAGCTGGGGCTCGGCCAACGAGCTGAACATCGTCTACGCGGCCGACAGCAGCTTCATCGGTGGCCGTGGCAAGTACGACTACATGCTGCCCAACGTCGACCTGAAGCTGGACCTGAGCGAATCGCTGGCGCTGCGCGGCAGCTACAGCCGCACGCTGGGCCGCCCCAGCTGGACCCAGATTCAGAGCGGCCAGTCGCTGGCCGACATCGTGCGCACCCAGGGCGGCACCGCCAGTCGTGGCAACCCGGGGCTGGAGCCGCTGATCTCGGACAACTTCGACCTGTCGCTGGAGTGGTACTACGGCGAGGCCAGCTATGCCTCGGTCGGCTTCTTCCGCAAGAACATCAAGAACTTCATCAGCGACACCATCGTGCGCGAGAACACCGGCACGCTGCACACCCCGGTGGGAGGTGCGTACTGGAACGAGGCACTGGCCTCCGGCTGCGGCACCACCGACATGCCCTGCATCCGCGACTACATCTTCACCAACCATGCCGGCGATCCGGGCGTGACCTACACCGGCACCAATTCGGCCGGGCAGAAGACCGGCACCATCACCGGCCTGCCGGGAGATCCGATCGCCGGCTTCGACGTCACCGTGCCCGCCAACCAGCACTCGGACCATCTCGATGGCTGGGAAGTGGCGGTACAGCACCTGTTCGGCCAGTCCGGCTTCGGCGTCGCGGCCAACTACACCAAGGTGAAGTCGGGGCTGACCTTCAACAACCTGAGCCTGGGTGACCAGTACCCGATGATCGGCCTGAGCGACTCGGCCAACGTTGTCGCTTTCTATGACAAGCACGCCTGGCAGATCCGTGCGGCGTACAACTGGCGCGACAAGTTCCTCAACGGCATCGGCGGCCAGGGTCCCAATCCGAACTACACCGCTGCCTACGGCCAGCTCGACCTGAACATCAGCTACGCGGTGAGCGAACAGCTGACCCTGAGCCTGGAGGCGATCAACCTCACCGACGAGACCATGCGCACGTACTCGCGCCATACCAACATGCTGCGCTACGCCACCCAGACCGGGCCACGCTACATGTTCGGCGTACGCTACAAGTTCTGACCGGCCACGGTATCGTGGAGCCGGGCGCAGGCCCGGCTCCACACACCCCACCGGATATCCGCGCATGCTGCCGCCGCCCTACCCCATCGATGAAGTACATGGCCTGGACCCGGCACAGCTGCACGAGCAGCTGCCGGGCTGGACCACGCCGAAGGTGATCCGCGGGCTGGTCTCGCATTGGCCGCTGGTGGCCGCCGCACGCACGTCCGATGCCGCTGCGGTCGCTCATCTGGCCACCTTCGATCCTGGCCGGATGCCGGTGACCGCCACCACCGCAGCGCCCGAAGCACAGGGGCGGTTGTTCTACAACGAGGACATGAGCGGCTTCAACTTCCGCCGCGAACAGGTGCCGCTGAAAGTCGTGCTGGCCACGTTGCTGAAGTACGCGCACGATCCGTCGCCGCCGTCGATCTACGTCGCCTCGACCACGCTGGACAGCTTCCTGCCCGGCCTGGCCGAAGCGAATCCGCTGCATCTGGGCATGGCCGACCCGCTGACCAGCATCTGGATCGGCAACCGCTCGCGCATCGCCGCCCACCAGGATGTACCGGACAATCTTGCCTGCGTGGCTGCGGGGCGCCGCCGGGTCACCCTGTTCGCCCCCGACCAGGTGCGCAATCTTTACGTCGGCCCGTTGGATCTGACCCCGGCCGGCCAGGCGATCAGCCTGGTTGACTTCCACGCACCGGATTTCGAGCGCTTCCCACGCTTCCGCGAGGCGCTGGCGCAGGCGCAGGTGGCAGAACTGGCGCCGGGCGATGCCGTCTTCATTCCTTCGCTCTGGTGGCACCACATGGAAGGACTGGACGCGTTCAACGTGCTGATCAACAGCTGGTGGCGCCCGGTGCCGGCCTGGATGGATTCGCCGATGAACGCACTGATGCTGGCGATCCTGGCGGTGCGCGACCTTCCCGAACCCCAGCGCGCGCACTGGCGCGCGATGTTCGATCACTACGTGTTCGACGCCGATACGGCGACCAGCGCACAAATTCCTGCGCATGCGCGTGGCGTGCTGGCCCCGCTGCACGCCGACGGCGCCGCGCAGATACGGCAGATCCTGCGCCAGCGACTGCAACGGTGAATCCCGTGGCGGGCGCGTGCTTCACCCGCGCCCGGCCCTTTTGTGGCGATAATGCAGCCCCGCCTCCGCCGGTACCTGACCGCGCCGAGCGCCCTCTGCCCTCGTTTGCCCCGCATGCGCCTGATTTCGCCCCGCCTCAACCTGGGCAAGCTGATCCTCGCCCTGGCCCTGCTCAGCGCCATCATCGCGCTGGCCAATACCCTGCTGGCCAGCTACCGGGTGCAGCGCGACCAGCTGGTCGGCAACACCCTGGAAGCCAATCGCGTCTATGCCACCAAGCTGGCCGAGACCACCCAGAACTTCCTGCTGGCCGCACAGCAGGAGCTGGCCTATGCGGCCACCCGGCTCGGCCAGGACGATCTGGATCCGCAGCGGGCGCAGGATGAGGCCAGCCGCCTGCAGCTGCAGACCAACAGCTTCAACTCCTCGCTGGTGGTGGACGCCGATGGCCTGGTGATCGCCACTTCGCCGCAGACCCTGCAGCTGCAGGGTGAGGTGCTGCACAGCGTCGGCAACAACGCAGCACTGGCGGCACGCCAGCCGATGATCAGCGATCCGTACCAATCGGCCACCGGCAAGCTGCTGGTGTCGCTGTCGCACCCGATCTTCAACCGCCAGGGCCACTACCGCGGCTACGTCAGCGGGACCCTGTACCTGCGCCAGCGCAGCGCACTGCATACGCTGCTGGGCAAGCACTACTACCGCGACGGGTCCTACCTGTACGTGGTCGACCGTCATGGTCGCCTGCTCTATCACGCCGATGGCAAGCGGGTCGGTGACTACGTGGTCGGCAATCCGGCGGTGAAGGCGGTGGTGCGTGGCGAGCGCGGCGCCCAGCAGGTGCGCAACAACCTGGGCGTGTCGATGCTGGCCGGGTATGCACCGGTACCGGCGACCGGCTGGGGCATCATCGCCCAGCGTCCGACCGAGGCCACCCTGCAACCGCTGTCGCGGTTGATGACCGCAGTGATCTGGAACGCGATTCCGCTCGGCCTGCTGTCGCTGCTGGTCACCTGGTGGTTCGCCCGCCGCATTTCGATGCCGCTGTGGCAGCTGGCGCGCAACGTGCAGGGCGGCGAAGATACCGGCAATGCGATCAACCATGTCAGCGGCATCCGTGCGTGGTACTTCGAGGTCGCGCAGCTGAAACACGCGGTGCTGCACAGCTTCAACGCACTGCAGGACCGGATCGGCACGCTCAACCGGGCCAGCCGCACCGACCCGCTGACCGGCCTGCTCAATCGTCGTGGCCTGCAGCAGGCCCTGGATGCGCTGCAGGTGCAGGGCATCCCGTTCGCGATCCTGGCGCTGGACATCGATCGCTTCAAATCGATCAACGATGCCCACGGCCACGACGTCGGCGACGCCGCCATCGTCCATATCGCCGATCAGATGCGCCGCTATTCGCGCGACAGCGACATCCTCTGCCGCGCCGGCGGCGAGGAATTCCTGCTGCTGTTGCCGGGCATCAACGCCGAGCCGGCACGCCAGGCCGGCGAACGCCTGCGCCAGCATATCGCCGACCACCCGTTCGAGCCGGTGGGCACCATCACCGTGTCACTGGGCGTGGCCCATTTCCCGAGCTTCCATGTCGATGCCGAGCAGGCGTTGCGGCTGGCCGACAAGGCGCTGTACATGGCCAAGGAACAGGGCCGCAACCGGGTCGTGGTCTACCCCTACGCCGACTGATGCGGAGCCGGCCCGGCCGGCCCCGCCACCACCCTCAGCCCTGTTCCAGCGGGGTCAGCAGGCGCACGCCGCGCCGGGCGCCATCAACCATGTAGACGCCGCCCTCCTGCAGCAGGTCACTACCGGCCTGCTCGATCGGGTCCGCCCTGCGCCACGGCACGGCCTGCCGCGGCCCCGGAATGAAGACGCGCCAGCGCCCCAGACGCTCCGGCCCGGCATTGCGATCATTGTTCAGGGCGAAGTTCACCGGCACGCGTACCGTCCAGCTGTCCCGGGTGCTGTCCTCGCCGGTGGTCGGCGGGGTGAAGGTCCATTTGCGGGCGCTGCTGACGCTGGCCTTGGCCAGGCTGTCGCGCATCTTGGCCAGGGTTCGCTCGGGCCCGATCACGGCCATGTTGACCTGCTCGGCAACGACATCGGCCACCGTACCGTCGCGGGCCACCTTGACCATCAGCACCACCTCGCCCTGGCCACCGTTCCGATAGACCTCTTCCGGGTAACGCGGCGGCGTCATGCGCCGGTCAGTCACCGAGTCGGTCGCCTTCGGATCGTATTCGCTGAAGTTGACGCTGGTCATGCTGACTTCGTAACCGCCATCTGCCATCGACTTGCCGCGCAGGCGCACGTGCAGCGGAGCACGCGTCGCCACCGCCTTGCCATCACGCAGCGTCGGCTCGAAGCGCCAACCTGCAATGGTGCCCTCGACGAAGGATGCGATGCTCGGAGACAGCATCGACTTCTGGTCCAGTACCAGCGTGCTGACCGAACCATCGGCAGTGATCTCGATATGGCCGGAAAGCACCATGCTCATTTCCGCCGTGGCGCGCACGGCGCGTGCGGTCTGTGCACTGGCATCGCCGGCCAGCAAGGGGGCGCCGCAGCCTACGGCCAGCGCGAGGGCGAGAAACAGGGGGGAACGCATCATTGCCGGGTCCTTGGTGATGAATACCGAGCGTACCCCAGTCGGCGCCGCCACGGCAGCCCGTTCACGCCAGCCGGTGGGCGCCCGCGTACGGCGGGGTGTCGGGGTAGTCACCACGCGCGAACCGCTCCTGCAGCTGCTGCCACCACTGCGGATCGAACAGGTGCCGGAAATGCTCGCGCACCGCGGCCAGTTCAGCGGCCGGCAGCCCCATGAACGGGCCGAAGCGCTCAGGGAAGACATCGCGTGGGCCTACATGGAACCACGGCTCATCGGCCATCGCCTCTTCCGGGCTGCGCGGCTGCGGCCAGGCGCGGAACACGCAGTCGCTGACCAGGCACAGTTCGTCATAGTCGTAGAACACGGCGCGGCCATGGCGCGACACACCGAAATTCTTCGGCAGCATGTCACCGGGAAAAATGTTGTTGCGCGCCATGTCGGTGATGGCCTGCGCATAGTCGAGCACCGCCGCGCGCACCGCCTCTCCGCCCTGCTCGCGCAGGTACAGGTTCAACGGGCGGAAGCGACGCTGCACATAGCACAGCGCGACTTCCACCTGGTCGCCATCGACGCGAACGCTCTGCGCGCACTGCTGCAGCAGCTCGTCCAGCAGCGCCGGCGCGAAGCGGTCACGCGGGAAGCGCAGATGGCGATACGGCTGTGCGTCAAGCAGACGGCCGACACGGTCAAGGTTGAACACCAGCGCGTACTTCTCTTCCACCTGCTGCCGCGACATTGCCTTGGGCCAGGCAAAGCGGTCGCGGATCAGCTTGAACACCAGCGGATAGCTGGGCAGGGTGAACACCGCCATGACCATGCCCGGCGTGCCTTCGGCAGGCACCAGCCGCTCCTGCGGATGCTCGTTGAAGTGGCGGAAGAAGGTGCGGTAGCGCTCGGTCTTGCCCTGCTTGGCGCGGCCCAGCACGGTGTAGATCTCGTCGATCGGCTTGCCCGGCAACAGGCTGCGCAGGAACACCACCGCATCCCCCACCGTGGCAAGGTCGGCCTGGAAGTAGCTGCGCGACACGCCGAACAGGTGGGCGACATCGCGGCGCCGGGTCAGCACGGCATCGGCGCGCAGCCCGCGCTCATCGTTGACCAGGGCGATCACGCACGGCGAGAAGCGATGCTCGCCGAACACGCGGCCGACCAGATAGGCGCGGCGCTCGCGATAGAACACGGTGTCGAGCAGCTCGATGCTGCGTACCGGCGTGTCACCCCAATGGGCCAGATCGTCCTGCAGGCGCACTGCGATCGCCGCCGCGCAGCGCAACTGGTGGGCATAGGGAATGTCGAAGCGGTAGTCGGCCAGCACCCGCTGCAGCGCCTCCACCGGCCGCGTGGGCGAGACCGCATAGGTATGCCGTGCGACCGGATGGGTGATGGCATCGGAAGGTTCAACGTCGAAGGCGATGAACTCCAGCGCCGGGTCCACGCCACGGGTGGCGAACAGGCGCCGCGACAAGGTGTTGTAGAAGGTCTTGTACAGCTCGGCATCGATCAGCTCCTGCAGCAGGGCGCTGTAGCGCGCGTGCACCTGCAGCCACAGCGCGCGCGCGCCGATCGCCTCACCGGCGAGGCGACGCAGGGCATCCATCTGCTCGGCGATGCACAGGTCGTACAGGGCGATGCGCTCGACGGCATCCTGGCGGGCGCCGGCCCAGTCGCGCTGCTCGAAGCGCTGCCGCGCACGCGCGGTGATCGCCGCGAAGCGGGCGTGATACTGCTCGAAACCATCACGGATGGCGCCCGCGATGCGCGACGCCAGCTCGGCGGCGATGTCAGGCTCGGACATGCAGGGCTCACCGGAGAGGACCGGCTTCACCATACGCTGGCGTGTGTGGCGCCGTCGAGCGCGCAGGTAGTGCCGGCCGCTGGCCGGCAGCCCCTGGACCGCCGGTGGATCCATGCAGATGCCGGCCAGCGGCCGGCACTACCGGCTCAGATCGCCAGTTCGGCCTCCACGTCCTGCACCTTGCGCCGCGCCAGGGCCAGGTTGGACTTGGTGCGGTCCAGCACGATGTAGAAGAACAGCCCCTTCTTCTTCGCCACCGGACGCATGATGTGGTACGCCTTGCCCAGCGAGATCAGGATGTCCTCGATGGTGTCGTTGAGGTTCAGCGACGCGGCAGTCTTCATCTTGGCACGGATCACTTCGGTGTTGCCGGCCGCGGCCACTTCCATGTCCATGCCGGCACCGGCTTCGCCCAGCAGCATGCCGCTTTCATAGTCGACCAGCGCCACCGCCTGTGCGCCATCGATGCCCATCAGTGCGTTCAACGATTCAGTCAATCCAGCCACGTCGTATCCCCTTGTCAGTGTTGGTTCGAGCCCCTTGTTCCCCTGCGACCGGGCTCACGATCCGCTGAGTTCGGCCAGGATCGCCTGGCCACATTCCCTGCTCTGCCACAGCACCTGGCCGATCACGCTGCGCTGGTCGCAGGCTGCCATCAGCAGCAGCGGCGCGCGCCCTTCGGCCTGGATCGCCAGCATCAGCACCTTGCCCCCCGCGGCTTCCAGCATCAGCGTCTGCAGATCGCCCAGCACCAGCTCGCGCCCCACCGCCGCGGCCAGCGCCAGCATCGCGCTGGTCATCGCCGCCAACCGTTCGCCGCGACCGTCAGCACCGGCGCTGACCAGCGCGAAACCATCCACGCTGGCCAGCACGACCGTGCGCACACCTTCGACCCGCTGCTGCAGGTCGTGCAGCAGGGGCTGCAGGCGCTCGCGCTGACCGGCATCGGGCAGGACCGCCACCTGCCCGTCAGCCATGCGCGGCCACCAGTGCATGCGCTTCCATTTCGCCCATCAACACATCCATCAGCAGCAGTCCCTGCTCGCGGTTGCGGGCATCGACCGCCAGCAGCGGCAGTGGCTGGTCGTCGAGGCAGGCGCGCGTGGCCCAGTCGTCCAGCGCGGCATGGGGCGCCTGGTCGAGATGGGTGACCGCCACCACCAGGGCCAGCGCCGGTGCAAACGGCCGCAGCACCTGCAGGTAGTCCTGCAGCTCGGCGGCCATGCCGGCGCGACGCGCATCCAGCAGCAACACCGCACCGCGCGCACCCTGCAGCAGGATCGGCCACAGGAAGTCGAAGCGCTGCTGGCCCGGGGTGCCGTACAGGCGCAGCCGTTCGCCGTTGGGCAGGTCGATGTCGGCGTAGTCCAGCGCGACGGTGGTGGAGGCCTTGTCGGCGCCAAGGCGATCACTGTTGGCCACATCCGTATCGATCACCGCGCCGGCCGCGATGCTGCGCACCAGGGTCGACTTGCCACTGCCCATCCCGCCCAGCACCACCACCTTGTGCTCACGCATTGCGCTCGCTCCCGCGCAGGTGCCGCCACAGGCGGGCGAGCAGGCCGTGATCGGCACCCACGCTGCGCGCCGTCGCTACCGACGACGTCGGTGCAGCCTGCAGCTGCGCATAGCCACACAGATAGGCGGCATGGATGAAGTCGCGCACCGCCGCCGCCGGCAGTTCCAGCAGCATCGCGCACTCGTCCACGGTGCAGGCCCGCTTGAGCAGCAGCGAGCACAGGCGGAAGCCATCGTGATCGTGGCCCAGCACGCGGAAATCGGGCCAGCGCAGCAGCTTCACCGAAGCACCGCGCAGGCGCTCGTCCAGCGCCTGCCAGTGACGACTGCGCTGCGCCCACTGCCACAGCAACGGCCGCAGTGGCTGGCGTGCACGGTCGCCGGCCAACGCCTGCAGTCGTGCCGGTGTCAGCGCATCCAGCTGCAGTCGCTCGAAGGCGTCGGCCAGGCGCTCTACCAGTGCGGCGGAAGGCTCCTGCAGCAGCACCGCCTGGTCATGCTCCAGATCCATCAGCAGCAACGGCTCGCCCGCATCACTCAACAGTGCCTGGCCCTGGCGCAGCGGCAGCCGTTCGCGCAGCAGTCGGGTGATGGCGTGCGCACCATCGGCCAAGCGGATCGGAGCGGGTGCGTGCATGGCCAGGGGCTCCCCTGCCACCTGCATGCCGCGCAAGGCGCGGGCGATGGCACCGTCATCCAGTACGTCCTGATGGCCATCGCCATCACGCAGCTGGCCTCCCAGGTCCTCGATCCAGCAGTGCAGTCGCGGGCGTTGCTGGCGCATGCGCTGGGCCGCATTGCGCAGCGCCGGGGTATCACGGATGACCAGCAGGTCGCAGTCGTCCAGGTCCTGGCTGCGCCGCACCTGCCCATCGGGCAGTGCAGAGGCCAGGCGCAGCCGTTGCAGCAGGGCCTGCTCGCCCTGGATATCGGTTCCCACTACCAGCACGCGTGCCATCGGTGTTCCCCGTGCGACCACCTCCCCGGTGGCCTCGCGTCGCCAAGGCTAGGGCATCGCCTGCGGCGACCGTCGTGATCGATTGCTCAGATTGGAAGTGATCGCGAACGCAGCCCGTTCCGTTCTGCGACAACCATCGTGGGCAAGTTTCATGCCCTCTTGACGGCGTTACGACAGCCGACGGATTTCACGGTTCTGGCCGAAGATCGGACGCGGCCGGCCACGCAAAAAGAAACCCGCGCCGAAGCGCGGGTTCCGGGGTCGCAACGGGACGGCGATGGATCAGCCGCGCAGCTGCTCCAGTGCGGCATTGAAGGTCGCGCTCGGGCGCATCGCCTTGCTGGCCTTGGCCACGTCCGGGCGGTAGTAGCCGCCGATATCCACGGCCTTGCCCTGCACGGCGATCAGCTCGTCGACGATCTTCTGCTCGTTGTCGGTCAGCGCCTTGGCCAGCGGGGCGAAGCGTGCCTTCAGCGCGGCATCTTCATTCTGCGCGGCCAGGGCCTGGGCCCAGTACAGCGCGATGTAGAAGTGGCTGCCGCGATTGTCGATGCCACCCAGCTTGCGCGACGGCGACTTGTCGTTGTCCAGGAACTGGCCGTTGGCCTCGTCCAGGGCCTTGGCCAGCACGCGGGCGGCGGCGTTGTCGTAACGGTTGCCCAGGTGTTCCAGCGACGCGGCCAGCGCCAGGAATTCACCCAGCGAATCCCAGCGCAGGTAGTCCTCTTCGACGAACTGCTGTACGTGCTTCGGGGCCGAGCCGCCGGCGCCGGTCTCGAACAGGCCGCCACCGGCCATCAGCGGCACGATCGACAGCATCTTGGCGCTGGTGCCCAGCTCCATGATAGGGAACAGGTCGGTCAGGTAGTCGCGCAGCACGTTGCCGGTCACCGAGATGGTGTCCTCACCCTTGCGGATGCGGTCCAGCGAGAACGCGGTGGCTTCCACCGGCGGCAGGATGCGGATGTCCAGGCCGGCGGTGTCGTGGTTCTTCAGATAGGTTTCGACCTTGGCGATGACCTGCGCATCGTGGGCACGGGCAGCGTCCAGCCAGAACACGGCCGGGGTGCTGCTCAGGCGAGCACGTTCGACGGCCAGCTTCACCCAGTCCTGGATCGGCGCATCCTTGGTCTGGCACATGCGCCAGATGTCACCGGCTTCCACGGCGTGCTCGAACACCACGTTGCCGGCGTCGTCGGTGACCTTGACCACGCCATCGGCGGCGATCTGGAAGGTCTTGTCGTGCGAGCCGTACTCTTCGGCCTTCTGTGCCATCAGGCCGACGTTCGGCACCGAGCCCATGGTGGCCGGGTCGAAGGCACCGTGCGCCTTGCAGTCGTCGATGACGGCCTGGTACACGCCGGCGTAGCAGCGGTCCGGAATGAGCGCCTTGGTGTCCTGCAGCTTGCCTTCGGCATTCCACATCTTGCCGGAGTCGCGGATCATCGCCGGCATCGAGGCGTCGACGATCACGTCGCTCGGCACGTGCAGGTTGGTGATGCCCTTGTCCGAGTTGACCATGGCCACGCCCGGACGCTGTGCGTACTCGGCGGCCAGGTCGGCTTCGATCGCGGCACGGGTGGCTTCCGGCAGCGACGGCAGGCGCGCGGCCAGGTCACCGATGCCGTTGTTGGCATCGAAACCGGCCTGCTTCAGCACGTCGGCGTGCTTGGCCAACACGTCCTTGTAGAACTCGTTGACCGCCACGCCGAACATGATCGGGTCGGAGACCTTCATCATGGTCGCCTTCAGGTGCAGCGAGAACAGCACGCCCTGGGCCTTGGCATCGGCGATCTGCTCGCCGATGAACGCGGCCAGCGCCTTGCGGCTCATCACCGCGGCATCGACGATCTCGCCGGCCTTGACCGCGGTCTTTTCCTTCAGCACGACGGCGCTGCCGTCCTTGCCGTGGAAGGTGATCTTCAGCGAACCGGCGTTGGCCAGGGTGGCCGACTTCTCGCTGCCGTAGAAGTCACCGGCAGCCATGTGCGCGACGTGCGACTTCGAATCGGCGGCCCAGGCGCCCATGCGGTGCGGATGCTTGCGCGCGTAGTTCTTCACCGACAGCGGTGCGCGGCGGTCGGAGTTGCCTTCTCGCAGCACCGGGTTCACCGCGCTGCCCTTGACCTTGTCATAGCGCGCCTTGTAGTCGCGCTGCTGGTCGTCGGCCGGGGTTTCCGGGTAGTCCGGCAGCGGATAGCCCTGGTCCTGCAGTTCCTTGATGGCCGCCTTCAGCTGCGGCACCGACGCCGAAATGTTCGGCAGCTTGATGATGTTGGCGTCCGGGGTGGTCGCCAGCTGGCCCAGTTCGGCCAGGTCGTCACTGACCTTCTGTGCATCGGACAGCAGTTCCGGGAACTGCGACAGGATGCGACCGGACAGCGAGATGTCACGGGTTTCGACCACGATGCCGGCAGTGGCGGTGTAGGCATCGACGATCGGCAGCAGCGACTGGGTGGCCAGGAACGGGGCTTCGTCGGTCAGCGTGTAGAGGATCTTGGACATGGGGGACTTGGACTCTGTAGCAGTGCTCAGGGGAAGGCCGGCGCCAGCGCCGGGCCACGTGCAACCGTGTCGCTTTTCCCTGCCGCCGTCAGGGTGGGCGCGCGGTGGGGAAACCCCTGCATTGTCGCGTTTTCAGCCGCGCGGGGCAAAGCCGCGCCATACGCGGCGGTACTGCACCACTGTGTTGCGCGGCTGGTTAGCTTCCCGCCTGGAGCCTGAGGCTTGGTTGGCTAGTTCGACTTCCCGCTCGTGGAGGCACGCACGACCCACTCCGACAATCGCTGCCCCCACTCGGCGCCCATCGGACAGGTCAACGTCTGTGCGCGTTTGCTTCGCCGGAAGCTGCAGACGCGGAATCCTCCAACGACGGCGGCCAGGCTGGCGACTTCATCTGCCGTCGCAGCAGCACCTCGGATGTGCAGCGAACCGGCGCCAGACACGCTGGGTCGAACGTAGACGTCGTACCGGGTGGAACCTCCGTCCGCGCTTGCGTACCCCGACACGGCATATCCGCTGTCCGTGAAGCGCAGATCCGGCGTGCTTCCGGGCGCAGGCTTTTCAGGTGCATCGCCCTCGTAGATCAAGGCGACTTCCCTATCGCCACGCCTGACGCGGTGCAGACCAAAGTCGACAGGTGCCTCGTAGGTCACGGACATGCCCGTAGGCACGCGCAGACAGGCACCGTATAGAAAGTGGTCGCAGCTGTAGCTCCACAGATCAGCGGGTGCGATTGCGAGGGTGAGTGCCATCCAGCTGAGCATCCTGTCCCCCGACCTGTCCGTATGCGGCTGAGGGTACCCGAGATCCATGTCGAGCGAGCATCGCCCAATAAAAAAGGACGCAGCCTCGCGGCTGCGCCCATCGTGAGTCCTGCCGGGAGAGAGTCGGCAGGACTTACTTGACCTCGAACTCCTGCGGCGTTCCGGCCGCCTTGCCATCGACCATGACCTCGGCGCGGTACTTGCCGGCCGGCCAGCCCTTTGCATTCTTGAACGTGACGTTGGTGGTTTCCGCGCCGCTGGCGTTCAGGGTCGCGGTCTGTTCGCCGGCCACCTGGCCGTCCTGGTAGGTCAGCTTGGCGCCGACATTGACATTGTTGGCGGCGCCGTCGGTCTTGATCGAGACGATGACGTCATCCTTCGGTGCGAACAGGGCAGCCGGTGCGACCGACTTGTCGGCGGCGGCCGTCTTGCCCACGGTAACGGTGGAGACGCTGACCGCAGCGGCTTCGGCCATCGGCGGCGGTGCGCCGGTCATCGGCGCCGGCGCTGCCGGTTCAGCCGGCGCGGTTGCTGCCGGTGCGGCGTTGCTGTCGGTCGACTCTTCCTTCTTCTTGCAACCGACCAGGGCAACGCTGCCCAGCAGGGCGGCGATCAGGGCGGTCTGGAGCGGGGTGGTCTTGATCATTCGGGGTTCCTCCCAGGGGATTGTCGGACGGCGTTCGATTGCCGGCTTACTTCGGCGGCAGCTTCAGGGTCTGGCCCGGGAAGATCTTGTCCGGGTCATCGAGCACATCGCGGTTGGCTTCGAAGATCTTCTTCCAGGCATTGGCGTCGCCCAGGTGCTGCTTGGCGATCTTCGACAGCGAATCTCCCTTCTGCACGGTGTAGGTGCCGCCGCTGACAACCTCGGCGGTGCTGTCCACCGAAGCGCTGACGCCGGAGAAGTCCGCCTTCGGCACCTGCTCGGCGGTACTGTCGACGCTGGCACTGACGCCGGAGAAATCGGCTTTCTTCTCGGTACTCATCCACAACTCCCGTCTGCATGACTACGTGGTTCGCACGTTGCCATGGAGGTTGTTAAATGGGGATGGTGCAGATGTGAAGCCGCCCCCTGGGGCGGCTGAACAATCGGGAGAGCGGGTGCCTGGTCGTGCCGGCCGCTGGCCGGCCTGCCCTGGATGCGGGTTGCGCGCGGTTGCCGGCCAGCGGCCGGCACTACCGGTTACTGGCGCAGTTCGCGGTAGGTCGCGGCCGGGGTGGCAATGCCGGGACTGGCCCGCCAGGGATTGATGTCCAGGCCACCACGGCGGGTATAGCGCGCTTCCACTTCCAGCCACTCCGGCTGGCAGCGCGTGAACACTTCGCTGAAGATCCGCTCAACGCACTGCTCGTGGAACTCGGCGTGCTCGCGGTAGCTGACCAGATAGCGCAGCAGGCCGGCGCGGTCGATCTTCGGCCCGCGGTAGCGCAGGCTGACCGTGGCCCAGTCCGGCTGGCCGGTGACCGGGCAGTTGGACTTCAGCAGCGCCGAGACCAGGGTCTCTTCCACCACCTGGCCGGCATCAGCGGCAAGGAAGTCCGCCTGCGGGGGGCCATAGCAGTCGATCTCCACCTCCAGCCCGTCGATCGACTCGCCGAGCGGCGTCTCGCGCAGGCCCGGCAGGCCGAACTCCACATGGACCGGCGCACCGGCACAGGCTGAAAGGTCGGCGACGATGCGTGCGCGCAGCGCTTCGGCGGTGTCGATGCGGGTGCTGTTGAGGGAGTTGAGGTACAGCTTGAACGACTTCGATTCGATCAGCCGCGGCGAGGTGCACGGCACCTGCACGGTGGCGACGGCGACCTGCGGCTTGCCGCGCGGGTCGAGCCAGCTCAGTTCGAAGGCATGCCAGCGGTCATGGCCGACGAACGGCAGCGCCGCATCATCGAGGCCGATCTCGGCGCGGGCGCCGCTGCGGGGGATGGGGAACAGCAGGCCGGGATCGTACTGCGACGGGTAACTGACCTCGCGACCGAGGCTGGAATCCTGTGGGGTGTTCATGGGCGTCATTGTATCGCGCCAGAAGCGGGCCTTCGGCCGGGCCGGCCAACGGCGGAGCCCCTCCGTGGTGGTTCAGGGCAGGATCTCGGATCGGCCGGGAGGGTGGGTTGGCTGGGGGCCGCTGCAAGTACGTCCATGTAAGCTCGGTCGCCGCATCCATGCGGCTCACGCCCCCAGCCAACCCACCCTCCCGGCCACGGACAGTTTCCCGCGCCACCGCGGGAAAGATCAGGAAAATCAAAATCAAAAGCCGATGCTTCAGACATTCCGGATGTCTGCCATCCACGCATGGCGTGGATCTACCGGCAAGCCACGGGATCGGGTCTAGAGGAAAGCCCCCTGAGTCAGGGGGCGGCCGCGAAGCGGCGGGGGTCTGGAAGCTGGTAAGGGGGGCCCACGGTTCGCGCAGCGAACTGTGGGAGCGACAGCGCGTATGCGATGTCGCGTACCCAGGGCTGCAAGCCCTGCCGGAAACCCTCAGCCCGCAGGAGTTCCAGCACCGTGCAGGTAATCCAGGCTCACCTGCAGCAACGCCCGCAGCCCAACATCCAGCGCCTTCTCATCCAGCAGGAACTTCGGCGAATGGTTGGCCGGCGCCGTCGCCGGGTCGATGCCCACGCTGGTCGAACCCACGAAGAAGAACATGCCCGGCACTTCCTTCGCGTACAGCGAGAAGTCTTCCGCGCCCATCTGCAGCGGCGGCTCGTACACGTTGTCCTTGCCGACCACCGCCTGCAGGCTCGGCAGCATCTTCGCGGTCAGCGCCGGGTCGTTCACCGTCGCCGGGTTGCCTTCCGACTCGTAGATGTCGGTCACTGCCTTCGCGCCGTGCGCGGCAGCAGTATGCTCGGCCACGTTGCGCAGGTCGGCGAAGATCTGCTGGCGCATGCCTTCGTCGAAGGTGCGGATGGTGCCGACCATCTCCACTTCATCCGGAATGATGTTGTAGCGGATGCCGCCGTTGATCGCGCCGAAAGTCAGCACCGCAGGCTGCTTGGACAGGTTGGCGCGGCGGCTGACAATGGTCTGCGCGGTGCCGACCAGATCGGCGGTGGCCACGATCGGGTCCACGCCATTCCACGGTGCCGAACCGTGCGTCTGGCGGCCGATCACCTTGATCCCGAAGCGGTCCGAGGCGGCCATCAGCGGGCCACCACGCACTGCGATCTGCCCTGCCTGCACGCTGGAGAACACATGCAGGCCGAACACCGCCTCCGGCTTGAAGTCGGCGAACAGTCCTTCCTTCAACATCAGTGCCGCACCGCCCTCTTCCGGTGGCGGTGCGCCTTCCTCGGCCGGCTGGAAGATCAGCATCACCTGGCCCGGCAGGTCCTTCTTCATCGACACCAGCGCTTCGGCCACGCCGAGCAGGGTGGCGGTGTGCGCATCATGGCCGCAGGCATGCATCACGCCCACGGTCTGGCCGCGGTACTGGTCGGTGGCCTTGGAGGCGAACGGCAGGCCGGTCTGCTCGGTCACCGGCAACGCATCCATGTCCGCGCGCAGCGCGATCTTCGGGCCCGGCTTGCCGCCTTCGATGATCGCCACCACGCCGTGATGGGCGATGCCGGTCTTCGGCTTCAGGCCCATCGCACGCAGGCGCTTGGCGACCTCGGCCGAGGTGCGCGCCTCGCGGTTGGACAGCTCCGGGTGCTGGTGGAAATCGCGGCGCCATTCAACCACCCGGGCCTGCAGCCGCTGTGCGGCGGCGGTCACTTCCGGGCGCTGCCCGTCCTGGGCATGGGCAAGCGCCGGCAGGGCCAGCAACAGGGCGGACAACAGCAGCGAACGGCGCATCGCAATCTCCACGGCAAGGGGTTCCAGCTGAATGTAGGGCAACACTGCCGCCACGGGAACCTCCGCGGCTGGATCCGGTCTTAGCGCCCGTCCCATCCGTCATGCAGGAAACGTGATGTGGCACAGGTATGCTTTGCGCATTGCCCCCGGGGTCCCGCCCGGTCCAGCCCTCTTGGAGTCCTCGTAATGTCACGTGTTTGGAAGATCGTGCTGCTGGTCGTGGCGGTACTGGTGCTGGCCGTGGTCGGCCTGCGCGTCGCCGGCGGAGGCAAGGACAAGGCTGGAAAACCCGCTGCGGGCGCGCGCCAGGGCGGCGAAGACCCGGATGCCGGCCCGGTGCCGGTGACCGTGGTCGACGCCACGCGCCAGGACGTGCCGGTGTACGCCAGCGCGCTGGGCACGGTGACGGCGATGAATACTGTCACCGTCAGCCCGCAGGTGGGCGGCCAGCTGATGAGCCTCAATTTCCGCGAAGGCCAGGAAGTGAAGCAGGGTGACGTGCTGGCGGTGATCGATCCGCGCACCGCGCAGGCCAGCTATGACCAGGCGGCGGCGGCCAAGCGCCAGAACGAAGCCCTGCTGGCCACCGCACGCTCCAACTTCCAGCGCTCGAACGCACCCGAGTATCGCCAGTACGTTGCCAAGACCGATCTGGATACACAGCGAAACCAAGTGGCACAGTACGAAAGCGCGGTCGCAGCGAACGAGGCCAGCATGCGCTCGGCACAGGTGCAGCTGCAGTACACCAAGGTCACCGCACCGATCTCCGGCATTGCCGGCATCCGCGCGGTCGACGCCGGCAACGTGGTCAACGCGGGTACCGCGCTGGTCACGCTGACCCAGATCCATCCGATCCACGTGCTGTTCAACCTGCCCGAGCGCCAGCTCGGCGACGTGCGCCAGGCGCAGGCGGCCGGCACGGTGCCGGTGGCCGCGCTGGACCGCGCCGATTCGCACGTGCTTTCCGGCGACGGCAAGCTGGACGTGGTCGACAACCTGATCAGCGCCGACAGCGGCACGTTCAAGGCCCGCGCGATCTTCGACAACACCGACAACGGGCTGTGGCCGGGCCAGTTCGTCAACGTGCGCATGCAGCTGCGTACCATCGGTGGCGGCGTGGTCATCCCGACCCAGGCGGTGCTGCGTGGCCCGGATGGCGAGTACGTCTACATCGTGCAGGGCGACAACACGGTAAAGATGCAGACCGTGCGCAGCGGCGTGGAAGTGGGCGACAGCCAGGTGCAGATCGCCGAAGGCCTGAAGGGTGGCGAGCGCGTGGTCAGCGAAGGCCAGTTCCGCCTGAAGCCGGGCAGCAAGGTCACCGCGTTGAAGCCGGGCGAAACGCCGGCCGCGCCGACCGAGGCCGAACTGAAGGCCGCCGAGCAGAAGAACGGTGGCGGCGGTGGCCGTCGTGGTGGCGGCCCGCGCTGAGCGCAGGCCACTGACCTATCCCGCGCCGGCATCCCCGCCGGCGCTGCCAATGAAGTGCCAGCAAGGATCAGTCCGTGGGCTTTTCGACGATCTTCATCCGCCGCCCCATCGCCACCTCGCTGTTGATGGCGGGGCTGTTGCTGCTGGGCATCCTCGGTTACCGCAAGCTGCCGGTGTCGGCGCTGCCGGAAATCGATGCACCCAGCCTGGTGGTCACCACCCAGTACCCCGGCGCCAACGCCACCACCATGGCTTCGCTGGTCACCACGCCACTGGAGCGCCAGTTCGGGCAGATCTCCGGGCTGGAGCTGATGACCTCCGACTCCTCGGCCGGGTTGTCGACGATCATCCTGCAGTTCTCGATGGACCGCGACATCGACATCGCCGCGCAGGACGTGCAGGCGGCGATCCGCCAGGCCACCCTGCCCTCGTCGCTGCCCTACCAGCCGGTCTACAACCGGGTGAACCCGGCCGACGCGGCCATCGTCACCCTGAAGCTGACGTCTGACACGCGCCCGCTGCGCGACGTCAACAACTACGCCGACTCGATCCTGGCCCAGCGCCTGTCGCAGGTGCAGGGCGTGGGCCTGGTTTCGATCGCCGGCAACGTGCGCCCGGCGGTGCGCATCCAGGTCAACCCGGCGCAGCTGTCGAACATGGGCCTGACCCTGGAACAGCTGCGCAGCGCGCTGACCCAGGCCAATGTCAATGCGCCCAAGGGTTCGTTGAACGGCAAGACCCAGTCCTACAGCATCGGCACCAACGACCAGCTGGCCAGTGCCGCCGAGTACCGCGACACCATCATCAGCTACAAGAACGGCCGCCCGGTGCGGTTGTCCGACGTGGCCGACGTGGTCGATGGCGTGGAGAACGACCAGCTGGCCGCCTGGGCCGATGGCAAGCCCGCGGTACTGCTGGAAGTGCGCCGCCAGCCCGGCGCCAACATCGTGCAGACCGTCGAACGCATCCGCGCGATCCTGCCGCAGCTGCAGGGCGTGCTGCCGGCCGACGTGCACCTGGAGATCTTCAACGACCGCACCGAGACCATCCGCGCGTCGGTGCATGAAGTGCAGTTCACCCTGATCCTGACCATCGGCCTGGTGGTGGCGGTGATCTTCGTGTTCCTGCGCCGGTTGTGGGCCACGATCATCCCGTCGGTGGCGGTGCCGCTGTCACTGGCCGGCACTTTCGCGGTGATGGCCTTTGCCGGCATGTCGCTGGACAACCTTTCGCTGATGGCGCTGGTGGTGGCCACCGGCTTCGTGGTCGACGATGCGATCGTGATGATCGAGAACATCGTGCGCTACATCGAGCAGGGCAAGAGTGGCAAGGAGGCGGCCGAAATCGGTGCGCGCCAGATCGGCTTCACCGTGCTGTCGCTGACCGTCTCGCTGGTGGCGGTGTTCCTGCCGCTGCTGCTGATGCCTGGCGTCACCGGCCGCCTGTTCCATGAGTTCGCGTGGGTGCTGAGCATCGCCGTGGTGCTGTCGATGCTGATCTCGCTGACGCTCACCCCGATGATGTGCGCCTACCTGCTCAAGCCCGATGCCCTGCCCGAGGGCGAGGACGCGCATGAGCGCGCAGCGGCGGCCGGCAAGCAGAACCTGTGGACACGCACCGTCGGCCTGTACGAGCACAGCCTGGACTGGGTGCTGGGCCACCAGCGCCTGACCCTGGCCGTGGCCGGCGGCGCGCTGGTGCTGACCGTGCTGCTGTACGTGCTGATTCCCAAGGGCCTGCTGCCCGAGCAGGACACCGGCCTGATCACCGGCGTGGTGCAGGCCGACCAGAACATCGCCTTCCCGCAGATGGAGCAGCGCACCAAGCAGGTCGCAGAAGCACTGCGTCAGGACCCGGACGTCACCGGCGTTTCTGCATTCATCGGTGCCGGCAGCATGAACCCCACGCTCAACCAGGGCCAGCTGTCGATCGTGCTGAAGGAGCGCAGCCAGCGCGACGGCCTGGACGAGATCCTGCCACGCCTGCAGAAGGCAGTGGCAGGCATTCCGGGCGTGGCGCTGTACCTGAAGCCGGTGCAGGACGTGACCCTGGATACCCGCGTGGCTGCCACCGAGTACCAGTACTCGCTGTCGGACGTGGATTCGGCGACGGTGGCCACCCAGGCCACGCGCCTGACCGAAGCGCTGCGCCAGCGCCCGGAACTGGCCGACGTCGACAACAACCTGTCCAACCAGGGCCGCGCGCTTGAGCTGAACATCGACCGCGACAAGGCCAGCGTACTGGGCGTACCGATGCAGACCATCGATGACACGCTCTACGATGCGTTCGGCCAGCGCCAGATCTCGACCATCTTCACCGAGCTCAACCAGTACCGCGTGGTGCTGGAAGTGGCACCGGAGTTCCGCACCAGCACCGCGCTGATGCAGCAGCTGGCCGTGGCCTCCAACGGCGCCGGCGCACTGACCGGCACCAATGCCACCAGCTTCGGCCAGGTCACCTCGTCCAATTCGTCCACCGCCACCGGCATCGGCGCGCAGAACACCGGCATCACTGTCGGCGCCGGCAACATCATCCCGCTGTCGGCCTTGGCCGAGGGCAAGGTGAGTAGCGCACCGCTGGTGGTCAGCCACCAGCAGCAGCTGCCGGCGGTGACGGTCTCGTTCAACGTGGCGCCGGGCTATTCGCTGTCCGAGGCCGTGCGTGCAATCCAGGAGACCAAGGACAGCCTGGACATGCCGACCCACCTGCATGCCGAGTTCATCGGCAAGGCCGCCGAGTTCACCGGCAGCCAGACCGATGTGGTGTGGCTGCTGCTGGCCTCGCTGGTGGTGATCTACATCGTGCTGGGCGTGCTCTATGAGAGCTACATCCACCCGATCACGATCATCTCCACCCTGCCGCCGGCCGGTGTCGGTGCGCTGCTGGCGCTGATGCTGTGCGGCCTGAGCCTGTCGGTGGATGGCATCGTCGGCATCGTGCTGCTGATCGGCATCGTCAAGAAGAACGGCATCATGATGGTCGACTTCGCGATCGAGGCGCGCCGCGCCGGCGCCAACGCGCATGAAGCGATCCGTCGCGCCTGCCTGCTGCGCTTCCGCCCGATCATGATGACCACCGCCGCCGCCATGCTTGGCGCGCTGCCGCTGGCGCTGGGCACCGGCATCGGCTCGGAACTGCGCCGCCCGCTGGGCATCGCCATCGTCGGCGGCCTGCTGCTGTCGCAGCTGGTCACGCTTTACACCACGCCGGTGATCTACCTGTACATGGAGCGCTTCTCCGAGTGGCTGGCCCGCCGCCGCGAACAGCGTGCGCTGCGCAACGGTTCGCTGCAGGAGCCGCAGGCATGATCCACGCCCCGCTGCTGCGGGGGGCCGCACGATGAACCTGTCCGGCCCCTTCATCCGCCGCCCGATCGGCACCGCGCTGCTGGCCATCGGCCTGTTCATGGTCGGCCTGATCTGCTACCTGCGCCTGGGTGTGTCGGCACTGCCGAACATCGAGATCCCGGTGATCTTCGTGCACGCCAGCCAGTCCGGCGCCGATGCAGCCACCATGGCGACCACGGTCACCGCACCGCTGGAGCGCCACCTGGGCCAGCTGCCGGGCATCGACCGCATGCGCTCGTCGAGCTCGGAAGGCAGCTCGCTGGTGTTCATGATCTTCCAGAGCGGTCACAACATCGATTCGGCGGCGCTGGACGTACAGACCGCGATCAACTCGGCGCAGGCCGACCTGCCCTCGGGCATGGGCTCGCCGATGTACCAGAAGGCGAATCCGAACGATGACCCGGTGATCGCCATCGCGCTGACCTCGCAGACGCAGTCGGCCGACGAGCTGTACAACGTCGCTGACTCACTGCTGGCGCAGCGCATCCGCCAGATCAGCGGCGTCGCCTCGGTCGACATCGCCGGTGCCTCGACGCCGGCCGTGCGCGTGGACGTCAACCTGCGCCTGATGAACGCCCTCGGCCTGACCGCCGACGACCTGCGCAACGCCGTGCGCGCGGCCAATGTGACCTCGCCCACCGGCTTCCTCAGCGATGGCAACACCACCACCGCGATCATCGCCAACGATTCGGTGGCGCGTGCCGCCGACTTCGCCGACCTGGTGGTCAAGACCCAGGGCGATGGCCGGGTGATCCGCCTGAAGGACATCGCCAACGTCTACGACGGCCAGCAGGACGCCTACCAGGCGGCCTGGTTCGACCACAAGCCGGCGGTGGTGATGTACGTGTTCACCCGTGCCGGCGCCAACATCGTGGAGACCGTGGACCGGGTCAAGGCGCAGATCCCGACCCTGCGCGACTACCTGCAGCCGGGCACCACGATGACGCCGTACTTCGACCGTACGCCGACCATCCGTTCCTCGCTGCATGAAGTGCAGATCACCCTGCTGATCAGCCTGGCGATGGTGGTGCTGACCATGGCGCTGTTCCTGCGCCGGCTGGCACCGACGCTGATCGCCGCGGTGACCGTGCCGCTGTCGCTGGCGGGTGCCGCGCTGGTGATGTACGTGATGGGCTTCACCCTGAACAACCTGAGCCTGCTGGCGCTGGTGATCGCGATCGGCTTCGTGGTCGACGATGCCATCGTGGTGATCGAGAACATCATGCGCCACCTCGACGAGGGCATGCCGCGCATGCAGGCGGCGCTGACCGGGGCCCGCGAGATTGGCTTCACCATCGTCTCGATCACCGCCTCGCTGGTGGCGGTGTTCATCCCGCTGCTGTTCGCCAGCGGCATGATGGGCGCGTTCTTCCGCGAATTCACCGTCACCCTGGTGGCGGCCATCGTGGTCTCGATGATCGTCTCGCTGACGCTGACCCCGGCGCTGTGCAGCCGCTTCCTCAGCGCGCACGACCACGCGGCGCCGCCGTCGCGCTTCGGCCGCTGGCTCGATGCCGGCCACGAGCGCATGCTGCGCATCTACACCGTGTTCCTCGACTTCTCGCTGCGCCACGCGCTGCTGATGTCGTTGACCCCGTTGATCCTGATCGGCGTCACCGTGTTCCTGTTCGGTGCAGTGAAAAAGGGTGCGTTCCCGCCGCAGGACACCGGCCTGATCTGGGGCCGCGCCAACTCCAGCGCCACCGTCTCCTTCGAGGACATGGTCGCCCGCCAGCGCCGCATCACCGACATGCTGATGGCCGACCCGGCGGTGAAGACCGTGGGCGTACGCCTGGGCAGCGGCCGCCAGGGCTCCAGCGCGCAGTTCAACATCGAGCTGAAATCGCGCAGCGACGGCCGCCGCGAAACCACCGCGCATGCACTGGCGCGGTTGAGTGCCAAGGCCGACCGCTACCCGGACCTGCAGCTGCGCCTGCGCGCGATCCAGGATCTTCCCAGCAACGATGGCGGTGGCTCCAGCCAGGGCGCGCAGTACCGCATTTCGCTGCAGGGCAACGACCTGGCTGCACTGCAGGAATGGCTGCCCAAGCTTCAGGCGGAATTGAAGAAGAACCCGAAACTGCGTGACGTCGGCACCGATGTCGACAACGCCGGGCTGCGCCAGAACATCCAGATCGACCGCGCCAAGGCCGCGCGCCTGGGCATCACCGTCGGCGCCATCGATGGCGCGCTGTACGGAGCCTTCGGCCAGCGCCAGATCTCGACCATCTACTCGGACATCAACCAGTACAGCGTGGTGGTCAACGCCCTGCCCTCGCAGACCGCCACGCCGGCGGCGCTGGATGAGGTGTACGTGCGGGCGCGCAACGGCGACATGGTGCCGATCACCGCGGTCGCCACCCAGATTCCGGGGCTGGCACCGTCGCAGATCACCCATGAAAACCAGTACACGACGATGGACCTCAGCTACAACCTGGCTCCGGACGTGAGCATGGGCGAGGCCAAGGCGATCATCGATGCGACCGTGGCCGGCATGCGCATGCCGGGCGACATCCGCCTGGCCGATGATGCGGGCTTCGGGTTCAACTCCGACCCCAGCGACATGCTGATCCTGGTGCTGGCGGCGATCCTCACCGTGTACCTGGTGCTGGGCATGCTCTACGAGAGCTTGATCCACCCGGTCACCATCCTGTCCACGCTGCCGGCGGCGGGCGTGGGTGCGCTGCTGGCCTTGTTCGGCACCAACACCGAGCTGTCGGTGATCTCGATGATCGCGCTGGTGCTGCTGATCGGCATCGTCAAGAAGAACGCGATCATGATGATCGACTTCGCGCTGGTAGCACAGCGCGAGCACGGGCTGGCGCCGCGCGACGCCGCCCGCGAGGCCAGCATCGTGCGCTTCCGCCCGATCATGATGACCACCATGGTGGCGATCCTGGCGGCGGTGCCGCTGGCGATCGGCCTCGGCGAAGGCTCCGAGCTGCGCCGCCCGCTGGGCATCGCGATGATCGGCGGCCTGCTGTTCTCGCAGAGCCTGACCCTGCTCAGCACGCCGGCGCTGTACGTGATCTTCTCGTGCCTGGCCGAACGCTGGCGGGCGCGTCGCGCACGCAAGCGCGAGGCGAAGCTGCTCAAGCGAGCGCAGCGGGCCTAGCTCGGTAGAGCCGGCCACTGGCCGGCTTCCCCGGCGCATCTGCCGGCCAGCGGCCGGCACTACCGTGGTGGTCCGCACTGCATATTTCACGCGCAGCCCGCAATAATGGTGGCAGATCCTTCCACCGAGCCTGCATGTCCGCCCGACAATCCCGTCTCAGCCGCCTGTGGGCCCACGAGAAGGCCAGTTACGGCCTGCGGGTGTTCATCGCCCTCACGGCAGCGGTGGCCGCGTGCTGGCAGCTGGATGCGCTGACCGCCCTGCCCGGCGTTTTCCTGGGCATCATCGCCAGCGCCATCGCCGAGACCGATGACAACTGGTGGGGCCGGACCAAGGCCGTGCTGCTGTCACTGCTGTGCTTCTGCATCGCCGCGGCATCGGTGATCTGGCTGTTCCCGTGGCCGTGGGTCTTCATCGGCGCGCTGGCGCTGTCCACCTTCGGCCTGACCCTGCTCGGTGCGCTCGGCGAGCGCTATGCGTCCATTGCCCAGGCCACGGTGACGCTGGCGATCTACACCATGATCGGCCTGGAGCAGCATGGTGCCAGCGACCTGCACAGCGCACTGGACGCCGTCAGCCACCTGCTGGCCGGTGCGGTCTGGTACGGCCTGCTGTCGATCCTGTGGACCGCGCTGTTCGCCAATCGGCCGGTGCGCGAGCGCGTGGCACGGCTGTACCTGGAACTGGGCCGCTACCTGCAGTTGAAAGCCGCCCTGTTCGAACCGGTGCGCGAGGCCGACCTGCAGCGACGCCAGCTCGACCTGGCCGAGCAGAACCGGCGCGTAGTCGGCGCGCTGAACGAGGCGAAGACGGCGATCCTGGCGCGCTTCGGCCGTTCCGGCCGGCCCGGCGTCAACTCTGGCTTGTACCTGCGCCTGTACTACATGGCGCAGGATTTCCACGAACGCGCCAGTTCTTCGCATTACCCGTATGGCGCGCTGGTAGATGCCTTCTTCCACAGCGACGTGCTGTACCGCTGCCAGCGCCTGCTCGATCTGCAGGGCCAGGCGTGCGCGCGGCTGGGCGAGGCGATCCGCCTGCGCCGCCCGTTCGTGTATGGCGAGAACAACCAGCAGGCCGGGCGCGACCTGGCCGATGCGCTGGCCTACCTGCGTGACCAGCAGCGGCCACAGTGGCAGCGCCTGCTCGGTTCGCTGGACCTGCTGGTGCACAACCTGCGCAGCATCGAGCGCCGCCTGCTGGATGCCGAGCGCTCCGAAGCCAGCCTGGACAACGTCGATACCCGCCTGCGCGACAGCAACCCTCACACCCTGCGCGAGATGGGCGTGCGCATCCGCCAGCAGCTCACGCCCGGCTCGGTGCTGTTCCGCCATGGCCTGCGCATGGCACTGGCACTGATCGCCGGCTTCGCGGCGATCCGCCTGTTCAATGCGCAGAACGGTTCATGGGTGCTGCTGACCATCGTGTTCGTGTGCCGGCCCAACTTCGGCGCCACCCGCCAACGCCTGGCTCAGCGCATCGTCGGCACGCTCGCCGGGCTGGTACTGACCTGGGCACTGCTGCAGCTGTTCCCGCAGTTGCACGTGCAGCTGCTGATCGCATTGTTGTCGGCACTGCTGTTCTTCTTCACCCGCACCGACCGCTACCTGGTGGCGTCGGCAGCCATCACGGTGATGGCACTGACCTGCTTCAACCTGATCGGCGATGGCTTCGTGCTGATCGTGCCGCGCATGGTCGACACCGTGCTGGGCTGTGCGATCGCAGCGGCGGCGGCGTTCCTGATCCTGCCCGACTGGCAGGGCCGCCAGCTGCATCTCGTACTGGCGCGCGTGCTGGACACCGCCGCACGTTACCTGGACTCGGTGCTGGGCCAGTACCGCAGCGGCATGCGCGACGACCTCGCCTACCGCATCGCCCGCCGCGACATGCACAACGCCGACGCGGCGCTGTCCACCGCGCTGTCGAACATGCTGCGTGAGCCCGGCCACGTGCGCCGCAACCTGGACGCCGGCTTCCACTTCCTGGCCCTGTCCAACACCCTGCTCGGCCACCTGTCGGCCCTGGGCGCACATCGCGACCAGGTGGACAGCTATGCCGGCGATCCGCTGGCATTGGCCGCCGGTGATCGCGTGCGCAAGGCACTGCAGCAGCTGGCGACGGCGCTGACCGCACGGCAGCCGGTCGCGGAGGACGACAACGATGCGGATCGCGCGGTCGCCGCCGAGCTGGAGCAGATCGACGAGGCGATGCCACCGAAGCTGCAGCTGATCCGCACGCAGATGGCGCTGGTGCTGCGCCTGCTGCCGAAGGTACGGGCGGCGGCCAATGAAGCGGTGACCAGCCTGACCTGATCCCTCACCGCTGAATCGGGCATGCCATCCACGCATGGCGTGGATCCACCGCGCCGCGTGCAACAACGCGTTGCGCCCTGCGCTGCATCCCGATCACGCCGCCGGATCGATACTGGGGCATCCCCCCTGCCCTGGATGTCCCCATGAAAATCGAACTCAGCGGCCACACCGCACTGGTCACCGCTTCCACCGCCGGCATCGGCCTGGCGATCGCACAGGGCCTGGCCGCGGCCGGGGCCACGGTGGTCCTCAACGGCCGCAGTGCCGACAGCATTGAACGCGCACGCCAGCACCTGCTCTCCACGGTACCGGGTGCCCATGTGCTTGGTGTCGCGGCTGACCTCTCGGATGCGGCCGGTGCCGAAACGCTGCTGGCCGGCCTGCCCAAGGTCGACATCCTGGTCAACAACGCCGGCATCTTCGGCCCTCAGGACTTCTTCGAGACCGACGACGCCACCTGGGAGCGCTACTGGCAGACCAACGTGATGTCCGGCGTACGCCTGTCGCGTGCGCTGCTGCCGGCGATGGTCGATGCCGGCTGGGGCCGCGTGCTGTTCATCTCCTCCGAGTCGGCGCGCAACATTCCGGCCGACATGATCCACTACGGGGTCAGCAAGACCGCGCAGCTGTCGCTGTCACGCGGCCTGGCCAAACGCGTGGCCGGCAGTGGCGTCACCGTCAATGCCGTGCTTCCAGGGCCGACGCTCTCTGACGGTTTCGCCGCGATGTTTGAAGATGAACGCCAGCGCAGCGGCAAGCCGCTGGAGCAGATCGGCCGCGAGTTCGTGATGGAGCATCGCCCGTCCTCGGTGATCCAGCGTGCCGCCACGGTCGAGGAAGTGGCCAACATGGTGGTGTACCTGGCCTCGCCGCAGGCCTCGGCCACCTCCGGCGCGGCGCTTCGCGTGGATGGCGGCGTGGTCGACGACATCGTCTGAGTCAGCCGGCAGGTGTGCGGACCAACGGTCCGCACCCACAGGTCCGCACCCACCGTCGTCGGGCTTCAGTAGATCCACGCCATGCGTGGATGCATCCGGCCATGGTCCCGGTGGATGGGCAGGAATGCTAGGCTGCGCCGGTCAAGGAGGCTCCATGTCCGGTCACAACCAGTTCGCCCTGCTGCGCCAGCGCCGTTTCCTGCCGTTCTTCGTGGTACAGGCGCTCGGTGCATTCAATGACAACGTCTACCGGCAGGCGATCATCAGCATGTTGCTGTTCATGGCCGTGCCGGAGGAGGAACTGGGGCTGTACGCCACGCTGGCGCCAGCCATCTTCATCCTGCCGTACTTCCTGTTCTCGGCACTGGCCGGGCAGATTGCCGACAAGCTGGAAAAATCGCGGCTGATCGTGATCACCACCACCATGGAAATCGTGATCATGTCGCTGGCCGCCACCGGCTTCCTGACCCAGAGCCTGCCGGTGCTGCTGATCGCGCTGTTCTGCACCGGCATGCAGTCGACCCTGTTCGGCCCGGTGAAGTACTCGGTACTGCCGTCGGTGCTCAAGCCCGAGGAATTGACCGGTGGCAACGGCCTGGTCGAGATGGGCACGTCGATGTCGATCCTGTCCGGCATGATCGTCGGCGGACTGGTATTCACCGTTGCCGGCAGCCACGGCACGGTGGTGGCGGCGTGCGCGATCATCGGCCTGGCCATCTGCGGCAACATCGCCGCGCGGCTGATTCCCAAGGTCGACGCCGGCGACCCGAACCTGAAGATCAACTGGAACCCGCTGCCGGAATCGCTGGCGGTGCTGCGCATGGCGCGCCAGCAGAAGGCGGTGCGCAACGCGATCCTGGGCGTGTCCTGGTTCTGGTTCGTCGGTACCGTGCTGACCTCGCAGCTGCCGGCCTACGCGGTGACCAATCTCGGCGGCGAGCCGACCCTGTACATCTTCGCCCTCGCCCTGTTCTCGGTCGGCACCGGCGTCGGCTCACTGCTGTGCGAAAAGCTGTCGGCACGCACGGTGGAAATCGGCCTGGTGCCGCTGGGTGCGTTCGGCATGACCGCGTTCCTGCTTGATCTGTACTTCGCCCGCAGCGGCGAGGCCGCCGTGCACGGGCTGGCCATCGGGCCGTTCCTGCAGCAGCCCGGCAGCCTCCGCATCGTCATCGACCTGATCGGCATCGGCCTGTTCACCGGCATCTTCGTGGTGCCGCTGTTCGCGCTGATCCAGAGCCGCACGCCGAAGGCACAGATGTCACGCGTGTTCGCCGCGCTGAACATCCAGAATTCCGGGTTCATCGTCGGCGCGGCCCTGCTGTCGCTGGCCGCGCACAAGCTGCTGCACTGGACCATTCCGCAGCAGTTCCTGGCACTGGCCATTGCCAACGCGCTGGTGGCGATCTATATCTTCACCATCGTCCCCGAATTCCTGATGCGCTTCCTCAGCTGGGTGATGGTGCGCACCCTGTACCGGCTGCGCCCGCACGGCATCGAGGCCAACGTGCCCGACGAAGGCGCCGCGCTGCTGGTCTGCAACCATGTCAGCTACATGGACGCGCTGATCCTGTCGGCGACGATCCCGCGCCCGGTGCGCTTCGTCATGTACTACAAAATCTTCAACATCCCGGTGATGCGCTGGATCTTCCGCACCGCCAAGGCCATCCCGATCGCCGGGGCGCGCGAAGACCCGGCATTGATGCAGCGCGCGTTCGACGAGATCGATGCCGCGCTGGCTGAGGGCGAGCTGGTCTGCATCTTCCCGGAAGGCGCACTGACCAGGGACGGCACGATGGCGCCGTTCAAGTCCGGCGTCGAGAAGATCCTCGAACGGCGGCCGGTGCCGGTGGTGCCGATGGCGCTGCGTGGCATGTGGTCGAGCATGTGGAGCCGCCGCGACAGCCGCCTCGGGCGCATGCGCGTGCCGCGCCGCTTCCGCGCCACCGTCGAGGTGGTGGCGGCTCCGGCCGTGGACGGCCACGGCACCGATGCCCCTGCGCTGGAAGCCCGGGTGCGCGCCCTGCGTGGGGATCACGCCTGACCGGAACGGCCCGCCAGGCGGGCCCGGCGACCTCCCCGCATACGCCACCGTCCAGTGGGGAGCACGTCATGGCGTGCATGTAAACGCATACATGCAACGCCGGTTGCGGTAGATTACGCACCCACAGGGGGGAGGTCCGGCCGATGCATCATGGCCGGCCACCAAGGAATGGAGTCTCGCTTTGAATCAACCACCACCGCTCAGCCGTCCGGTCTACATCCCCAACCATCTGGTCTGGGCGATCCTGACGACGCTGTTCTGCTGCCTGCCGTTGGGCGTGGTGTCGATCGTCTACGCTTCCCAGGTCGATGGCCGCCGCGCGGCCGGCGACCTGCCGGGGGCGTATAGCGCGTCGCGCAAGGCGGGCTGGTGGGCGGTGGCTTCGGCCGTGACCCTGCCGGTCCTGTTGCTGTTGTGGTTCGGGCTGTTCGGCGGCTTGGCCGTACTGGGCGCTCTTTCCGACCAATGATTCACAACCACCACCCATCAAGGAGCTTGAACCCATGAACACCGCTACTCCGCAGGTCCCGAACAACCTGGTCTGGGCCATCCTGACCACCCTGTTCTGCTGTCTGCCGGCCGGCATCGTCTCGATCGTCTACGCCGCACAGGTCAACGGCAAGCTGGCTGCGGGCGACATCGCCGGCGCCCAGGATTCGGCCGCCAAGGCCAAGAAGTGGGCCATCTGGTCGGCCATTGCCTGGGTCGTGGTGGTCGTGCTGTACGTGCTGTTCTTCGTTGTGCTCGGCGGCATGGGCGCGATGAGCAACAGCGGCTACTGATACGCCTGGACGGATCCGGCGCCTGCGCCGGATCCGTTGTTGCATGTCCGCGCTTCCCGCCCGTTCCCGACTCGCCCGCTGGGCGCCGCTGCTGGTCTCCGCCGGCCTGGCCGTGGGTGCCACGGTGGTGCTGCGCAACGTCAATCCGTATGTCGCCGGCAATCCCTTGCCGAGCTGCCCGCTGTACGCGCTGACCGGCCTGTACTGCCCGGGCTGTGGCAGCACGCGCTGCCTGTATTCGCTGGTCCATTTCGACCTTCCGGGCGCGATGGCGATGAACCCGCTGCTGGTCATCAGCCTGCCGTTCCTGTTGCTGATGCTGCTGAACATCGCCGGCATTCGCCCGCGCGTGCTCGACCCGCTGATGCGGGTACTGGCCAATCCCGTGTTCTGGCTCTGGGTGCTGCCCGGGTATGCGCTGCTGCGCAACCTGCCGTGGCCGCCGTTCACCGCGCTGGCACCGATCTAGGTTTCCAGCCAACGGCGCAGCCCCTCGTGGTGGGCAGCGTTTGTCGATCATGGGGTTGGCCGGATGGGTGGGCTGCGCAGGGGTCGCTGCAAGTACCTCAATGTAAGCTCGGTCGCCGCATCCATGCGGCTCACGCCCCTGCGCAGCCCACCCACCCGGCCGCGGACAGTTTCCGTGTGCGTCCACCACGGAAAAGAAAGAGAAGATCAAAAGCGGAAGCGGATCGCTTCGCTCCGCATCCACGCATGGCGTGGATCTACCGTGTCGACCAAGGTCGACACCTACCAACAGCCGCCGGAATCTGTCGGGGGTGGGGCGGTGTGGGGCTGCAGGACCGTTGGCGCCATGGATGGCGCCATCGAGCCCCCAGGGACGGGTTTACGGCGTGTCCTGCAGTCCCACACCGCCCCGCCCAAGCCTCAGCAACCCAGAGCCGCTTTGGCTGCGGCTTTGGCCTCTGCAGGTGCAGGGCTGCAAGCCCTGCAATACAACTACGTCACCCAGCCTGCAATCACCAGCAGGGCCAGGATCGCCAGCCACAGCAGCAGCATTCGCCACACCAGGCTCATCGCATCACGCAGGTCCGGCAGCCGTTGCCACACCGGCAGCAGTCCCGCCTCGGTGTAGTCGTGCGCATCCTCGCGCAGCTCGGCATTGACGCTGGCACGCGCCACCGCTCCGAGGAAACCGATGTTCCCGGCCAGGCGCTCGCCATGGGCCTGGCGCCAGGCCTTCCACGCCGTATCGAAGTTGCCCACCAGCGCCATCGAGAACGCCATCAGCTGCGCCACCGGCCACTCGATCCAGCCTAGCAGGCGCTGCGCCAGCGCCAGCGGTTCCACCGGCACGCGGGCGCGCATCGGGCTTTCGGCCATCAGCGCCAGCAGCCTGTAACCCAGCGCACCGGCCGGGCCCAGCAGCAGGAACCAGAACAACACCGCGAACCAGCGCCGCAGCGCATTGAGCACCGTTGCTTCGACCAGTGACGGCACGTCCTCGCGCAGGCTGCCACCGGCCGTCTGCAGGTTGCGCACCGCCGCCTGCCGCGTCGCGGCATCGTCGGCGTCGATGATCGCTTCGATATCGCGGTCCAGGTCGCGCGGCCCCCAGCACCATGCCAGCACCACCACGCCCAGCAGCAGCGACGGCAGGCCGAACAGCACCCCGCGCAGCAGCCAGGCCAGCAGGGCCATCAGCAGCAGCGGCGGCAGCAGGGCCAGGGCCACGCCTGCGGGGCTCTGCCAGGCCTTGCCACCCCGGGCATCCAGCCAACCCAGCCAGCGCCGGAAGCCGTCGAAACGGCGCAGCGAGGCAGCAGCGGCCGGGGCGACATGGCCCAGGGCCAGCGCCACCAGCACGGCAGCCAGAGTGGTGAACATGGCGGGTCTCCCTACGAAACAGAACGCTCGCGCCGCTACCTTACCTGTCGCAGCGGCGCCCTCAGCGGTGAACCGGACTCTAACCCGGGCCGTGTTCAGGTGGCGGCAATACAGCCGCCGCGCCCGACCCGCTTCAACCCTTCTGCTGGCGGTACCAGTGCTCGATCAGGCCGCGCGAAATCGAGATCGGCGGCGACACGCGGATGCCCTGGCCATCGTCCTCGACATCACGTGCCAGCGCCGCGCCCACCTCGTCGGCACTGAACCAGCGCGCATCTTCCAGTTCACCGTCCACGGTCGGCAGATCATCCTGCGCCTGTGCACGGAAACCGATCATCAGCGCCCCCGGGAACGGCCAGGGCTGCGAGCCGAGGTACTGGCAGGCGTTCACCCGCACCTTGCTCTCCTCGTGCACCTCGCGCACCACGGTCTGCTCGAAGGTCTCGCCGGGCTCGACGAAGCCGGCCAGCACCGAGTAGCGGCGCGGCGCCCAGTTCGACTGCCGGCCCAGCAGCAGCCGGCCCTGGTTCTCCACCGCCACGATCACCGCCGGATCCACCCGCGGGTAATGCTCGGTGGAGCACTGCGCGCAGCGGCCGACGAAGCCGCCACGGGCGAACGCCACGGCACCGCCGCACACGCCGCAGAAGCGGGTACGCGAGTGCCAGTAGGACATGCCGCGGGCATAGCTGAAGGCGGTCGCATCGGCCATCGACCACAGCAGCGCGGCCTGGCGCAGGTCGAGGCGGCGTGGTGCGGTAATGGTCACGCTGCCGGCTTCAACTGAAAACCACGCCTGCTCGCCACGCAGGCCGAGGAAGATCGCGGCACCGGGGCCACCGCCGATGTCGGCGCCGGTCAGAGCCAGTGGCTGATCGTCATCGCCGGTGAAGGCGCTGCCGTCCTGATCAAGCACGAGGATGCGCGCGCCCGGCCACAGGCGCGCCAGTGCATCGGCATCGTCGCGCAGGGCATCGGCGCGCTCCAGCGGTTCGCCCACGAAGGCGAAACCGGAAAGCGGCGAAGAAGTATTGGGCATCCGGCAAGCGTGCCGCCAATCGATGCAGGTGGCAAGCCGCAGGCTTTGCGGAAACCAGCGGTGGGTGTGGAGCCTGCTCCACACACCTTGTCGCGCAGGGGACGGGCCCCGCGCATCCACGCATGGCGTGAATCTACTACATGCTGAAACTGCTGCCGCAGCCGCAGGTGGTCTTCGCGTTCGGATTGCGGATCACGAACTGGGCACCGGTCAGGCTTTCGGTGTAGTCCACCTCGGCACCCATCAGGTACTGCAGGCTCAGCGGATCGACCAGCAGCGTCACGCCGCTGGTCTGTACCGCCAGATCGTCCTCGGCACGGTTCTCGTCGAACTCGAAGCCATACTGGAAGCCCGAACAGCCGCCACCTTCGATGTACACGCGCAGGGCCAGGTCGGGGTTGCCCTCTTCCTGGATCAGGGATCTGACCTTGGCGGCCGCCGACTCGGTGAAGTTCAGCGGTCGCTCCAGCGACTGGTAATCGGGCGCGGCGGCCGGGGTGGCGCCGGGCAGGGAGACTAGCGTGCTCATGCCGTCAGCATGGGGGTGCCGAGGAGGGCTTTCAAGCCATCGCCTCGGCCAGCTTGCGGCGCGCGGCGGTGTCGCCCTTGCCGGCATCGGCGTCGTCGACCTCCGGGGCCGGCAGGGCCGCCATCGGGGCGCTGGCATGGATCAGGCGGCCGTTCAGCTGGGCGCCCGCATTCATCTCCACCACCTGGTAATGGACATTGCCGTTGACCCGCGCGCTCGGGGTCAGTTCGACCTTCTCGGTGGCGTGCACGTCGCCGTCCAGGCGGCCGCTGATGACCACCACCTGGGCACGGATCTCACCCTCGATCACGCCATGCTCGGCGACCGTCAAGGTGGCACCACTGGCGCCTTCGGCGGCAATCACCTTGCCGTGGATGCGGCCTTCCACGTACAGGCCACCACTGAATTCCACATCACCGCGGATCACCACCTGGTTGCCGATCAGGGCATCCACCACCAGCTGGCCATCACGGTTGGATTTGCTGTTTCCGAACATCTGCCTACTCCCCTTTGCTGGCCGGCGCGCCGGCCTGTTTCCAGTCGAATACCTGGGTGGTACCCCCCGTACCACTCCCCAATGTCACCCGCACGCGTTGCGGGGTGAAGTCAGCCGGCAGCATCACGCTGCCGGTGATCTGCTGGAAGTACCGGAACGAGTAATCCTGTCCCGGTACCTTGCTGCGCTGGTGCAGATCATCCCAGCTGATCGTGGCCAGCTTGCCGTTCTTCACGCCTTCCACGGTGAAACGCATCTGCCCCTGGCTGATGGCACCGCGGTTGAGGTTCTGGGTCAGCACGGCGGTGTACTGCCAGGTGCCGGCCGCTTCCGGGCTGAACTCGATCGAATGGGTGTTCAGGCCCTTGCGCTGGCTGGTTGAACCGACCAGGCGCTCATAGAAGGCGACGTCGGCGCGCAGGCCGGCGATCTCCTCATCGCGCTCGGCCAGCGAGGATTGCACCTCGGTGTTGGCGGCGCGGCTGATGCGGTCGGAGGCTTCCAGGGTGGCCTGCTTCTGGCGCAGCTCGGTCAGCTGCGCCAGAAGCGTCTCGGCGTGCTTCTCGGCGGCCTGCAGGCGTTGGCCCTGCGCATCGCGCGGGGTCGCCATCCAGCAGCCACCAAGCACCGCCAGCACCAGGCTGAGCAGCCAGATGCCGCCGATCACCAGAAGGCGGCGACGATCGACCGGCGGTTGCGGCGCGCCGGGCAGGCGCACCTGCACGCGCATGGGAGGACGGTTGTTCATGGGTGGATTCCGGGGCATCGCGAGGGCGACACCGGTACGGCCCCTGTGGCAAACGACGGGCTAGTGTATGACAGGACGGGTGGGTTTCCTGCGCAGTGGCCGGCCGCGGTCTGTGGCGTTCAGGCACGCCATCGTCGATAGTGAGGCCCCCCGCACAGTTCCGTCGCCGGAGCATCGCCATGACCGAAGCCCACCTGTTCGTGATCGGCATCCTGCTGGCCTGGCTGGCCGGCATCCGCGTCTACCTCACCGTGTTCGGCGTCGGCGTGGCCGGCCTGCTCGGCTGGGTCGACCTGCCACCGGCGCTGCAGGCCACCGAATCGTGGTGGGTGCTGGGCACCTCGGCGGCGCTGGCAGTGACCGAATTCTTCGCCGACAAGATCCCCGGCGTGGACTCGGCGTGGGATCTGGTGCAGACCCTGGCACGCGTGCCCGCCGGTGCCTTCCTTGCCGCCGCCACGTTGTCGCCGGACGGCCAGCTGGGGACCGGCGCACTCGCCGCCGGTGCCGGTGTCGCGCTGGCCAGCCATGGCCTGAAGGCCGGCACCCGCGCCCTGCTCAATACCTCACCGGAACCGGCCAGCAACTGGGTGGCGTCGGCCGCCGAGGACACCGTGGTGATCGGCGGCCTGGCGCTGGCCCTGGCGCACCCCTGGATCGCGCTGGTGGTGGTGCTGGCCTGCAGCCTCGCTGGCGCGCTGCTGGTCTGGCTGGTCTGGCGCACCTTGTGGAAAGGCGTGCGTTGGCTGGCACGCGGCGCGGCGACGGACAGCCCGCGGCAGCCCGGCACCGGTTGATCGCCGGGCTTGCCGCATAATGAAGGCGAACACCAGGAGCACCGATGGCCGCAATCGAATCCCCCGCGGGCGCCCGCCCGGGACGCGCTGAAACCCCTCCGGCCGATCATTGGCAACGCTGGGCCGTCGAGGCGGTCACCCACGCTCCCGCCGCACCGGCAGCGGTCACGGCACAGGGTGGCACGGCCGATGCACCGTCGATCAACAGCGCGCCGCCACCGCTTCCCGGCCCTTCAGCGCTGGCAGAAGCCGGCAACAACGACCAGGCGCCGCCGGCATCCGATTCGCCCTATCGCGTGCTGATCGTCGAGGACGATCGCGCCCAGGCCCTGTTCGCGCAGAGCGTGCTGCACGGTGCCGGCATGCAGGCGATCGTGCACAGCGATGCCGACGGCGCGCTGCAGGCGATCAAGGACCACCGCCCGGACCTGATCCTGATGGATCTGCACCTGCCCGGGCTGGACGGCATGCGCCTGACCGCGCTGATCCGCCAGCAACCCGGCCTGCAGCTGCTGCCGATCGTATTCCTCAGCGGCGACCCGGACCCGGAGCGCCAGTTCGAAGTGCTCGACAGTGGCGCCGATGACTACCTGAGCAAGCCGATCCGCCCGCGCCACCTGATCGCCGCCGTGGCCAACCGCATCCGGCGCGCGCGTGCGCAGGCCGCGACCCTGCCAGGCGCCTCCGGTGCGCCGGCCACCAGCAATCCGGAAACCGGCCTGCCGACACGCCACCACGTATTGCAGCAGCTCAACGCCGCGCTTGCCCACCGCGACCCGGGTGGCGTGTTGTTCGTCGAAGTCTCCAGCGCGCTGGGCCTGCGCGAGCGCTATGGGTATGCCGCCTTCGAACGCCTGATGGTGCAGGCCGGCCAGCGCCTGGCCGAGGCGTGCCACCCGCACCTGCTGGCACGCCTGAACGACAACAGCTTCCTGCTGCTGGCGCGCACCGCCGATGAGGACAGCCTGGAAGGCATCGCCGCGGCCCTGCGTGAACAGCTGTCGGCGCGCGCGTTCGTGATCCGCGACGACGAATCCGTGCATCTGCGCGGCGTGGTCGGCTATGCCCCGCTGTCTTCCGGATTCGACGATGCCAACAGTGCCCTGGAAGCCGTCGAACGCACCACCCTGCAGGCGCGCCTGCTGAGCGCCGGCGTGGCCGGCCACGTGCACCGCGAGGCGATCAGCGAACAGGAGCATCTGGCGTTGCTGGAAGGCCAGCTGGAGCTGGCCTATCAGCCGATCGTCGCCGTCGCCGGCGGCAACACCGCGCAGTACCAGCTGCTGCTGCGCCTGCGCCAGGCCGATGGCACGGTGCTGGCGGCCGGCCAGGTGATTCCTGCCGCGGAAGCCGCCGGGCGCATCGCCGACCTCGACCAGCAGGTGATGGACCATGCGCTGGGCCTGCTGGACCTGTACCGGCACGCGACCCAGCCGCTGAACCTGTTCGTCTCGCAGTCGCTGCGTACCCTGCAGCGCGATGCCTTCGCCGACTGGCTGCTGGAGTCGCTGCACCAGCGCGACCTGCCCGGCAGCGCGCTGGTCATCGATGTGCGCCTGCCCGACGCACTGATCCACACCGTGCCGCTGCTGCAGTTCTGCCAGCGCATGGCCGGTGCCGGCGTGCGCTTCTGCCTCAGCCAGTTCGAACCGGGTGGAGAAGCCGATGCGTTGCTGACCCACCTCCCGCTGTCGTTCGTGCGCATGGCAGCACGCTTCTCCAGCAGCCACGCCAACCCTGCCACCCGCGAGGAACTGCGCAGGGCGATCGAGCAGGCCCATGCAGCCGGGCTGCAGATCATCGGCCAGCAGATCGAAGATCCGCAGGCGGCGGCCGCGATGTGGGTGGGCGGCGTCGACTACATCCAGGGCAACATGGTGCAGTCGGCCGGCAGCGACCTGAACTTCGACTTCCACAACGCGGTGCTCTGACGTGCCGCTGTGGGGCGTGCTGCTGGTTGCCCTCGCCGTGGCCGCCATCGCGCTGCTGCTGTTTGGCCTGCGCCTGCGCGCGCGCAACCTTGCGTTGGCCCAGCTGCAGCGCGAACGCAGCGTACTGGCCGCCGAACGCGACCAGCTGCGCCGCACCACCGAACGCCAGGGGCAGCTGGAGCAGCAGCTGCTGCAGGCCAAGCAGGCCGCCGAGGCCGCGGTGCTGGCCAAGGGCGAGTTCCTGGCCACGATGAGCCATGAGATCCGCACCCCGCTCAACGGCATCCTGCCGATGCTGGAGCTGATCGCGCGCGGCCCCCTGGGCGAGGACCAGCGACAGATGCTGGCCACCGCCTCGGCCAGTTCGCAGCAGCTGCTGCGCATCGTCGACGACATCCTCGACTATTCACGGCTGGAAGCACAGGCGCTGGAACTGGAGATCACCAGCTTCAACCTGCGTGACCTGCTCGATGGCGTGGTGCAGCTGATGCAGCGCGCCGCCGACGCCAAGGGCCTGTCGCTGGCGTTGCAGCTGGACCCAGCGGTGCGCCTGCCGGTACGCGGCGACCCGGTACGCCTGCGCCAGGTGTTGAGCAACCTGCTGGCCAACGCGATCAAGTTCACGGCACGCGGCCAGGTGCTGCTGCGGGTACAGCGGTTGGGCGAAGGCGCAGCGCAGCACCAGCTGCGCTTCGAGATCATCGACACCGGCATCGGCATCGACGAGGTGCTGCAGGCGCGGTTGTTCCAGTCCTTCAGCCAGGCCGACGCCTCCACCACCCGCATCTACGGGGGTACCGGCCTGGGCCTGGCCATCTGCAAGCGCATCATCGACCTCATGCAGGGCCGCATCGGCGTGCAGTCCACGCCCGGCCAGGGCGCCACGTTCTGGTTCGAGATTCCGCTGCTGAAGGTGCCCGGCGACCTGCCGGCCATGGCACGTCCGCCCGCTGCACTGCTGCTGTGCAGCGCCGATGCGATCCTGCAGGCGCGCGTCGAACGCATCGCTGCCCACCATGGGCTGCAGGTGCAGGTGCTGGCACAGCCCGGTGCGGTGGTCGAGCGCCTGCGCGCGCCGCCACGCCCCGGGCAGCCGGCGCCGGCCTGGCTGCTGGTCGACGCGCATGCACGCCGCGCGGGTGAAGCCACGCTGCAGCAGGCCCTGGCCGAACGGGGTGAGGAAGACATGCTGCAGGTGCTGTGGCTGCAGGACGACGCCGTTGCGGCGCGCCCGCGGCAGCAACGGCTGCCCGCACGTTTCGATGATGCCGCCCTGCATGTGCTGCTGGCGGTGCCGGCCGCGCACGCGCGGCCCGCCGCATTGCTGGCCAATGCTGAGGACGGATTGCCCGCGCCGACGTTGCCGCCGTTGCATCTACGCGTGCTGCTGGTGGAAGACAACACGGTCAACCGGATGGTGGCCGAGCAGCTGCTGCGCGTGTTCCAGTGCGAGGTGCGCAATGCCGCCGATGGCGAGCAGGCATTGCTCACCCTGCGCGAAGGCGGCATGGACGTGGTGTTGATGGACTGCCAGATGCCGGTGCTGGATGGCTACGCCGCCACCCGTCATTGGCGCGCCGAGGAAACGGCATCCGGGCGGCAGCGACTGCCAATCATCGCGATGACGGCCAATGCGATGGCCGGTGACCGCGAACGTTGCCTGCAGGCCGGCATGGACGATTACCTGTCCAAGCCGATCGCACGCGCCACGCTGCATGCGCTGTTGAAGCGCTGGGGACAGCGATCGGGCAATGCGGCAGCGTCGAACCCGCTCGGCGGCGATGCGCCCGCCACCGGCCCGGTCCTGACTGCCGAGCATGGCGCGGCCCTGCCAGGTACGAAGAGCCAGGCGGCGCCGCAACCGGTGCTGGATCGCGATGTGCTGGACGAACTGCACGCGGTGATCGGCGAGAGCGCCATCCAGATCGTCTCGGTGTTCCTGGACGATGCTCCGGCAATGGTGCAGCAACTGCAGCAGGCCGCACAGAACGGCGACGCGACGCGCCTGCAGGCGATCGCGCACAGCCTCAAGTCATCAAGCGCGAATGTCGGCGCGTTGTCGCTGTCTGCGGTGGCGCAGCGGATCGAGCATGAAGCCCGCAGTGACAGCCTGCAGCGCCCTGCCGTGGCAGTGGCGCTGCTGGTGGCCGAATTCGCCCGCGCGCGCGTCGCGCTGACGGGTTACCTGGCACAGCATCGCTAGCGTCGAGCAAGCTCGACGCTACGTCACTCTTCCAGCTTGCTCAGCAGGTACTTCGGCTCGCCGATGCGCTCGATCAGGTCCAGCTGTGTTTCCAGCCAGTCGATGTGCTCTTCTTCCGAGTCGAGGATCTTCACGAACAGCTGGCGGCTGACGTAGTCGCCAACCGAATCGGAATAGGCCACGGCCTCGCGCAGGGTGACCACGCCGTCGCGCTCCAGCGACAGGTCGCACTGCAGGATCTCGGTCGGGTTCTCGCCGATGCGCAGCTTGCCCAGCGCCTGGAAATTCGGCAGGCCTTCGAGGAACAGGATGCGGTCGGCGAGCATGTCGGCATGCTTCATCTCGTCGATCGATTCCTTGTACTCGTGTTCGGCCAGTTCCTTGATGCCCCAGTTCTTCAGCATCTTGGCGTGCAGGAAGTACTGGTTGATCGCGGTCAGCTCGTTGTAGAGGACCTTGTTGAGGAATTCGATGACCTTGGTGTCGCCCTTCATGGGGATGCTCCTGCACGCTGAAAACGCAGGCACTTTAGCGCCTTGCGCAGCCTCGTGAAGGAACGCGAATCGTGCGCATTGGCCTGTGCGGCCAGCGGTGAAGGAAGCGAAAGCGCGGCGTCAACGCACCGCGAAAGAAACGGTCAGGCGACCTGGGCCAGGCCCAACACCGGCAGCGGCAGATCGTGGGTGGCACGTGCCTTGGCCAGCAGCTCGCCGGCCATGTCCAGGCAGGAACCGCAGGTGGCACCACAGCCGGTACGCATGGTCAGTTCGGCCACCGTGCTGACGCCATTGCCGGCGGCTTCGCGGATCTGGTGGTCGGTGACTCCGTTGCAGATGCAGACGTACACAGGCGGGAACCGGGCTGACAGGCCAGAAGCGGCCTGTTGGCTATTCCAATGGAAACGAGAATGGTTGTCAATCAGAGACCTGAACCATTCTCGATACCGTTCAGCCCGTCAGCTGGCCGGGCCGTCGCCCTGTGCCTTCTTCGGCCAATAGCCCCGGGTCCGCGGGCGCTTGCGGGGTCGCTCGTGCCCGGCCGTATGGCCTGGCATCCAGGCCTCGGCGGCGCTCTTGGGCATGGCGGTGACGCCCTGCCCGGCCACGCCGCGCGCCAACGGCGCCAGGTGTCGCAGGGCACGCGCATAGACGCCGCGCTTGAACATCACCACATGCTCCACCGGGTACCAGAAGTCCACCCAGCGCCAATGGTCGAACTCGGGCGAGTCGGTGTGGTCCAGCTTCACATGGGATTCGTCGCCGGTCAGGCGCAGCAGGAACCAGACCTGCTTCTGGCCGATGCAGACCTGCCGCTCGTTGCGGCGGATGGCCCGCGCCGGCAGCTTGTAGCGCAGCCAGCCGGGTGTCGCCCCGAGCACTTCCACATGCTCAGGCAGCAGGCCGGTCTCTTCCTGCAGTTCACGATACATGGCCTCGACAGGCGTCTCGTCGGTATTCATGCCACCCTGCGGGAACTGCCAGCCGTCCCGGCGCACACGTCGTGCCCAGAACACCTGACCATCCTGCCGCATCAGCACGATGCCGACGTTCGGTCGATAGCCGTCCGGATCGATCACGATGCGGACTCCTAAAAAATCTACTGGTCGGGACTATCCCATGCCCTCTGCCGCCCCACAAGCACGATACAAAAGTGTTGACAGGGGCGATACACATCCGCAGAATAGCGGGCTCACCAAGGCTATGTAGCTCAGCCGGTTAGAGCACAGCACTCATAATGCTGGGGTCGGTGGTTCGAGTCCACCCATAGCCACCACACTGAAAATCAAGTTGTTTTCCAGTGTGAAAAGTGAGAAAATAGTTGCACGTTTTGCCCCGTCGCCAAGCGGTAAGGCACCTGACTCTGACTCAGGCATTCGGTGGTTCGAATCCATCCGGGGCAGCCAAACAAAAAAGAAAAAAGCCTGATCGAAAGATCAGGCTTTTTTCTTTTTTGTTTGGTCACGCATCCCACCTTATCCCCGCGCCTGTCGGCGCGCGCCCTTGAACAACAAGGGGGCCCTCCTCCAGAGAGAGATCCGGGGTCGGATCCTTCGAAACCACGGGTAGTGCCGGCCGCTGGCCGGCAACCTGGAAATGCATGACCCCAGAACGACAAAAGCCCGGCCGAAGCCGGGCTTTTGCTTTCCAACCAGCGGGCTCCCGAGGGAGCCCAACCAGGCGCGGTAAATCAGCGCTTGGAGAACTGGGTGGCGCGGCGGGCCTTGTGCAGACCGACCTTCTTACGCTCGACTTCACGGGCGTCACGGGTCATGAAGCCGGCCTTGCGCAGCTCGGACTTCAGGGTTTCGTCGTACTCGACCAGAGCACGGGCGATGCCCAGACGGATCGCACCGGCCTGGCCGGTGGTGCCGCCGCCAGCGGCGGTGACCAGGATGTCGAAGCTTTCGGTGTTCTTGGTCAGCTCGAGCGGCTGGCGCACGATCATGCGCGCGGTCTCACGACCGAAGAACTCGTCCAGCGGACGGCCATTGACGGTGATGTTGCCCGAACCCTTGCGCAGGAACACGCGAGCGGTGGAGGACTTGCGGCGGCCAGTGCCGTAGTTTTGAGTGATAGCCATGATTAGATATCCAGAACCTGCGGCTGCTGTGCGGCGTGCGGATGCTCAGTGCCGGCGTAGACCTTGAGCTTGCGGTACATCTGGCGACCCAGCGGGCCCTTCGGCAGCATGCCCTTCACGGCGATCTCGATCACGCGCTCCGGGTGGCGCTCCAGCGCCTGGGCCAGGGATTCGGTCTTCAGGTTGCCGATGTAACCGGTGAAACGGTGATACATCTTGTCCTGCAGCTTCTTGCCGGTGACGGCAATCTTTTCTGCATTGATGACGACCAGGTAGTCGCCGGTATCAACGTGCGGGGTGTAGACCGGCTTGTGCTTGCCACGCAGACGGCGGGCCAGCTCGGTGGCGAGACGGCCCAGGGTCTTGCCCTCGGCGTCGACGAGGTACCAGTCGCGCTGGACGGTCTCGTTCTTGGCAGTGAAAGTGCTCATGAAGAACTCTAGGTTAGGTCGGGCTCATTGCGGCGAAAGGCTCGCCGGAACTCTGCCACGCGTTGTGAAAAGGTGAAGCGTAAGAGGCGGGATTGTACGCACCCTGGCCGCCGGGCGCAAGTCGCCCCTGCCCCCCGGGTTGGCAGGGCGGCAGGGCCGGGCGAGAATCGGGCCCTCCCCGCCCCACCCGTACCGCCATGACCGCACTCCGCCAGACCACCCCGCTGGACCACCTGCTGACCGAGGCACAGCGCGCCCTGGACACGGTGTTCGGCAACCCGCCGGCGGCCCGCCCCTACCCGGCCGCGGATACCGACGAGCCGGGCATGGACAGCACCGAGCGCCGCCACGCGGCGGGCCTGATGCGGATCAACCACGTCGGCGAGGTCTGCGCGCAGGGCCTGTATTTCGGCCAGGCGGCGGTGGCCCGCGACCCGGCCACGCGTGAACACCTGCTGGAAGCCGCCCAGGAAGAGACCGACCACCTGGCCTGGTGCGCCACCCGGCTGGGCGAGCTGGACAGCCGTCCCAGCCTGTTCAACCCGCTGTGGTACGCCGGCAGCTACACCATCGGCACCCTGGCCGGGCTGCGCGGCGACGGCTGGAACCTGGGCTTCGTGGTCGAAACCGAGCGCCAGGTGGAGGCCCATCTGGACGAGCACCTGGTCGATCTACCCGCCGGTGACCTGCGCAGCCGCGCGGTCATCCAGGTGATGAAGGACGACGAGGCCCGCCATGCGGAACACGCCGAACAGGCCGGCGCCCGCCGCCTGCCGTTCCCGATTCCGGGGGCAATGGCGCTGGCCTCCAGGGTGATGAAGACCATCGCGTACCGCATTTGAACGGGGCACCCCCACCAACGGTGGGGGCCTACCCAATGGCACGGTGGGGCCCGATGGTGGGGCCCGACCGTTGGTCGGGCCGCCTTTCAGTTGGGCGAGACCAGCTTCAGGCCGATCACCCCGGCCACGATCAGGCCGACGCAGGCCAGGCGGGCCGGCGATGCGCTGTCGTTGAACAGGTAGATGCCCAGCACCGCCACGCCCATGGCGCCGATACCGGTCCAGATCGCGTAGGCCGTGCCGACCGGGATGCTCTTCATCGCCTGGCTCATCAGGTACAGGCTGATCAGCGCCGACACCACCGTGGCAGCGGTGGGCAGGGGTTTGCTGAAACCTTCGGAGTACTTCATTCCAAGGGCGAAACCGATCTCGAACAGGCCGGCCAGCAGCAGGTAGATCCAGGGCATGGGTGGGGGCTCCTTACCTTTTTTGAAAAAACGAAACGGCCCGGTGTTTTCACACCGGGCCGTGGGTCGGTACATCACCGTGGAGCCATGACGCTTGCGCGGTACAGGGGTTCCACAGGGCGGGTCGTCCCGGCTGGGCGGCGATGCCTGCGGGCATCGCGCATGGGGCTTACTCGGACAGGTTGCGGCCGTGGAACAGCTCTTCGATCTCGCGCTTGAGCAGCGCTTCGATCTTCATGCGTTCCTTGAACGACAGGTTCTTGGCCTTTTCCTCGAACAGGTACTGGTCCAGGTCGAAGTCCTTCAGGTGCATCTTGGTGTGGAAGATGTTTTCCTGGTAGACGTTGACGTCGAACATCTCGTAGCGCGACTTGATGTTCTTGGCCAGGAAGTTCTGGATCGAGTTGATCTTGTGGTCGATGTAGTGCTTCTTACCCTTCACATCGCGGGTGAAGCCACGGACGCGGTAGTCCATGATCACGATGTCCGACTCAAGGCTTTCGATCAGGTAGTTCAGGGCCTTCAGCGGGGAAATGACGCCACAGGTGGCCACGTCGATGTCCGCGCGGAACGTCGCGATACCTTCCTGCGGATGGGTTTCCGGATAGGTATGGACGGTGATGTGGCTCTTGTCCATGTGCGCGACCACGGCGTCGGAGATCAGCTCCTTGCCGGCCTGCTTCTTGTCGATCACCGGCTCTTCGGAGATCAGGATGGTCACCGAGGCACCCTGCGGGTCGTAGTCCTGGCGGGCCACGTTCAGGATGTTGGCGCCGATGATCTCGGCGACATCGGTCAAGATTTGAGTCAGCCTGTCGGCGTTGTACTCTTCATCGATGTATTCAATGTAACGCTGACGCTCCTCTTCGGTGCGCGCGTAACACACGTCATAGATGTTGAAGCTCAGCGCCTTGGTGAGGTTGTTGAAACCCTGCAGCCTCAGGCGAGGCAACGGCTTGACCACGGCGGTCGATTCCTGTGTAAGAAGGGAAAGGGGGAATTATGGGGCAAACTGCCCCCGGGGGGAACGTGAAGACGCAAGAGTTCTGGCACACTGTTTGCCCTTAACAATTGCGCTGGTTAAGCTCCGCTATCGACCCCGTGAATCCGTTCATGCGCAGAGGGAGCGCCCCTATCGTGTCAACCGTGCGCCTAGCTAGCAGTCCACTGGCCCTGGATATCGCCACCATCGATCGTTTCCTGGCGCACAGCCACAGGCGGCGATATCCCACCCGTACCGACGTCTTCCGACCCGGTGACCCGGCGGGAACCCTGTATTACGTCATCAGCGGCTCGGTTTCGATCATGGCCGAGGAAGATGACGATCGCGAGCTTGTGCTGGGCTACTTCGGTGCCGGCGAGTTCGTGGGCGAGATGGGCCTGTTCGTCGAATCGGACCGCCGCGAGGTGATCCTGCGGACCCGTACCGCCTGCGAACTGGCCGAGATCAGCTACGAACGCCTGCACCAGCTGTTCCTCGGCCCGCTGTCGGCCGACGCCCCGCGCCTGCTGTATGCGCTGGGCCAGCAGATCTCCAAGCGCCTGCTCGACACCAGCCGCAAGGCCAGCCGCCTGGCGTTCCTGGACGTTACCGACCGGATCGTGCGCACCCTGCACGACCTGGCGCAGGAGCCGGAGGCGATGAGCCATCCGCAGGGCAGCCAGTTGCGCGTCTCGCGCCAGGAACTGGCCCGCCTGGTCGGCTGCTCGCGCGAAATGGCCGGCCGCGTGCTGAAGAAGCTGCAGACCGACGGCCTGCTGCACGCACGCGGCAAGACCGTGGTGCTGTACGGCACCCGTTGACCGTTGAGCACACGGTGGGTGCGGACCTTGGTCCGCACTCCTTTGCGCGCTAGGCTCGTTCCATGGAACTGAGCAGCGCATTCTGGTGGTTCATCCTCATCGGCCTCGGCGCCCAGCTGGTCGACGGCGCGCTGGGCATGGCGTTCGGCCTGGTGTCGTCGTCGGTGATGCTGGCCATGGGCATCCCGCCCGCGCAGGCCAGCGCCGCCATCCACACCGCCGAGGTGTTCACCACTGGCGCCTCCGGCGTGTCGCATCTGGTCGCCGGCAATGTCGATAAACGCTTGTTCCTGCGCCTCGCCCTGCCCGGCGCGGTAGGCGGCGCAGTCGGTGCCTACGGCCTGACCCAGCTGCCCGGCGAGGTGATCCGCCCGCTCATCTATCTCTACCTGCTGGTGCTGGCCATCATCATCCTGGCCCGTGCCGCCGGCCGCCTGATGCCCAAGGGCGAGGTCAAGCGGGTACCCGTGCTGGGCTTCGTGGCCGGCTTCCTGGATGCCAGCGGCGGTGGCGGCTGGGGGCCGGTGGCCACCTCCACCCTGCTCGCCCGCGGCGGCCAGGCGCGCACCACCATCGGCACCGTAAACGCCGCCGAGTTCGTGGTCACCCTGACGGTTTCAGCAACGTTCCTGCTGTCGATGGGGCTGCATCACCTGCAGATCGTGGCCGGCCTGCTGATCGGCGGCATGATGGCCGCCCCGGTGGCCGCACTGCTGGTCAAGCGCCTGAAGGAGCGCTGGGTGCTGGTGGCCGTCGGCGTGCTGGTGCTGGGCATCAGCCTGTTCCAGATCGGCCACGCGCTGAGCGGGTACCTGGCGCGCTGAGCGCTCGCCGGGCATGGCCCTGCGATGCATGCACGGCGTTCGGTAGTGCCGGCCGCTGGCCGGCAACCTCATGATCTGCGGAGGGGCGTGCCAGGTTGCCGGCCAGCGGCCGGCACTACCGCGCATTACGCCTTGTCGCCGCCGCGGTCGACGCAACCCCAGTTGAGGATGCGGGTGCCGGCCGGCAGCACGCGGCGGAAGAAGTCCACCTTGCCCGGCTTCGGGTTCACCACCACCGGCGCCCTGGCGGCCAGCAACAGCGGCAGGTCGGCAGTACTGTCGGAATAGGCAATGTCGATGTCGCCGTAGCCGCGCTCGCGCAGCATGCGCATCTTCTCTTCGTTGTGGCAGTGCCGGGTCGGGCCGACCCCGCCCAGTCGCGGGCCGACCTCGGTGCCGATCACCGGCACGTCCTGGTGGGCGACAAAGGCCAGGATCGCGCGCGCCAGCTCGGGTGGCGCACCCGTGGCAACCACCACGCGGTCGCCCTTGGCGCGGTGCGCGGCGAATACCTCCAGCGCCTGCGGCAACAGCTTGGCGCGCATCTGCGCCTCATTGCGCAGCACGTAGGCGTCAATCACCTTGTTGAAGTCGCGCGCCCGGTGCAGGCCGAAACTGCCGATCCACACATAGACCGAAATGCCGGCACGACGGGTCGGCAGCATCGCCACCATCGGCCCGGCGATCGGCGTGACCAGCAGCGCGGCCAGCATGCGCAGCGGATTGCGCTTGATCAGCGAGGCGAACAGGTGGGTGCCCGAATCGCCGTCGTAGAGGGTGTGGTCGAAGTCGAAGACCACCAGCGGCGCATCCCCGCGCGGCGTTGGATAGTGCGTTGTCATGCCGCGAAGAATAGCTGACGCAGGCCCTCGCCCGGCTCTTCCACGCGCATGAAGGCCTCGCCGACCAGGAACGCGTGGATGCCGGCGTCACGCATCAGCGCCACGTCCTGCGGGCCGAGGATGCCGCTCTCGGTCACCAGCAGGCGGTCGCGCGGCACGGCGTTCTGCATGTCCAGCGTGGTCTGCAGCGAGACCTCGAAGGTGCGCAGGTTGCGGTTGTTGATGCCGATCATCGGCGCCGGCACCTGCAGCGCGCGCTCCAGTTCGTCGATGTCGTGCACTTCCACCAGCACGTCCATGCCCAGCGACAGCGCCAGTTCGGACAGGGTGGCCAGCTGGGTGTCGTCCAGCGCGGCAACGATCAGCAGGATGCAGTCGGCGCCCAGCACGCGTGCCTCGTACACCTGGTAGGCGTCGATCACGAAGTCCTTGCGCAGCACCGGCAGCGTGCAGGCCTCGCGGGCCTGCTGCAGGTAGGCGTCGGCGCCCTGGAAGAAATCGACGTCGGTCAGCACCGACAGGCAGCTGGCACCGCCGAACTCGTAACTGACGGCGATGTCGGCCGGGCGGAAGTCCGGGCGGATCACGCCCTTGGACGGGCTGGCCTTCTTCACCTCGGCGATCACCGCGGGGTCGCCATTGGCCACCGCGGCCTGCAGCGCGCGCACGAAGCCACGTACCGGCGGGGCGCTGGCCAGGGCGGCCTGCAGCTCCTCGAGGGGGCGCTGGGCGCGGCGCTGGGCCACTTCTTCGGCCTTGCGGGCCAGGATCGTCTGCAGGATGTCGCTCATCGTCGTCGGTTCAATGCGGGGGCGGTGAGGACGGCCATTATCGGCCATCGAGGGGATCAGGCTGAACCGCGCGCTCAGGCAACCAGCGCGCGGGTGGTGTCAACGTACTGCTGCAGGCGCTGGCGGGCGCTGCCATTGGCGATGGCGGCACGGGCGCGGGCCAGGCCGTCGCCGATGTCGCTGGCCACGCCGGCCACGTACAGGGCGGCACCGGCGTTCAGGGCGACGATGTCCAGCGCCGGGCCCGGGGTGTTGTCCAGTACCGCGCGCAGCATCGCGATGGACTGCTCCGGGCTGTCCACGCGCAGGTTGCGGCTGGCCGACATGGCAATGCCAAAGTCCTCCGGGTGGATCTCGTACTCACGCACCTTGCCGTCGCGCAGCTCGCCGACCAGGGTGCCGGCACCCAGCGAGATCTCGTCCATGTTGTCGCGGCCCCAGACCACCATCGCGCGCTCGGTGCCCAGCTCGCGCAGCACGCGCGCCTGGATGCCGACCAGATCGGGATGGAACACGCCCATCAGCACCGACGGTGCGCTGGCCGGGTTGGTCAGCGGGCCGAGGATGTTGAAGATGGTGCGCACGCCCATCTCGCGGCGTACCGGCGCGACCACCTTCATCGACGGATGATGGATCGGCGCGAACATGAAGCCGATGCCGGTCTGTTCGATCGCAGCGGCCACCTGGGCCGGCTGCAGTTCGATGGCCGCGCCCAGCGCTTCCACCGCATCGGCGCTGCCGGATTTGGACGACACGCTGCGGTTGCCGTGCTTGGCCACGCGCGCACCGGCGGCGGCGGCGACGAACATCGCGCAGGTGGAGATGTTGAAGGTGTGCGAGCCATCGCCACCGGTGCCGACGATATCGACCAGGTGGGTGGGATCGGCCACCGGTACCGCCAGCGCGAACTCGCGCATCACGGTGGCCGCTGCGGCGATCTCGTCGATGGTTTCCTTCTTCACCCGCAGGCCGGTGAGGATGGCGGCAGTCATCATTGGCGAGACGTCGCCGCGCATGATCTGCCGCATCAGGTCGACCATTTCGTCGAAGAAGATTTCGCGATGTTCGATGGTGCGCTGCAGGGCTTCCTGGGGGGAGAAGCTCATGGGAATGCTCCTTGGATCAGGCCGCCGGGCGCTGCAGGAAATTGCGCAGCAGGGCGTGGCCGTGTTCGGTGAGGATGGATTCGGGGTGGAACTGCACGCCTTCCACCGGGAACTGGCGGTGGCGCAGGCCCATGATCTCTTCGATCGAGCCGTCCTCGTTCTCGGTCCAGGCGGTCACTTCCAGGCAGTCCGGCAGGCGGTTCTTGTCCACCACCAGCGAGTGGTAGCGGGTGGCCTGGTAGCGGTCCGGCAGGCCGGCGAACACGCCCTTGCCCTCGTGGCGGATCGGCGAGGTCTTGCCGTGCATGATGTTGCCGGCGCGGATGACCGTGCCGCCGTAGACCTGGCCGATGCCCTGGTGGCCCAGGCACACACCGAGGATCGGCGTGCTCGGGCCCAGTCGCTGGATCAGTTCCAGCGACACGCCCGCTTCGTTGGGCGTGCACGGGCCGGGCGAGATGACGATGCGCTCGGGCTTCTGCGCGGCAATCTCATCCACGCTCATCGCATCGTTGCGCACCACCTTCACCTCGGCGCCAAGCGTCTGCAGGTACTGCACGAGGTTGTAGGTGAAGCTGTCGTAGTTGTCGATCATCCACAACATGGTCAGGTTCCGTCGCTTATCAGGAAAATGGCGTACACGTTTTCGGTGTAGGTGATGGGGCCGGCTTCGATCGACTCGCGTATGTTCGAACCGGTAGCCTCGATGCTGTTCTGCGGCGCGGGCGGCGCGGGCGGCGCGAACGTGTCGTCGACGCGAGGCCAATTCCCCGCCTGCACGCCATAGGCAAAGTTCGGCGCCACATCGGAGATGCTGTACAGGCCACGCAGCTTCGTGCCGTAAGCCTTGGCCAGGCCCTGCGCGGATTCGCGCGTCTGTGCCGCCGCCTCGCCCTTGAGTTCGCGCCGCAGCGCCACTTCGCCCGAATAGGTTGGAGCCACGCTGCTGACCTGCACGTTCTCGTTGGCCTTCAGCGCACCCAGCACATCCTGCATCGCCTTCACGCTGGCGAAGCTGGCGCGCAGCTGGCGCGACACGCGGGTACCGATGAAAACCTGCCGGCTCTGCTCATAGCGCGTCGCAGGACCAATGCGCAGGTTGTCCGCACGCACGCTGCCTTCCTCCGCCTTGTACTGCTTGAACAGCGCCAGCACGCGGGCGACGTTGTCCTGCACGCGGCGCCGCGCGGCATCGGCATCCATGTCGGTCTCTTCGATGTTCAGCTGCAGGCCGAACCGGTCCGGCATCACCACGCGGCGCGCCTCGCCCTTCACCAGCAGGTGCGGCTGCGAGGGAATGGTGTTGGCCTGCGCCCACGCAGACGGGGCCATCGTGGCCAGCAGTGACGACCACAGCAATGCGCTCAGCAGCTTCATGCGGTACTCCTTGTCCTGAATGGGAACAGCGGAAGGTGCCGCGGCGCAGGCCATGGCACGGGAAGGCTTACAGGCCCTTGGCAGCCTGGGCGACGGCGCGGAACAGCGCGCGGCCCTTGTTCATCGTCTCGTCCCATTCCTTGTCCGGGTCCGAGTCGTAGACGATGCCGGCGCCGGCCTGCACGTACAGGCGGCCGTCCTTGATCACCGCGGTGCGGATTGCAATCGCGGTATCGGCATCACCGTGCCAGCCGATGTAGCCGATGCTGCCGGCGTAGACATTGCGCTTGATCGGTTCCAGCTCGCGGATCACTTCCAGCGCACGGATCTTCGGCGCGCCGCTGACCGTACCGGCCGGGAAGGTGGCGCGCAGCACGTCGGCATAGCTCAGGCCCGGCTGCAGCTGCCCGGTCACTTCGCTGACGATGTGCATGACGTGGCTGTAACGCTCGATCACGAACTGCTCGCCCACTTCCACGGTACCGGCCTTGGAGACGCGGCCGGCGTCGTTGCGGCCGAGGTCGATCAGCATCAGGTGCTCGGCGCGCTCCTTCGGATCGGCCAGCAGCTCGGCTTCCAGCGCCAGGTCCTGCTCGACGGTGGCGCCGCGCGGACGGGTACCGGCGATCGGACGCACGGTGACTTCGCCGTCCTGCAGGCGTACCAGGATTTCCGGCGAGGAACCGACCACCTGCAGGTCGCCGACATCGAGGAAATACATGTACGGCGAAGGATTCAGTGCACGCAGCGCGCGGTACACATCCACCGGACGCGCCTTGAACGGCACGCTCAGGCGCTGGCTGAGCACCACCTGGAAGATGTCACCGGCGCGGATGTATTCCTTGCTGCGCTGGACCGCATCAACGAAGCCTTCGCGGGTGAACCCGGAGACGAAATCGGATTCGTCCAGCACGTCGCTGTTGAGCGGCGCCGGATAGCCCGCGCCCGGCGCGCGCAGCTTGGCGGTCAGTGCATCCAAACGGGCCTGGGCCTGCTCGAAGGCGCCGTCGACACGCGGGTCGGCATGCACGATCAGGTACAGGCGGCCCTTGAGGTTGTCGAACACCGCCAGCTCGTTGGAATCGAGCAGCAGGATGTCCGGGGTACCCAGTTCATCGCGGCCGGCCGGCGGTGCCAGGCGCGGTTCGATGTAGCCGATGCACTCGAAGCCGAACCAGCCGACCAGGCCACCGGTGAAGCCCGGCAGGCCGTCCAGCTTGGGCACCGAGTGGGCGCTGCGCAGCGCCTCGACCTCGGCGAACGGGTCGGCCACTTCGCGGGTTTCCACCACCTGGCCGTCCTCGCGCACGGTCAGCGTGTGGCCGTGGAAGGCGTACACGCGGCGCGCCGGCAGGCCGATGATCGAGTAACGACCAAAGCGCTCGCCGCCTTCGACGGATTCAAACAGGTAGGTATTGGGGCCGTCGGCGAGCTTCAGATAAACCGAAAGCGGCGTGTCCAGGTCGGACAGCACTTCGCGGACAACGGGGATGTGGGTGTGGCCTTCAGCGGCCTGCAGCTGAAACTGAGCGTGCGAGTTCAAGACGACTTTCCTTCCGGGACACAGCGTTATGGGGGCGGACGACGGCAACGGGCCACCATCGCCACCAACGGCGTGCGGAAGAAAGGGTATGCGGGGTCGTCAGGCTGGACACCCGGTGACTGTATCGCAGCAAAGGCGGGAGGGGAACCCTGTGAAACTGAACCGCGCGACGCCCGGGGCCGGCCACGGGGACCAGCAACGGCGACCGGTAGAGCCGACTGTCAGTCGACTGCTCTCCGTTCCGACGGCGTAAGAACCCGCGTTGCGCGCGCAAGTCGACTAACAGTCGATTCTACCCGCCGGCTCTAGCGCTGCCCGGCCAGCAACGGGCAACCGGCCGGCAGGTGCATCCGCACCCTGCCCGGCACGCACTCGACGCGGAGCTGGCGGGCCTGCACCGGTTCACCGTCCAGGTTGAGCGTCAGCGGACGCTCGGATGCGATCTGCAGCCACGGCAGCCGCGCGCGCGTGGCCAGCTGTTCCAGCGCGGCCTGGGTGCCCGACTTCAGCATCTGGCCCAGCGTGGCGGTCACCTCGCCTTCCAGCTCCGGCAGTACCGTCACATCCAGCAACCCGTCGTCGATCAGTGCCTGCGGGCACAGCTGCTGGCCGCCACCGGCCTGGCGACCGTTGCCGATGCCCAGTGCGATGAAATCGCCTTCCCAGGCGAAATCGGGGCCCGACAGGCGTGCACTGATCGGCTCGATCCGCCCGAGCTTGGCGATGCCGGTGATCACATAGGCCAGCCCACCCAGCATCTTCTTCAGGCCAGCATCGGTTTCCACGGTGACCTGCGTACCGAAGCCCCCGCTGGCGAGATTGGCGCACCACCAGGGCGTGCCATCAGCGTCCACGCGCAGCAGATCGATGGCGTGCGGCCGCGCCTGCCCGATCAGCGCGAAGGCGTCCTTCGGTTCGGTCGGGATGCCGGCCGAGGTGGCGAAATCGTTGGCCGTCCCCATCGGGATCAGCGCCAGCGAGGGCAGCGCATCGGCAGGTTCCTCACGATGCGCCAGCGTTTCCGCCACCGCGCTGAGCGTACCGTCGCCACCGGCGGCAACGATCACGTCCACGCCGTGGTCGATCGCTTCGGCCACGTAGCGTTCGGCATCCCCCTCTTCCCAGGTCACCCGCACGTCCAGCTGCACGCCCTGCCCGCGCCAATGGCCGACGGCGTCGCGCAGCTCTTCGTTGCCCGCGGATTTTCCGTTGAGGATCAGGCGCCAGCGCGGGATGGTCATGCAGTGCTTCCGGTGCGGGGGTGGCACAGGCTAGCAATGCGCTGTTTGTCCCCAGTGAATGTCACGCAGATGTCATTCAGCTACCGGAGAATGGAAGGCCATAGCAGGGACGATGGATGGAGGCAGGATCAGCCTCCCACGCATGCAGCAGGGCCACGCCAGTGATTGGCGTGGTCTTTTTTTTTGGAGTTCACAGGGAGTGCGAACCAAGGTTCGCACCCACCGGGTTGCGGTTCGCACCCACCCAACTGGGGTCCGCGCCCACCCAACTGGGGTTTGCCCCCACGAGCCTCAACCGTTGGCGAAATCGTGCAGCGCCTGGCCCTGCAGCCGGTACACGGTCCACTCGTCCTGCGGTTTCGCACCGGCAGCGGTGTAGAACTCGATGGCCGGGGTATTCCAGTCCAACACCGACCATTCGAAGCGACCGCAGCCTTCGGACACGGCCTGGCGCGCGATGTACTTCAGCAGCGCCTTGCCCGCGCCTGCGCCGCGCTTTTCCTGGCTGACGTACAGGTCTTCCAAGTAGATGCCCTTGCGGCCCAGCCAGGTGGAGTAGTTGTAGAAATACACCGCGTAGCCGATCGCTTCGCCGTCGGCTTCGCAGATCAGCGCGCGTGCCGTAGCGTCGGCACCGAACAGGCTCTCGGCGATGCCGATCTCATCGGTCTGCACCGAATGCTCGGCCTTCTCGTAGATCGCCAGTTCGCGGATGAAATGCAGGATCAGGCCGGCATCGGCCACGGTGGCCGGGCGGATGTTCAACAGTGCCATGAGCGGAAAAAGGGGACGGAGGGAATTAAGCGAGCTTAATCCCCTCCGTCACCTTTTTGTCAGCGCGCTGCAGCGACATTCGCGCGCATCTGCGCGATCACATCCTGGTAACTGGTCTTGGCATTGAAGATGGCCGAACCGGCGACGAAGGTGTCGGCGCCGGCGGCGGCGATCTCGCCGATGTTGTCGGCCTTCACGCCGCCGTCGATCTCCAGGCGGATGTCCTTGCCACTGGCATCGATCATCTTGCGCACCACGCGCAGCTTGTCCAGCGCCGAGGGGATGAAGGCCTGGCCGCCGAAGCCCGGGTTGACCGACATCAGCAGCACCAGGTCCAGGTCATCCAGCACCCAGTCGAGGATGTCCACCGGCGTGGCCGGATTGAGCACGATGCCCGGCTTGCAGCCCAGCGAGCGGATGAGCTGGATGGTGCGATGCACGTGGCGGCTGGCCTCCGGGTGGAAGCTGATGTAGGTGGCACCGGCCTCGGCGAAATCCGGAATGATGCGGTCCACCGGCTCGACCATCAGGTGCACGTCGATCGGCGCGGTCACGCCGTGCTTGCGCAGGGCCTGGCAGACCATCGGGCCGATGGTCAGGTTCGGCACGTAGTGGTTGTCCATCACGTCGAAGTGGACCCAGTCGGCGCCGGCGGCGAGGACGTTGTCGACTTCCTCGCCGAGGCGAGCGAAGTTGGCGGACAGGATGGACGGGGCAATGAGGCAGTTGGACATGGCCGGGCCTTGCAACGAGGGGAAAGAGGGTCAGCGCTTGCGCAGGGTCTTGATGCGGTCGTACGCGGCATTGATCCGCCGCGACTTCTGCTCGGCCTGCTGCTGCAGCTCGGGGGCGGCGCCGCCAAGCTTGTCGGGGTGGTACTGGGAGATCAGCTTGCGATAGGCGCGCTCGACCTCGGCATCGGTGGCCTCCGAGGTCAGCCCCAGCTCCCGGTACGGGTTCTCCTTGTTCAGGCGGAACCAGTCCGAATCGAAGGCGTGGCCGATCAACAGCCCGACCACCGCGCCAAACAGCGGATTGGGCCGGAACAGCAGGGCGCCGGCGATGAATCCGAGCAGTTTTCCGTACCAGCGCATGGCGCTCCGGGGTCGACCGACGAAATGGACGCTCATTTTACGTCACAGCGGGCCCGGACCGCTTTACACTAGGCCGCCCGCTGGTCAGCGGGCCCGCCGGGTCCGTTGGGCAGCAGCCGTATCGACAACGCCCCAGGAGTGCCCGTGCCAACCACGCTGTTGCAATCCGATCTCCCCGGCCTGCCCTTGCGCCATCGCGGCAAGGTGCGTGATGTGTTCGATATCCCGCGCGAGCGGCTGCCAGCCGGAACCCCGCCGGGCGAGTACCTGCTGATGGTGGCCACCGATCGCCTGTCGGCGTTCGACGTGGTGCTGCCCGACCCGATCCCGGGCAAGGGCGAGATGCTCTGCCAGGTCTCCAACTTCTGGTTCGCCAAGACCGCGCACCTGATGCCCAACCACCTGACCGGCATCGAGGTGGCCAGCGTGCTGCCCGAGGGCGTGGACCCGGCCCTGTATGCCAAGCGCGCGGTGGTCACCCGCAAGCTGAAGCCGGTGCCGGTGGAAGCCATCGCCCGCGGCTACCTGATCGGCAGCGGCTGGAAGGACTACCAGCGCACCGGCAAGGTCAGCGGCATCGACCTGCCCGACGGCCTGCGCCAGGCCGAGCAGCTGCCCGAGCCGATCTTCACCCCCTCGACCAAGGCCGCCGTCGGCGACCATGACGAGAACATCGATTTCGATGCGATGGTGAAACAGGTGGGTGCGGACCTGGCCGAGCGCGTGCGTGATGCCACCCTGCGCATCTACAAGTTCGCCGCCGATTACGCCCGCGAGCGCGGCATCATCCTGGCCGACACCAAGTTCGAATTCGGCACCGATGCCGATGGCCGCCTGTACATCATGGACGAGATGCTGACCCCGGATTCCTCGCGTTACTGGCCGGCCGACGAGTACGAAGTGGGCACCAGCCCGCCGAGCTACGACAAGCAGTTCGTGCGCGATTACCTGGAGACGCTGGACTGGGGCAAGACCGCCCCGGGCCCGAGCATCCCGGCCGGGATCATCGAGCGCACCCGCGCCAAGTACGCCGAGGCGCTGCAGCGCCTGGCCGGGATCAGCGTCGACTGATCCCCCTGCGCCCCCGGCCGGCCTGGCTGGGGGCGCTCTGAAGGCGGCAACCGCCGACGGGACGCTTCGGCCGGGATGCGGTCGACTGGGTAGAGTCGACTGTTAGTCGACTGCTCTTCGTTCCGACGGCGAAAACCCCCGCGCTGCGCGCGATAGTCGACTAACAGTCGACTCTACCCCGCCGGCTCTACACGGCCAGCCCTGCCCTGCCGCCTCCCCTCACCGCCCGGCCCCGGCGGGAGTATGCTGGCCGCATGCAGACCACCACCCAGCTTGCGCGGCCGATCGACCGCTACTTCGCCAGCTACTCCGACGACCACCGCAATGTGATCAACCAGCGCATCCATGTGGTGGCGGTGCCGGCCATCCTCTGGTCGGTAGTGGCCCTGCTGTGGTGCCTGCCGCCACTGATTACCTGGTTCCAGTACGGCATCTGGTCGGCGTTCGCGATGTTCAGCGCCTGGTGCTTCTACAACAAGCTGTCGCGCCCGCTGGGCATCGGCATGCTCATCCAGTTCTTCGTGTTCGGCTGCCTGTGCCGCCTGCTGGAGGCCGAGATCGGCCTGCACAACCTGTTCTGGCTGGCGGTGGGCGTGTTCGTGGTGGCCTGGATCGCGCAGTTCATCGGCCACAAGTTCGAGGGCCGCAAGCCCAGCTTCCTGACCGACCTGACCTACCTGCTGATCGGCCCGGCCTGGGTGATGGCCAAGTTCTACCGCAGGCTCGACTGGCGCTACTGAGGGGCCGGTGGCCGGCGGCGGTCGTCGTTTCCTGAACGGGCGGGTTCCGTCACCCGCACTCGACGGCGGCCCTGCCAGCCTGCGCCGGTGAACCGCTCCCCACGTCCCGCCCGTCGACGGCAGCCCCTGTGCGACAGGGCCTGCGGTCTCCCTGCGCGGGCGTAGGGTGTCCCCCGAGGGCAACCGGGGAGGTGATGCAGGAACGTGATGCTGCGCCGCAAAAAAGATGAATCAGCGGACGTTACATGCAATTGATCGCTGTTCGATGGGTTTCGGCGACATTTCGCAGCCTGTTATCCTCCCTGACCTGCTCGTGAATCATGGATTCCCTGCATGCTCCCCAGCCTGCCCCTGCTGCTGGCCCTGCCCTTCCTGATGGCAGCGGCCGTTGCGGCCTTCCCCCGTAGTTCGCGCTCGACTGCTGCCTGGCTGGCGGCGCTGGCGCCGTTGGGCGGGCTGGCCATCCTCGGCTGGCTGACCCCGTCCGTGCTCGATGGCCAGCTGGTGCGCACGATGGTGCCCTGGCTGCCGCAGATCGGCCTGGACTTCACCCTGCGCCTGGATGGGCTGGCCTGGATGTTCGCCGGGCTGGTGCTGGGCATCGGCGCGCTGGTGGTGCTGTATGCGCGCTACTACCTGAGCCAGCAGGACAGCGCGCACCGCTTCTACTGCTACCTGCTGCTGTTCATGGGCGCCATGCTGGGCATGGTGCTGTCGGGCAACCTGCTGTTGCTGATGATCTTCTGGGAAATGACCAGTATCAGCTCGTTCCTGCTGATCGGCTTCTGGTCGCACCGCCAGGACGCCCGCGAGGGCGCGCGCATGGCGCTGGTGATCACCGGCGGCGGTGGCCTGGCCCTGCTCGGTGGCGTGCTGCTGATCGGCCGCATCGTCGGCAGCTTCGACCTGGACGTGGTGCTGGCTGCCGGCGAGCAGATCCGCGCCAGTGCGCTGTACCCGTACGCGCTGTTCCTGGTGCTGGCCGGCATCTTCACCAAGAGTGCGCAGTTCCCGTTCCACTTCTGGCTGCCGCACGCGATGGCGGCACCGACCCCGGTCTCGGCCTACCTGCACTCGGCCACCATGGTGAAGGCCGGCGTGTTCCTGCTGGCGCGCCTGCACCCGGCGCTGGCCGGCAGCGACCTGTTCTTCTACACGGTCAGCGGCATCGGCGCGCTGACCCTGCTGATCGGTGCCTGGAACGCGATCTTCCAGCACGACCTGAAGGGCCTGCTGGCCTATTCGACGATCTCGCACCTGGGCCTGATCACCCTGCTGTTCGGCCTGTCCACGCCGATGGCGGTGGTCGCCGGCGTGTTCCACATCCTCAACCACGCCACCTTCAAGGCCTCGCTGTTCATGGCCGCCGGCATCATCGACCACGAGACCGGCACCCGTGACATGCGCAAGCTGGGCGGGCTGCGCAGGCTGATGCCGTTCACCAGTGCGCTGGCGATCATCGCCTCGCTGGCGATGGCCGGCATTCCGCTGCTCAACGGCTTCCTGTCCAAGGAAATGCTGTTCGCCGAAGCGATCACCGCGGGCGGCCCGGGCATCATGCGTACGGCGGTGTCGATCGCCGCGCTGCTGGCCGGCGTGTTCGGCGTGGCCTACAGCCTGCGCTTCGTGCACGACACCTTCTTCGGCCCCGGCCCGCACGACCTGGATCGCGTGCCGCACGAGCCGCCGCGCTGGATGAAGGTGCCGGTGGAGCTGCTGGTGGTGATCTGCATCGCGGTGGGCGTGGCTCCGGCGCTGACCGTGGCACCGGTGCTGCACGCCGCCGCTGCCTCGATTCTCGGCCCGGCCATGCCCGAGTACAGCCTGGCGGTGTGGCACGGCTTCAACCTGCCGCTGGCGATGAGCGCGATCGGCGTGGTCGGTGGCGTGGCGCTGTACTTCGGCCTGCGCAAGCTGATCAACCTGCACGGCGTGACCAACGTCAGCACCGGTCGCAACGTGTTCCATGCACAGCTGGATGCGGTGTCCGCGCTGGCCATGCGCCTGACCAACGGCATCGCCAACGGCAGCCTGCAGCGCATGCTGCTGGGCCTGGTGCTGGTGGCGATCGTGGTCGCTGCGGCGCCGTTCGTGGCCAATCCGGCCTCGCCGAACTGGACCGCACCGCAGCCGATCCCGCTGCTGGGCTGGGCGCTGTGGCTGGTGATGATGGCCTGTGCAGTGGCCACCCTGCGCGTCTACAAGCAGCGCCTGCTGGCGGTGCTGCTGGTCGGCGGCGTCGGCCTGATGGTGGCGCTGACCTTCGTGTTCCTGTCCGCGCCCGACCTGGCCCTGACCCAGCTGCTGGTGGAGATGGTCACCCTGGTGCTGATGCTGCTGGGCATGAACTACCTGCCCGCGCAATCCGGGCCGGAGCGGCCGCGCTGGCGCAAGCGCCGCGATGCGGTGATCGCGATCCTCGCCGGTGGCGGCCTCGGCGCGCTGGCCTATTCGGCGATGACCCTGCCGCCGAACACCATGGCCGGCGAACTGCTGGGCCGGGCGCTGCCCGAGGCGTATGGGCAGAACGTGGTCAACGTGATCCTGGTCGACTTCCGCGGCTTCGATACCTTCGGCGAGATCACCGTGTTCGGCATCGCCGCGCTGGTGGTGCATGCGCTGCTGCGGCGTACGCGGATGGCACCGGAGCAGATCATGCCCGGCCCGCCGATCAAGCTGCCGGTGCCGGCCGACCTGGCCCAGATCATGTTCCCGCTGACCCTGACCGTGTCGATCTTCCTGTTCCTGCGCGGCCACAACGCGCCGGGCGGTGGCTTCATCGCCGGCCTGGTGCTGGCAGTGCCGCTGCTGATCCAGTACGTGATCCAGGGCACCGCGTCGGTGGAATCACGCTTCGGCTTCGACTACATCCGCTGCATCGGCATGGGCCTGCTGATCGCCCTGCTCAGTGGCAGTGCCTCGATGCTGTTCGGCGTGCCGTTCCTGACCAGCGGCCACCTCGATCTGCACCTGCCGCTGATCGGCGACGTACCGCTGGCCAGCGCGATCGGCTTCGACATCGGCGTCTACCTGGTGGTGTTCGGCGGCGCCATGCTGATGCTGTCGATGATGGGCACGATCAAGCCATCGCGCACCCGTATCGCCCGCAAGGGCGAGATCGACCTGCAACGCCGTTCGGCACGCACCGGGGAGATGCACTGATGGAACTGGCCCTGGCCACCGCGATCGGCGTGCTGACCGCCATCGGCATCTACCTGCTGCTGCGTGCACGCAGCTTCGATGTGATCCTCGGCATGACCTTCCTGTCCTACGCGACCAACCTGCTGATCTTCGCCGGTGGCCGCGTGGTGCTGGGCAAGGCGCCGGTACTGCAGGAGGGCGTGGACAGCCACCTCGGCAACTACACCGACCCGCTGCCGCAGGCACTGGTGCTCACTGCCATCGTCATCGCGTTTGCGATGACCGCCGTGAGCATCGTGCTGGCCATGCGCAGCCGCAGCGACAACCACAGCGACCACGTGGACGCCCACGAGCCGGATGACGACCTGCAGGACGAGAGCGTGCCGCCGCGCCAGGGCGAGGACCGCGCATGAACCATCTGGTGATCCTGCCGATCCTGATTCCGCTGTTGGGTGCTGCGCTGTCGCTGTTCGTCGAACACCGCCGCTATGGCCCCAGGGTGCAGCGCGCGGTGGCCTGGACCTCGCTGTCGGCGCTGGCTCTGGCGGTGGGCCTGCTGTTCGCCACCACCGCCAGCGGTGAGATCAACGTCTACCTGCTGGGCGACTGGCCGTCGCGGCTGGGCATCGCGCTGGTGGCCGACCGGCTGTCGGCGTGGATGCTGCTGACCACCCTGCTGCTGGCCATCCCCTGCCTGCTGCATGCCTGTTCGGGCTGGGACCGCCGTGCGCCGCACTTCCATGCGCTGTTCCAGTTCCAGCTGGTCGGCCTCAACGGCGCCTTCCTGACCGGCGACATCTTCAACCTGTTCGTGTTCTTCGAGGTGATGCTGATCGCCTCCTACGGCCTGCTGCTCAGCGGCGGCCGTGGCCTGCGCATGCGCATCGGCCTGCACTACGTGGTGTTCAACGTCAGCGCCTCGACCCTGTTCCTGATCGCGCTGGGCCTGCTGTATGCCTCGCTGGGCTCGTTGAACATGGCCGAGCTGTCGCAGCGCATCGCCGAGGTGCCGCCGGCGCAGCTGACCTTGGTCAAGGCGACGATGGGCTTGTTGCTGCTGGTGTTCTGCGCCAAGGCCGCGCTGATGCCGCTCTATCTGTGGCTGCCGGAAGCCTATTCGCGTGCACCGGCGGCGGTGGCCGCGCTGTTCGCGATCATGACCAAGGTCGGCCTGTACGCGGTGCTGCGCATCCAGATGCTGTGGTTCGGCGACGACGCCGGTGCGATGGCCGGCTACGGCCGCGACTGGCTGCTGTGGGCCGGTGTGGCGACGCTGGTGCTGGGTGGCCTGGGTGCATTGGCCGCGACCCGACTGCGCGTGTTGATTTCGTACCTGGTGATCGTCTCGGCGGCCACGCTGTTCATCGCCTTCGCCGTGGGTACGCCACAGGTGCTCTCCGCTGGCCTGTACTACCTGCCGCACAGCAGCTTCGTCGCCGCCGCGCTGTTCCTGATTGCCGACCTGATCCGCCGCCGCCGCGGTGGCGCCAGCGACCGCAAGGAAGTGGTCGCGCCGATGCCGGGCAAGGAAACCCCGGCGGTGCTGTTCCTGATCGGCGCGGTATCGGTGGCCGGCCTGCCGCCGCTGTCCGGCTTCCTGGCCAAGGCCGCGCTGCTGGCCGGCATGCCGGCACAGTACACCGGCCCGGTATGGACCGCGGTGCTGGTCAGCAGCCTGCTGGTGATCATGGGCCTGACCCGTGGCGGCATCCGCCTGTTCTGGCGCGTGCCGCCGGTCGATCCGGAGACGCCGCCGCCACGCAAGGCACGGCTGCGCCGGGTCGAGCTGTATGCCGCCTGCATCCTGCTGGCCTACGGCATCGGCATGACCCTGGCCGCCGCGCCGTTGATGCGCTACACCGACGCCACCGCCGCACAGCTGCTGCACCCCAGCGAGTACGTGCAGCAGCTGCGCGCGACCACGCCGGAGATCCGCCAGCCATGACCGCCCAGCGCTCCCTGTTCCGCCGCATCATTCCCGGGCCGATGCTCAGCATCATGGTGGTGGCGTTCTGGCTGCTGATGTCCGACAGCTTCACCCTCGGCCAGATCGTGCTGGGGCTGGTGCTGGGCGTGGTGGTGCCCCTGTTCGCCGCACGCCTGGACCGCGAGTTCGCCCGCATCGGCACGTTGCGGCCGCTGCCGAAACTGCTGTGCGTGACCCTGTGGGACATCCTGATGTCCAACATCCGCGTGGCCATCCAGGTGCTGGGCCCGGAGAAGAACATCCGCCCGGGCTTCATCTGGCTGCCGCTGGACATCGCCAACATCCACGGTATCGCCGCACTGACCAGCATGATCACGCTGACCCCGGGCACGGTCTCGGCCGTGCTCAGCGACGACCGCAGGTTCCTGATGGTGCATGTGCTGCACCTGGAGGATCCGCAGGACCTGATCGACACGATCAAGCGACGTTACGAAGCCCCGTTGATGGAGATCTTCCCATGACTGGATTCCAGATCATCCAGACCACGCTGGTGGTGTGCATGCACGTGGTCGGCCTGGCCATGCTGCTGGCCACCTGGCGCCTGCTTCGCGGCCCGACCGTGCCCGACCGCATCCTGGCGCTGGACACCCTGTCGGTGACCGCCATCGCCGAACTGATGCTGTTCGGCATGTACCTGAACTCCGCGATCTACTTCGAAGCCGCACTGGTCATCGCCATGCTCGGCTTCGGCAGCACCGTGGTGCTGAGCAAGTTCGTGCTGCGCCGGGACATCGTCGAATGATCACCGCGATCCAGATCGGCCTGTCGATCCTGCTGCTGTTCGGCTGCTTCTTCATCCTGGTCGGGGCATTGGGCCTGGTGAAGCTGTCCACGTTCTTCAAGCGCCTGCATGCCCCCACCAAGGCCAGCACGCTGGGCGTGGGCTGCGTGCTGGTGTGTTCGGTGTGCTACCACATCTTCCTCGGCCAGGACCCGCAGCCGCGTGAGCTGCTGATCACCGTGTTCCTGTTCATCACCGCGCCGATCAGCGCACACATGATGGCCAAGGCCGCGCTGTCGCTGCTGATGGAGAAGCGTCCCAGCCTGCCGGGCAACGAACCGGTCGCCGAGGAACAGCTGCCGCCGCCGGAACCGGTGCGGGAAGAAGAAACCACACAGAAACGGTAGTGCCGGCCGCTGGCCGGCAGGGTGACGCCCGGTGGGTGCCGACCGTTGGTCGGCACAGACAATCAACCGCATCCACGCATGGCGTGGATCTACAGGGCCGGTGCGCCCACCAGCAGCACTTCCAGCACCAGCCAGCCGACGAACGCGACCAGCAGGATCACGCCTTCGCCGCGGTTGATCTTCAGGTCACCACGCAGCATCGGGTACAGCACCAGCGCGAACGCCAGCAGCGCCGGCAGTTCCAGGCGCACGAACGAGGCCGGCAGCGCCAGCGGCTGCAGCATGGCCATCGCGCCGATCACCAGCAGCAGGTTGACCGCGCTGGAACCCAGCACATGCCCCAGCACCATGTCGCCATGACCGCGACGCGCGGCGGCGATGGCGGCGGCGACCTCCGGCAATGCGGTGCCGATGGCCACCGGCAGCAGGCCGACCAGCAACGGCGTCCAGCCCAGCGCGGTTCCGAAATCAGCCGCCGCACCGACCACCAGGCGTGCGCCCCAGTACAGCGTCAATGCGGCAATCAGCACGCGCAGGATGTTCAACGGCAGGCTGGTGCGGCTCAGCGCGGATTCGGCGATGGCTGCCTGCACCTCGGCGCTCTCGCGGCCGCCCCGGCGCAGCAGCACGACCTGCATGACGATGAAGCCGGCGACCAGCACGCCGCCTTCCCAGCGCACCAGCCGGCCGTCGAGGCCGAACAGGATCAGCAGCGCAGCGGCCGCCAGCAGCGACCACCACAGCACCGTCTGCAGGCGCGCGCGCAGCAGCAACGGTGCGGCGATCGCCGCCAGGGCCAGGGTCACGCCCAGGTTGGCGATGCTGCTGCCCACCGCATTACCCAATGCCAGCTCCGGTTGGCCGACCGCCAACGCCCGCGCGTTGACCGCCAGTTCCGGCAACGAGGTGGTCACCCCAAGCAGCAGCAGGCCGGCGGTGAACGGGCTGGCCCCGAAGCGCTGGGCCAGGCCGGACACGGCCTTGACGATGGAGTCCCCGCCCAGCGCCAGCAACAGCAGGCCGAGCAGGAACCAGGCAATGGCAATGGCGATCATCGAGCACTCCCCCAGCGGTCGTGGCGCGATTCTACGCTGGCCCCGCGCGCGTGGCTGGGCCGTGGATCAAGGATCAGCCACAGCCTTCCACGTAATCGACCTGCGGAGTCTTGCCGACCCGCCATGCGCCGACCTTGCCGTCGGCACCCAGCGCGAAGTCGATCACCGCATCGCCTTCCTGCGCCGGGCGCACACGCAGGTGCTGGGCCTTCTCGTCGTACTTGTCAGGGCCGACATCGGCGCGCTCGGGGTACAGCACCTGCAGCTCGCCCAGGGTCATGCCGACCTTGCCGCCGCCCGGTGCGATGATCGCGGCGCTGCGCACGTCATAGCGCACCAGCTTGCGGCCTTCGATCATCAGGCGCGGATCCTCGGCGTCCTGCGGACGCAGGAAGTAGCAGCCATCGTTGCTGTCGTCGGCCGGCAGCGGCTTGCCGGCCGCATCGGTGCCGAGCCCCTGCAGCGGCGTTCCAAATCCCGTGCGGACCTCGGCGATGCTGGCGCCCAGCTTGGCGCCTGCGAAGCCGTCCAGGCGCGCTGGGCTGTCAGCCCGGAGGTCATTGGCGGGGCGGGCGGCCAGATCCGGATCCGCCGACTGTGCCGGCCCGGTTGCCGAAGCGGTTTCCGCCGGCGTGTCACTGCCGCTGCCCGCGGCGCCCTGTTTGTCGGAGCCACCGTTGCAGGCGGTAAGCGAAAGGAGCATCAGACCAGCAATCGGAAGGTGTTTCATCAGTGCGGTTCCCTGGCACGAAGGTGGCTGCACGCTAGCGCAATGCGCGTGCAGGCGCTGCATTGTCATCGCGGTTTCATCGCCTTCGTTCAGGCTCGGCCTGCACCGACTCGCCAGTCCCTTCCATGCAACCGCGCAAGACCGATCTCGCCCGAACCGCGCTGCAGGCCCACCGCGCGCCGCTGGACATGCGCCAGCGCCGGCTGCTGATCCTGTGCGACGGCCAGCGCACTGTCGCCGAGCTGACCGACCTGCTCGGCCAGGAAGCGCCCGCCATGGTGATCCAGCTGGTGCAGAGCGGTTACCTGGACACCGGGCCGACCACAGCACCGCTGCCGGCGCCCGCCGCACCGGCCGCACGACCCGCTGCGCCACCGGCCCCGACGCCCGTCACGGCCAGGGCGCCCGCACCAGCGCCCACCGCGCCGGTCGAACGCCGCCGCTCGCTGGTGGCCGCGCGCATCTATGTACTGGGCATCCTGGAAATGCAGCGCCACCCGCAGGCGGCGGCGCTGTTCCGCGACCTGCAGCAGGCGCGTGCGGAAGACGAAGTGCTGCAGCGGCTGCAGTCGGCGATGCAGATGCTGCCCGGCCTGACCTCGGACGGCTATTGCCAGCGCGTGCGGCAGCGCCTGCTGGAGGCACTGCCGCTGGAGCATTGCGACGCCTTCGCCGAAGCCGCGTAAGCGCAGTTCCGGCGGGAATCATCCACGCCATGCGTGGACACGGTCAGGGTCCGTGCCGACCAAGGTCGGCACCTACCAAGCTAGCGGGACGGCCGGAAATTGTTGCGCAGGCCGTTCCAGCACTGCTGGTAATCGCCCTGGCGATGGCCGGCGGCCAGCGCCTGTCCGGTCGGCCGGATCACCGCGCGGGTCTCGAACATGAAGGCCATGGTGTCCTTGATCACGTCCGCCTTCGACAGATCGGCATTGGAGGCCTTGTCGAAAGTCGGTGCATCCGGGCCGTGCCCACTCATGCAGTTGTGCAGCGACGCCCCGCCGGGCACGAAGCCTTCGGCCTTGGCGTCGTACGCGCCATGCACCAGGCCCATGAACTCGCTGGCGATGTTGCGGTGGAACCACGGCGGACGGAACGTGTTCTGCGCCACCAGCCAGCGTGGCGGGAAGATCGCGAAGTCCATGTTGCTGGTGCCCGGTGTGTCGCTGGGCGAATGCAGCACCAGGAAGATCGACGGGTCCGGGTGGTCGTAACTGATCGAGCCGATGGTGTTGAAGCGGCGCAGGTCGTAGCGGTACGGCGCGTAGTTGCCGTGCCATGCCACCACGTCCAGCGGCGAATGGTCGATCGGGGCGCGCCACAGGCGGCCGTCGAACTTGGCGATCAGTTCGAAATCACCGTCCACGTCCTCGAACGCCGCGTGCGGGGTCTCGAAGTCGCGTGGGTTGGCCAGGCCGTTGGAGCCGATCGGGCCGAGGTCGGGCAGCTTCAGCAGCGCGCCGTAGTTCTCGCAGATGTAGCCGCGGCTCGGGCCGTCGGGCAGTTCCACCCGGAAGCGCACGCCACGCGGGATCACCGCGATCTGCTGCGGCTCGATCTCGATCACGCCCATCTCGGTCAGCAGGCGCAGCGCGCCCAGCTGCGGCACGATCAGCAGCTCGCCATCGGCGTCGTAGAAATAGCGGCCGACCATGTCGCGGTTGGCAGCGTAGAGGTGGATGCCCACGCCGGCATGCGCATCGGGCGAGCCGTTGCCGCCCATGGTGTACAGGCCTTCGACGAAGTCGGTCGGCAGCTCCGGCAACGGCAGCGGGCTCCAGCGCAGCTGGTTCGGCGAGGCCGGCTGTGCGCCGAAATCACACTGCAGCTGCGACTGCGCGAACGGGGTGAACTCGCCGTGGGTGACCGCCGGGCGGATCCGATACAACCAGCTGCGGCGGTTGCTGCCGCGCGGCGCGGTGAAGGCGGTGCCGGTCAGCTGTTCGGCATACAGACCGTGGGCCACCTTCTGCGGCGAGTTCTGCCCGACCGGCAGTGCACCGGCCACGGCCTCGGTGGCGAATTCGTTGCCGAAACCGGACTGGTAGCCGCGGGCGGTGAGGGCGGTGGACATGGGAACTCCAGAGATTGCCGGCCAGCAGCCGGCACTACCATGTGGACAGGCTAATGTCGGCGGGAGGCCGACATTGCCTGCAGACCTTACAGCACGCCGCGGCGGATCTGGTCGCGCTCGATGCTCTCGAACAGCGCGGTGAAGTTGCCTTCGCCGAAGCCTTCGTTGCCCTTGCGCTGGATGATCTCGAAGAAGATCGGGCCGATGCAGTTCTGGGTGAAGATCTGCAGCAGCTTGCGCTGGTGGGTTTCCGGATCGGCGTCGATCAGGATCTTGTTCTTCGCCAGGCGCGCCACGTCTTCACCGTGGTTCGGCACGCGCTGGTCGATCACGTCGAAGTAGGTCTCCGGCGTGTCGAGGAAGTCCACGCCCTGCGCGCGCATCGCTTCGACGGTCTCGTAGATGTTCTCGGTAAAGCAGGCGATGTGCTGGATGCCCTCGCCCTTGTACGCGTCCAGGTATTCGTTGATCTGGCTCTTCGGGTCGGACGATTCGTTCAGCGGGATGCGCACGATGCCGTCCGGCGCGGTCATCGCCTTGGACACCAGGCCGGTCTTCAGGCCCTTGATGTCGAAGTAGCGGATCTCGCGGAAGTTGAACAGGCGCTCGTAGTAGTCCGACCACTGCTGCATGTTGCCGAAGTACAGGTTGTGGGTCAGGTGGTCGATGAAGGTCAGGCCGAAGCCGACCGGGTGCAGGTCGGTGCCGGCGATCTGCTCGTAGTCGCCGTCGAAGATGCTGCCGGCGCTGCCATAGCGGTCGACCAGGTACAGCATGCAGTCGCCGATGCCCTTGATGACCGGCGCGTTGACGGCCTTGCTGTCCGGCTTGAAGGCGATGGCTTCGGCGCCGTTGCCCAACGCGGTCTGGTAGACCTCCTGGCCCGGCTTCTTGAAGCGGATGGCGAAGCCGCAGGCGCACGGACCATGCTTTTCGGCGAAGTCGGCAGCGAACGAATCGGGGTCTTCATTGACCAGGAAGTTGACGTCGCCCTGGCGATAGACGGTAATCGGACGCTGCTTGTGCTTGAGCACCGCGCTGAAGCCCATCTTCCGGAAGTACTCGTGCAGCTCCTGGCCACGGCCGGCCGGGGCGGCGAATTCGACGAACTCGAAGCCGTCGATGCCCATCGGGTTCTCGAAGGTGGTGACCTGCATGCCGGGGTTGGGGTGCGAGGCGGTCGGGACTGCGGTATTCATGGCGTGGCTCCGAATCGGTACCGCATCGGTACAAACCAGGTGCGGGCAGGTAGGGACCCGGCGAGAATGCAGGGTCTGGACCTACCCCTTATAGTTACACTTGAAACCACCAGCAAGGTGCACCGCAACATGAGCCCCGAACCCGCCTCGACCCGCCTGCGTGCCTCGCACGTCCTGCTCGACCTGGAACAGTTCCTGCCCTACCGGCTGAGCGTGCTGTCCAACCGGGTCAGTGGCAACATCGCCAAGCTATACGGCGATCGTTACGGCCTGGCGATTCCCGAGTGGCGGGTCATCACCATCCTGGCGCTGTACCCGGGCTCGTCGGCCAGCGAGGTCTCTGACCGCACGGCGATGGACAAGGTGGCAGTCAGCCGCGCCGTGGCCCGCCTGCTGGAGCGTGGCTTCATCAAGCGCGAGACCCATGGCGACGACCGCCGTCGCTCGGTGCTGGCCCTGTCGGCGGCCGGCTTCGAGGTGTACGAGACCATCGCGCCGATGGTGATCGAGATCACCCGCAAGCTGATGTCGGTACTGAGCGACGAGGAAGAGCAGGTGCTGGAGAAGCTGATCCTGCGCCTGGCCGGCGACGGCCTGGAGCGGATGGGCGAAGGGGTCTGAAAGAAAAAGGGACGGAGGGGATTAAGTCGTTTCAGGCACACGTGTGCTGATTGCGGCTTAATCCCCTCCGTCCCCTTTTTCAGCTCAGGTGCTTGCGCCGCGCGTGGATCCACGGCACCGCCAGCGCGGCGATGGCGCCGCCGGCGAAGCCCAGTGACGCCGCGACGGTGGCCGCTTCGACCGCCCCCGGCAGTGCCAGCGCGGCAGCCACCAGCAGCAGTGACGGCAAGCCGACGAAGGTACCCAGGAAGAAGTGCCAGCGCGGCGACCAGGTGTTGAGCTGCAGCAGGCTGACCGGCTGCCAGGCTTCGGAGGCGGCGTCTTCGGCGATCTTCGCCACCACCTTGCCCAGGTCCACTTCGGGCAGCGCGCGGCCGAGCCGGGCGGTGGCCAGCACTTCGGCAACCGCCTCCACCGGCGGGAAGCTGGTCGGCCACGCGACCGGTGCCGGCACGCCGTAGGCGGTCAGCAGCGGCACGCTCAGCCACGGCGCCACCAGCGGGCGCATGCGGCGTCGGCCATGCACGCACCAGATCTGCGGCTGGCCGTGCGCGGTGACGCTGTACAGCGCCAGCTCGTTGGCCGGCGGGTAGCCCAGCATGGTCACCCGCGCCGCCAGGCTGTCCTGGCCCATCGCACGCAGGAAGCCGGGGCGGCTGCGCCCTTCCTGCATCCACGCCAGGCCCAGCGCCCCCACCAGGTACGCCTCGGCCACGTCCTTGCTGCCGGCGGTGGCGCGCTCGTCACTGGCCAGGTACCAGGCCAGTGACTTCGGTTCGGACACATCATCCAGCCCCCAACGGCTGTCATCGCCCAGCACGTGGCGCACCGGCAGCCGCGCAGGGGCGGTCTCGCCCCGCTCGCCCGGCTGCAGGAACGGCAGCACGCCCTGGATGAAGGTGGACAGCTCGATCGCGCGCACGCCATGGCCCTGCCATTCCGGCGGCAGCAACCCGGCCAGCTGGCCCCCGGCGGCCAGCGCGTCGAGCCGCGATTTCTGCTCGACCAGCTTCTGCACCGCACCCTTCAGCACCACGTTGTCGGGCAGCGCGATCTGCGGCAGGCGGTGGCGCGGGGGGGCCAGTTCGACGGTGTCCTGGCCGGTGCCCGCGTCATCCAGCAGCGCTTCCTGCGGCGGCAGGGTCACGCCGTCACCTGCCCCAGCGTCGGCCAGGTCGCTGGCAGCTTCGGGCAATCGTTCGGCGTGGTCGCTGTGCATGGGGCGTTCCGGTAGGTTGCGTCGACGGAGCGTCGACTGAAGTCCTTGCCGGTAACGGCGTACGTGCGGTGAAGTTGAGACGCCAATTCGGAGAGTGTGACGGCGCGCGCAGTAGATCCGCGCGGGGCGTGGATGCGAGCCAGGATCAGTGCCGACCAACGGTCGGCACCCACCGGGCACCACGGCCAACGGTCGGTATCCACCGGGCATGCCGGCCGACGGCCGGCGCGACCTCACTCCGGTTTGTCAGGCGCCCATTGTTTGAGGAAGGCGCTCACACGCACAGGCTGGAACGCTTCGCCCCGGCGCAGCTCGCCGGTGGCCTGCGACACCAGCAGGCTGCCGTCGGCGTCCAGCACCAGCAGGTGCGGGTAGTCGCGCTCCATTTCCGGGAACTGGGCGAGGAAGGCGGTGTTGGGCTGTTCGTCGCTGGCATTGACCTTCACCCACACGAAGTGGGCGTCGCGGAAGCGGCGCAGGTCGCCGTTGCCTTCCACCAGCTCGTCCAGCGCCTGGCAGCGATCGCAGGCCGCGTTGCCGACCTCGAGCAGGATGCGCTTCTTGCCGCGCTGGGCTTCCACCTTGGCGGTGGCCAGGTCATCGGCAGGGTCGCGGGCCGGGTCGAACTGCGCGCCGAGCCCGGCGATGGCGGCGATGTCCGCCGCCACCGGGGTGTTGCCCGAGGCCACCGGTTCGCTGGGGTCAGCGACCGGTGGCTCGGTGGGTCGGGTGTCCAGCGGCTGCGTCGGCTCGGCGGCGGCAGGCGGTTGCGGTTGGGAACAGGCGCCGATCAGCGCCGCACAGACCACCACCACTGCACTACCGAGCTTCATACGCATGCCAGCTACCCTCTCTTCATCACTTGACGCCGTGCATCAGCTTGTTGATCAGCGGGGCGATCAGGAACAGCACCACGCCGGAGCCGATCAGGGCCCAGAACCCGAAGGTATACCCCTTCAGGGCCGACTCGACCGTCATGCCGCCTTCACCACTGACCACGCCCGCGAAGATGCCCGACAGGTTGTTGCCGATGCCGGTGGACAGGAACCAGCCACCCATGCCGAAGCCGACCAGGCGCACCGGAGCCAGCTTGGTCACCATCGACAGGCCGATCGGCGACAGGCACAGCTCACCCACCGACTGGATGACGTAGACCATGAACAGGGTCCAGAACGGGATCTTGCCGTCCACGACCATCTGCGACAGCGCGTACATCAGCAGGGCGAAGGCGGCGCCGTTGAACAGCAGGCCGAGGCCGAACTTGCGCGGAATCGACGGATTGGCGCGGCCCAGGGCCACCCAGATCCAGGCGATGATCGGCGCCAGGGTGATGATGGCCACCGAGTTGACCGACTGGAACCAGGCCGTCGGGAAGGTCCAGTCACCCATCTGGCGGTTGACGATGTTCTCGGCCAGGAAGGTGAACGAGCTGCCGGCCTGTTCGAAGAACATCCAGAACATCACGTTGAACGCGAAGATGATCAGCATGGCGATCACGCGGTCGCGCTGCACCTTGCCCTCGCGGATGCCCTCGACCAGCAGCAGGATGGCCAGCGCGGTGAACATCGCGCCCAGGATCCAGGCCAGCGCGGTGGCGCCGGTGGCCAGCAGGAAGTAGGCCACCGGGATGGCGACCACGGCACCGACCAGCACCATGATGATGCGGCCGAAACCTTCAGCACCGGCCGGCGGTGCACCGATGCCCTTCAGGCCGGCGCGGCCGATGTAGAACCACACCAGCGAGATCAGCATGCCCACGCCCGAGGCGATGAACACGACCTTGTACGACGGCATTTCCGAGGTACCGAAGACCTTGCGGGCCAGGTACTCGGTCAGCACCGGGGCGATCATCGCGCCGATGTTGATACCCATGTAGAAGATGGTGAAGCCCGAATCGCGGCGCTCGTCCTTCAGGCCGTACAGCTTGCCGACCATGGTCGAGATGTTCGGCTTGAACAGGCCGTTGCCAACGATGATGGTGGCCAGGCCAAGCTTGAAGATGTGCTCCTGCGGCAGCGAGATCATGAACAGGCCGGCGGCCATGATGATCGCGCCGGTCAGGATCGAGCGCTGGTAGCCCAGTACCCGGTCGGCCACGTAGCCACCGAAGATCGCCGCGGCGTACACCAGGGCCAGGTAGGCACCGTAGATGCGGCTGGCGTCGCCCTCACCGGCAGCGTTGCCGTTGTAGAACTGGGAGACGATGTACAGCACCAAGGCCCAGCGGATGCCGTAGAACGCAAAGCGTTCCCAGAACTCGGTCATGAACAGCATCCACAGCGGGCGCGGATGGCCCAGCGTGGTCTTGAAGTCCGGCAGCGCCGGCTCTGGGGTATTCGCAGTGGCGTTTACGCTCATGCGGGTTTCCTGGTTCGGTGGATGACGAGCACGTCCGATGTGCAGTGGAGCAACGCGCGAGGATCACCGACTTCTGGCGTTCACGTCAAATACACGCCGTTTGAGGCAGGTCACCGCCTGCTCGCTGAACTTGCATCTGAAACGATCCAGCCGCCGGCCGGGATTCAAGCTGAATGGGGATCAGCCCAATGCGGCCGGGGGCGCCGCCTGCAGGCTGGTGCGTACCTGGAACAGCTCGGGGAAGAAGGTCAGCTCCAGCGCCTTGGCCAGGAAGCCCACCCCGGACGAGCCGCCGGTGCCGCGCTTGAAGCCGATCACCCGCATCACCGTGCGCATGTGACGGAATCGCCACAGCTGGAAGGCAGTCTCCAGGTCCACCAGGTCCTCGCACAGCGAGTACTCGCGCCAGTAGCGGTCGGTGTCCTGGTAGATGCGCTCGAACACCGGCTGCAGGGCGTCGTCGGCCACGTGCGGCTGGGTCCAGTCGTGGGTCTCGTACACCGCCGGCACGGCGTGGCCGAAGCGAGCCAGGTACTTCAGGAATTCCTCGTACAGGCTCGGCGCCTCCAGCACGGTGCGCAGCTGCGCCTGCCCGGCCGGGTCGTGCTCGAACACCTGCAGCATCTGCGCGTTCTTGTTGCCCAGCAGGAACTCGATGTAGCGGTACTGCAGCGACTGGAAGCCCGAGGACGGGCCCAGCACATCGCGGAAACCCATGTACTCGGACGGGGTCAGCGTTTCCAGCACCGACCACTGCTCGGTGAGCTGGCGCAGCACCTGCTTGCTGCGCGCCAGCACCTTGCGGCACTGCCAGACTTCATCGCGCTGCAGGAAGCCGATCGCCGCCCGCAGTTCGTGGCCGAGCAGCTTCAGCCACAGCTCCGAGGTCTGGTGCTGGATGATGAAGAGCATTTCGTCGTGGTGCGGCGGACTGGACAGCGGCTGCTGCGCGCTGAGCAGCTGGTCCAGCCGCAGGTAGCCGCCATAGGTCAGGCGCCCCTGCAGATCGGTGTGGATGCCGGCTTCGAGATCGCGTTGGTTGTTGTCGACGGACATGGGCGGGACCAGATCGGGGGCGGCAAGGGTAGCGCGTTGCCGCCGCGCTGGCAGCCGCCGGGTCCATACCGGGCCGTGCGGTTGGCCGTGGAGCATCGGCCGATGCCGAGGCTGCGCGTGGAACCGATCAGGCCGTTGCGCGGACAGTCAGCCAGAGGCGTATTCTGATGCTTTGCAGCAACGACTGAATACGTTGTTGTTATTGGCCCCCCACCCGCCGGCAGGGGTAAAACGGGGAGTCCCCGTGTTGCGGCGCAGGAAGGCTATTCCGTACGCGTTCCTTAACATGGCGATTCATATCATTTGTAACTTCTCTGTCGAAGGTGCAGTACGCAATGACGGTTGCCGCTGAATTCAAGATCGAATACCTGCAGTACCTGGACGTGGACGGCAAGCTCGTCCGCGATGACCTGCCCGCGTCGCTGCGCGACCCCAAGGTCCTGGTACCGCTGTTCAAGCAGATGCTGTTCGTACGTACGTTCGACAGCAAATCCATCGCGCTGCAGCGCACCGGCAAGCTCGGCACCTACGCCGCCTGCCTGGGCCATGAAGCCGCGCACGTGGGCATCGGTGCCGCGATGCAGAAGGACGACGTGTTCGCGCCTTCGTACCGCGAGTATGGCGCGATGTTCATGCGTGGCGTGCGTCCGCACGACGTGCTGATGTACTGGGGCGGCGACGAGCGCGGCAACGACTACGGCGGCAACGCGGCCAAGGATTTCCCGTTCTGCGTGCCGATCTCCACCCAGTGCCTGCACGCCGCAGGCGCGGCGCTGAAGTTCAAGCTCAACAAGGAACCGCAGATCGCGGTGGCCGTGTGCGGCGACGGCGGCAGCTCCAAGACCGACTTCTACGCGGCACTGAATTCGGCCGGCGCCTACAAGCTGCCGCTGATCCTGTGCATCGTCAACAACGGCTGGGCCATCTCGGTTCCGCGTTCGGCCCAGACCGGTGCCGAGACGCTGGCGCAGAAGGGCCTGGCCGGCGGCCTGCATTGCCTGCAGGTGGACGGCAACGACTTGATTGCAGTGCTGGCGGCCATGGAGCAGGCGCGCGAACGTGCGCTGGCCGGCGACGGTGGCACCGTGCTGGAACTGATGACCTATCGCCTGTCCGACCACACCACCGCCGATGACGCGCGCCGCTACCGCGACGATGCCGAGGTGAAGGATGCCTGGCAGCGCGAGCCGATGCTGCGCCTGCGCAAGTACCTGATCAACGCCGGCGTCTGGAGCGAGGAAGAAGAAGCCGCTTGGGTCGCCGAGTGCGGCACGCGCGTGGACGAGGAAGTGAACCTGTACCTCAATACGCCGGTGCAGCCGGTCGAGGCGATGTTCGATTTCCTCTACGCCGATCCGCCGCAGGACCTGCTGGCCCAGCGTGCCCAGGCGATCGCCCTGGAGCAGCGCCATGGATGAGATCAAGAACGGCGCGCCCGGCGCGCACACCAACGCCGCCGACAGCGCCGCCGTCGCGCGCGGAGAACAGAGCATGACCACCACCCCCATCACCCTGATCGAAGCCATCACCCAGGCACTGGCCTGGGAGCTTGAGCACGACCCGTCGGTGCTGGTGCTGGGCGAGGACGTGGGCGTCAACGGCGGCGTGTTCCGTGCCACCGCCGGCCTGCAGCAGCGCTTCGGCTCCGAGCGCATCCTCGACACCCCGCTGGATGAAACCACAATCGCCGGCCTGACCATCGGCCTGGCCGCACAGGGCATGAAGCCGGTGGCCGAAGCCCAGTTCGACGGGTTCATGTACCCGATGGTCGACCATATCGTCTGCCACGCCGCCCGCCTGCGCTATCGCACCCGTGGCCGCCTGCACTGCCCGATGGTGCTGCGCGTGCCGTGGGGCGGCGGCATCCGTGCGCCGGAACACCACAGCGAAGCCAACGAGGCCATCTTCACCAACGTGCCGGGCCTGCGCGTGGTGCTGCCGTCGTCGCCGCAGCGCGCCTATGGCCTGCTGCTGGCCGCGATCCGCGAGCCGGATCCGGTGATCTACATGGAGCCCAAGCGCATCTACCGCCAGTACAAGGAAGTGGTCGTCAACGACGGCGAGGCCTTGCCGCTGGACGTCTGCTTCGTGCTGCGCGACGGCACCGACGTGACCCTGGTGACCTGGGGCGCGCAGGTGAAGGAAGCGCTGGAAGCGGCCGACAAGCTGGCCGGCGAAGGCATCAGCGCCGAAGTGATCGACGTGGCCACGCTGCGTCCGCTGGACTTCGCCACCATCGCCGAGTCGGTGGCCAAGACCGGCCGCTGCGTGATCGTGCAGGAGGCCCCGAAGACCGCGGGCTTCGGCGCCGAGATCGCCGCGCGCCTGGCCGAGGAATCGATCTACGACCTGCTGGCTCCGGTCGAGCGCGTCACTGGCTACGACACCCACATTCCGCTGTTCCGCCTGGAAATGAAGTACCTGCCGAGCGTTGAGCGGATCGTGGCTGCGGCCAAGCGCGCGGTGGCGGCCGGCTGACATGCGGGCCCGCCTTCTGGGGGCTTACCGCAGCCAGTATCCCAACCCGCTCCGGTTCCACACCGGCCAGATCGTCGAAGTAGGTGTTCGTGACGAGGAATGGCCGGCGTTTGCCTGGGTACGCACCAACGATGGGCGCGCTGGATGGGCGCCCGTCGCGTGGCTGCAGCTGCTGGACGAGGGTCGCGCCGAAGCGCTGTGCGACTACGACGCCCGCGAGCTGGATGTGGAAAGCGGCGAGATGGTGAAGCTTCATCACGAACACGGTGGGTGGTGGTGGTCCGAGCGCGCCAATGGCGCGACGGGCTGGCTGCCGGCCCGCGAACTGGAACTGCTGGAAGAGAACTGCACATGAGCCAGACCAAGAACTTCAACCTGCCCGACCTGGGCGAAGGCCTGCCGGACGCCACCATCGTCGAGTGGTTCGTCAAGGAAGGCGATGTGATCAAGCTGGACGAGCCGCTGGTCTCGATGGAGACCGCCAAGGCCGTCGTCGAAGTGCCCTCGCCGTTCTCCGGCAAGGTGCTGAAGCTGTCCGGCGCCGCCGGCGACATCATCCCGACCGGTTCGGTGCTGGCCAGCTTCGAGCTGGACCCGAACCTGCCGCAGCGTGCCGATGGCCAGGACACCGGCCACAGCCACGGCCACGCCGCGCCTGCCGCCGCACCGACGCCGCCGCCGCTGCCGGCCGCTGCCGCACCGGTGGCCACCGAAGCCGCCAAGCCCGCCGCCGCCGAGCGTGATGACGCCGGTACCGTGGTCGGTGCGATGCAGAGCTCCAACGCCGTGCACGCCGAGCAGGCGCTGGCCGTCGGTGGCGTCAAGGCCGTTCCGGCCGTGCGTGCCACCGCGCGCAAGCTGGGCGTGGACCTGTCCCGCGTGCGTGCCACCGGCGCCGATGGCGCGGTGACCATGGCCGACGTCAAGCAGGCCGCCGCCAATGGCAGTGCCAAACTCGGCGCCGCGCCGGCACCGGTTGCCGCGGCTGCCTATGCCGCGCCGGCCCCGGCGCAGGTGTCGGCCCCGGTGCAGAGCGAAGCGCGCACCCCGCTGTCTGCCGCCGGCAAGCCGATGCGCACCCAGCCGCCGGGCGTGGTGGCCAAGGGCCAGCCGGAACCGCTGAAGGGCGTGCGCCGCAACATGGCCCGCGTGATGGCCGATGCGCACAGCAAGGTCGTGCCGACCACGCTGAACGACGACGCGGACATCCACGCCTGGCTGCCGGGCAACGACGTCACCGCGCGCCTGGTGCGCTCGATCGTGGTGGCCGCGCAGAAGGTGCCGGCGATGAACGCCTGGTTCGACGGTGAAGCGCTGACCCGCACCCTGCACGCGCAGGTGGACATCGGCATTGCCGTGGACACCGACGACGGCCTGTTCGTGCCGGCGCTGCGCAATGCCGACATGCTCGATGCACGTGGCATCCGCGAAGGCGTCAACCGCCTGCGCGAGCAGGTGGAATCGCGTTCGATCGCCGCCTCGGAACTGAGCGGCTACACCATCTCGCTGTCCAACTTCGGCATGTTCGCCGGCCGCTACGCGACCCCGGTCGTGGTGCCGCCGTGCGTGGCCATCGTCGGTGCCGGCCGCGCCCGCCACCAGATGACCCCGGTGATGGGCGGCGTGGAAGCGCACAAGGTGATCCCGCTGTCGGTCACCTTCGACCACCGCGCGGCCACCGGTGGTGAAGCGGCCCGCTTCCTGCGCGCGATGATGGACGACCTGGCGCTGGCCAGCTGATCGGCCACCTGACCGGTGCGTGCCAACCTTGGTTGGCACACGATCTGGAAAAACGCCGGGCACTGCCCGGCGTTTTTTTGTGCCCGTATCCACGCATGGCGTGGATCTACACAATGCGGGCGATCAATCGCGCGCGACCATGCCCTCGGCGCGGCTGTAGACACGCAGGCGGTGGCCATCAGGATCGGCGCCGACGAAGGTGTGGCCGAATTCCAGTGTCACCGGCGCCTGCAGGATCTGCACGCCGAGCGCGCGCCACGCATCGTGCATCTGCTGCACGGTCTCCGGGTTGGCCACCACCATCGCCAGTTCGGCGGCACCGGCCTGTGCAGACACGGGGGGCTGCACGTCATCGCGCTGCCACAGGCCGAGTGCGGCGCCATCGCCGAGCAGGAACAGGGCGAAGCCGGGCGACTGTTCGACCGGTGGTTTGCCGAGAATGCCGCTGTAGAAAGTTGCGCTGGTGGCGACGTCGCGCACGTACTGCAGCAGGGTGCTGGGCGTGAACATGGGTAACCTCCGTTGTTGGGAGCGTTCATGGTGGTACCGGCCTGCTGACAGATTCTGTCAGTAGCGTCGAGCTTGCTCGACGGCCGTTCGCGAAGATCAAAGGCGGTCGAGCAAGCTCGACCTCTACCGGGAGCAAAGAGCGAAGGCCGCCCTCCCCCCAGAGAGCAGGAAACGAAGCGCGAAGGACTGCTGTTGCCGTTGCCCTGGTAGATGTCGAGCTTGCTCGACTGCTGTTCGCGAAGGTCAAAGGCGGTCGAGCAAGCTCGACCTCTACCAAGAGCAAAGAGCGAAGGCCGCCCTCCCCCAGAAGCAGGAAGCGAAGCACAAAAGCCGTCGAGCAAGCTCGACGCTACGAACGGTCCAGCCAGTCCGGGGTGATGCCCTGCGCCTTCTGCCACCGCCGCAGCAGGGTCGCGCGCGGCACGGGGTAGCGGTCCTCCAGCGCGCGCACCTGGCGGATGCGGTCCAGGCGGAAATGGCGGAAGTCTTCGCGGCTCTCGCACCAGGCCGCCAGCATCGGCACTTCATCGAAGTAGCCCAGCGCGAATGGCCAGACAATGCGTTCGCTGCGCTGGCCGCGCGCATCCTCATAACCAAACCTGAGGCGCTGCTGCGCACTGACCGCCTCGCGCACGGCCTGCAGGCGCGCCGCCGGCACTTTGGCCGCCGTTCGCGAAGGGCCTACGCGCAGGCCACTGTCACGCAATGCCTCGCGCCGTGCTGCAGGCAACACATGCGCGATGCGCGCCAATGCATCGCGTGCGGCTTCGGCCAACGCGGGTTCGGTACGGGCCGCAACCCAGCGCAGGCCCAGTACCAATGCATCGATCTCGGCCGGTGGCAGGCTCATCGGCGGCAGGGTATCGCTCGGCGCCAGCTGGTAGCCGATGCCGGCTTCCCCGCGCAGGTCGGCACCCTGCTCGCGCAGGGTCTCGATATCGCGGTACAGCGTGCGCAGGCTGATGCCCAGCGCTTCGGCCAGCACCTGTCCGGCTACCGGCCGCCGATGGCGGCGCAGCAGCTGCAGCAGCTGGGTCAGGCGCAGCGCACGCGACATCAGCCGACCAGTACGCTGGATGCCACCACGTGCTCGCCGGGGGGCGGAGCCAGCGCGGCATCCACCAGCGCCCTGGCAATCCGTTCGGCAGGATTGATCCGCCACGCCCGCGGCAGCAACGGTCCCAACACGCCCAGCACCTGCAGGGCGAAGTGTTCGCCACGGCGCACCTGCTGCCGCTGCCCGCCAATCAGGCCGGGCCGCACCAGGGTGAGCGACGCAAACTCGAGCGCGCGCAGGTCGCGCTCCAGCTCACCCTTCACCCGGTTGTAGAAAATCGCGGAGCCTGCATTGGCCCCCGCTGCCGAATTCAGTACGAAAGCACGCGCGCCCTGGCCGCGGGCCAGCTGCGCAAACGCCAGCGGGTAGTCATGGTCGATGCGATGGAAGGCCTCACGGCTCCCCGCCTGGGCCATCGTGCTGCCCAGCGCGCAGATCACCGCATCCACCTGCGCCCAGTCGGGCGCCTCCGGCAGGGCGTCGAACTCCAGCACCGGGGCGTACAGCTTCGGGTGGGCCAGGGTCAGCGCCCGCCGGGTCGGGGCCACCACGGCACGGCAGCGCGGGTCGTCCAGCAGCATCGGCAGGGCCAGCCCACCGACCAGGCCGGTTGCCCCCAGCAGCATCACGCGCATCACTACCTCCACTGCGGCATCCTGTCGCCCATCCTAGCCGTTCAAGCCGTCGGCGGCCGCGCCGATATGCTGGAACCAGTCCCTGCCAGCCCCAGGATTTGCTCCATGACGGACCAGCCCGACCACCGCCCCGCCCCCGGTACTGCCCTTGGGCCGCCGGCACGCGTGCGCGCGGTGGTGGATGACGGGCTGGGCGACCGCGTGGTGCTGCAGGGCGGCGGCGGCGTGGCCCTGCAGCAGCTGTTTGCCGGCGCCGATGCACCAGAACCGCTGCTGGCCGCGTTCGCCAACGGCATGGCTACCCTGCCCGGCGAGCTGGGCGACATGGGCGACCGCCTGCAATCGGCGCAGGCCAGTGCTGATTGGCCGCGCTACGGGCGTGCGATGCGGCAGTTGATCGACAAGTACATCCGCACCATCGAGCAGCATTCACCGGACGGGCAACCCGAAAGCCTGCGCTTGTCCGAGCAGCTGCGGCTGCTGCTGGGCGGCGCAGTGGTCGCGCTGCTGCAGCATGACCCGGACCTGCGCGAGCAGGCGCAGGCGCTGGCCACGCGCCTGCGGCAGTGGCAGCCCGGCACGGCCCTGGAACCGATCGAACAAGGCGTGCGCGAACTCGGCCACCAGGTCGGCGTGCGCGCGGAGAGCTGGCAGGAGCAGCAGGCGCTACTGCTGGAGCTGTTCGCGCTGCTGCTGGAGAACGTGAGCGAACTGCTGGACGACCGCAGCTGGCTGCAGGGCCAGATCGCTGCGGTGCGCCAGCTGCTGGACGGGCCGCTGGAAGCCGAAGCGGTGGAGCGCACCCGCGCCGAGCTGCGCGAAGTGATCTACAAGCAGGGCCTGCTGCGCCAGGGCATCGATGATTCAAAGGCAGCGATGCGCGGGCTGATGGGCGAGTTCATCGAGCGCATGGATGGCATGGCCGCCAGCACCGGCGAGTACCACGATCGCATCGGCAGCTACGCGTTGCAGCTGCGCGAAGCGCGCAGCATCGCCGACCTCAACCAGCTGCTGCAGGACGTGATGCGCGACACCGGCAAGGTGCAGCAGCAAGCGGCACAGGCGCGCGACCATCTGGCCAATGCGCGTCAGGAAGTGGAGCTTGCCGAGCAACGCATCGCCCAGCTGGAGCAGGAACTGCGCGCTGCCGGCGATCTGGCCCGCATCGATCCACTGACCCAGGCATTGAACCGCCGCGGGCTGGAAGAGCTGCTGCAACGCGAGCTGGCGCGTGCCGCGCGCAACAACTCGCCGCTGGGTGTGGCGATGATCGATCTGGACGACTTCCACCAGACCAACGACGCGCACGGCCATGCCGGTGGCGATGCGCTGCTGCAGCACCTGGTGTCCGTATGCAAACTGCTGCTGCGCGCCACCGATGGCATCGCGCGCCTGGGCGGAGACGAGTTCGTGCTGGTGCTGCCCGAAACCCAGGGCGCTGACAGCATGGCCACCGTGCAGCGCCTGCAGCGCTCGCTGGCGCACCGCGTGCTGACGGTGCAGGATCGGCGCGTGCCGGTGCATTTCAGTGCGGGGTTGGCCCAATGGCAGCCCGGCGACGACGCCGAGGCGCTGCTGCGGCGCGCCGATGATGCCCTGTACGCGGCCAAGCGACAGGGCAAGAACCGGGTGCAGGCGGGATAACGCCCGGCGCCCGTGAACCGCTTCGGTAGGTGCCAACCTTGGTTGGCACGTGCGGGAAACAAAGCACCGACCAAGGTCGGCCCCTACCGGGGAATCCGTCGCCGCTTATTTCCCGCGCAGCTTCTGGAAGCCGCTCACCGCAGCCAGCACGATGGCACCGGCGATGATGCCGACCACCATGTTGCCGACCGCACTGATCAACCAGCCCCACTGGCCCTCGCCGCCCAGTGCCTGCACCGCGTGATGCAGTGCCGGCACGTTGTGCACCAGGATGCCGCCGCCGACCAGGAACATGGCGATGGTGCCGGCCACCGACAGGAACTTCATCAGCCACGGTGCAGAGGCGACCAGGCCGCGACCGAACGCCGCAATTGCGCCGCCCTTGCGCGACAGGTACAGGCCCACGTCATCGAGCTTGACGATGCCCGCCACCAGTCCGTAGACGAAGATCGTCATTGCCAGTGCGACCACCGCCAGCGTCAGCAGCTGGTTGGTGAAGGTCGCGGTGGCCACCACGCCCAGGGTCAACACGATGATCTCGGCCGAGAGGATGAAGTCGGTGCGGATCGCGCCCTTCACCTTGTCCTTCTCCCACGCCACCATGTCCACCTGTGCGTCGGCCAGCGCCTTGCGCCGCTCGGCCTGGCGCTCGGCGTCGTCATCGGATGAGTGCAGGAAGCGGTGTGCCAGTTTCTCCACGCCTTCAAAGCACAGGAAGGCGCCACCGATCATCATCAACGGCACGATCAACGGCACATTCCAGCCACGGCTGTGCAGCCACGCCTCCAGTGCACTGATCGCCAGCGCAGCCGGTACCAGGATCACCTTGTTGACCAGCGAGCCCTTGGCCACCGCCCACACCACCGGCAGCTCGCGGTTGGCGTTGACCCCGGTCACCTGCTGCGCGTTCAGCGCCAGGTCGTCGCCCAGTACGCCGGCGGTTTTCTTCGCCGCGACCTTGGTCAGCACCGAGACATCGTCAAGCAGGGAGGCGATATCGTCGAGCAGGGCGAACAGGCTGGCACCGGCCATGGGGCATCCAAGTGAGGGAATGAGCGGATTCTGACCGATACCGGGGCAGCTGCGGAAGCGGTCGGATTCACCGCGTGCCTACCGCCCCCCGGCGACACTGCGGAATCCGGACATTGCCGGCCAGCGGCCGGCACTACCAACTTTGTCGCATGGGAGTGTCGCTTGAGCAATCCGCCCACCGCCAATGGCAATCCCCCGCTGGTCAAGGGCATGAACCGGCGCAGCCAGATCCTGCGCCTGCTGATGCGCTACCGCCATTCGGGGGTGTTCTCGGGCATGAACCTGGACGCCGCCAGCCACCAGGCCGACGTCCCCGCCGACGGCAACCCGGAACAGTTCGTCAGCGACCTGGAAGCCCTGGGGCCGACCTTCGTCAAACTGGGCCAGATGCTGTCCACCCGCCCGGACATGGTGCCTGTGGAATTCGCCACCGCGCTGGAGCGCATGCAGGAAAAGGTGGCCGAGATCCCGGTCGAGCGCATCCATGCCATCGTCGAGCAGGAACTGGGTGCGCCGGTGAACAAGCTGTTCGCTTCGTTCGATCCCGAGCCGCTGGGCTGCGCGTCGATCGCGCAGGTGCACCGCGCGGTGCTGCACGATGGCCGGCAGGTGGCGGTGAAGGTACAGAAGCCCGAGGTGGCCGCGCAGCTGCGTTCGGACCTGGAGGCGCTGCGCAGCTTCGCGCTGGCCGCCGACCACCTGACCCAGGTGGGCCGCCGCGTGCGCCTGCGCGACTGGCTCAACGAGTTCGCCAAGACCCTGATGCAGGAGTTGGACTACCACGCCGAGGCCGAGAACCTGGCGCGCTTCGGCCGGCACCTGAAGCCGTTCCGCCGGCTGTGGATTCCGCAGCCGCTGTGGGATTACAGCAGCCAGCGCGTGCTGACCATGGAACTGGCTACCGGCGTGCGCGTGGACGCGATTCCCGATGTGCGCCGCACCGAGCAATCGATGGACCCGCTGGCCGCGGCGCTGATCCGTGGCTACCTGGACCAGATCTTCGTGCACGGCGAGATCCATGCCGATCCACACCCGGGCAACCTGCGGGTGATGCCCGACGGGCGGCTGGCGATCTTCGACCTGGGCATGGTCGCGCACATGCCGCCGCGCCTGCGCGAGCGGCTGCTGAAGATCCTGTTCGCCGCCGTGGATGGCCGCGGCGAAGAAGTGGCCGACGACCTGATCAGCATCAGCACCCGGCTGGAGGCGTTCGACGAGGAGCGCTACCTGCGCGAGACCGGCCAGTTGATTGCGCGCTACGCCGCCAGCGGCAGCTTCTCCGAGGGCCGCGTGGTGCTGGACATGGTGCGCATCGCCACCGCCTGCGGCCTGCGCACGCCGCCGGAGCTGAGCCTGCTGGGCAAGGCGCTGCTCAACCTGGAAACCGTGTGCCGGCTGCTGGCACCCGAGCTGGAAACCCGCCGCATCGTCGAGCGCCAGCTGCAGCACGTGATGCGCGCGCGCCTGAAGAAATCGCTGTCGGCCGCCAACATCGCCAGCGAAGCAATGGAGCTGCAGCAGCTGCTGCGCGATGGGCCGCGCAAGCTGTCGGACATCATGGCGCTGCTTGCCGAGAACCGCCTGCAGATGAAGGTGACCGGGCTGGAAGAATCACGGTTGATGGAGAACCTGCAGAAGATCGCCAACCGCGTGGCGGCCGGCATCATCAGCGCGGCGCTGATCATGGCCGCCGCGATGATGATGAAGATCGACACCGGCTGGCACCTGTTCGGCTACCCGCTCATCGCGCTGATCCTGCTGTTGATCGGCGTGGTGCTCGGACTGGGCATCGTGACCAGCGCACTGCTGTTCGATCGTCGCGCGCGGGCACGCGAGGAACGCGGCCACCGTTAGCGCATCCACTGAAACCGCCGTATTCATGCGGTTTTTAATGCAATCCAACGAAGCCTTTCACGCTCGTTTTACCTTCCGGGCGTGATTGCGCGCGCGTCATTTCAACAAACATTTCAGTCAGGTTCGTGCATGCACTATCGGGTCATCGGCCTGTCATGTGAATGTGCTTGCGGCAGCGCCGGTCGGATGGACACGCGTCGGTACGACGTCCATCACCACCACCCCGTCACTGCCGAAGCTGCCTATGCTCTGGATACTGCTGCTGTCGTTGTTGCTGCTGTGCTGGTTGTTCCTCGCGTCCGACAAGTGGGTGTGGTGGAAGGCCGGTGCGTTCTCGCTGCTGCTGCTTGCACTCAGTGCGTGGTGGTTGATCGACAAGCTGTCCGGTGATGGGCTCAATGCCGCCACCCTGTACCACCTGGGCGCCGACATGGAAGGCGCTGGCGTCGCCGACTTCAAGGGCTATATCGCCGGTTTCATCGTGCTGGCGCTGGTCTCGCTGCTGCCGCTGATTGCCACGCGGGTGAAGCGCTGGCGCCGGCCCGGCCACGGTGCTGCCTGGTTTGCAGGCTTCGCGGCAGTGTGGGTGGCCACGATCATGATCAGCCCGCTGGCGCGCGACGGCCAGCGCCTGTACCAGCAGTTGCGCCCGGTCGATTTCGCCCGCATCGCACCCGAATACCAGGTGCCGACGCAGCCATTGCAGCGCCCGCGCAACATCGTCTGGATCTACGGCGAAAGCCTGGAGCGCACCTACCTGGACGAGAACGTGTTTCCGGGCCTGATGCCCAACCTCAACCGCCTGGCGTCCGAGTCGCTGGACGTGCGTGGGCTGGCCTCGGCCGAGGGCAGCGGCTGGACCATCGCCGGCCTGGTGTCGTCGATGTGCGGCGTGCCGCTGACCACCTCGCAGGGCGACGAGAACAGCATGGACCGCATGGGCAGCTTCCTGCCCAAGGCCGTGTGCCTGGGCGACTACCTGAAGCAGCAGGGCTACACCAATCATTACCTGGGCGGCGCCAACGGCCAGTTCGCCGGCAAGGGCCAGTTCCTGGCCAACCACGGTTTCGATGAAGTGCACGACCTGGCGTGGTTCAAGCAGCAGAAGAAGATCGGCCGCATCCACTACTCGGCCTGGGGCGTGCACGACGACGTACTGCTGGACACCGCCTACCAGCGCTTCGAACAGCTCTCGCGTGCGGGCTCACCGTTCATGCTGACCACGCTTACGATGGACACCCATCATCCCGCCGGCCACCTGCCGGTGTCGTGCAAGGGCGAGCGGTACCAGAGCCAGTACGGCAACATCAACATGCTCAACGCGCTCAAGTGCAGCGACCGCCTGATCTCGCAGCTGGTGCAGCGCATCCAGGCCAGCCCGTACGGCAAGGACACGCTGATCGTGATCGCCTCCGACCACCTGGCGATGCCCAACGATCTGACCCACATCCTGACCCGGCAGAAGCGCGAGAACCTGCTGCTGTTCCTCGGCGATGGCGTGGCACCGCGCCAGCTGGCGGTGGAGGACGGTTCGACGCTCGATTCCGGCGCTACCCTGCTCAGCCTGCTCGACCCGAAGCTGCAGACCATGGGCTTCGGCCGTTCGCTGCTGGATGAGAAGCGCGCACCGAGTGCCAGCGTGGCCGCACGCCGCGAGGGGGGCCGGGACTATCCGCAATACCTCGCCTTCGCGCGTTCACTGTGGCTGGGCGAACCGACCCGCGAACTGAAGATCGATGGCGATGACCAGGTAGTGGTCGGCCTGCAGCACGTGCAGCCACCGGTGCTGCTGGAGTACGACAAGGACTGGGGCCTGAAGTCGGTGTATCTGGAAAACACCTCGCGCCAGTTCGATGACGCGAACCCGGACAACACCCTGGCCTACGTCGACCGCTGCACCGCGTTCGAGGACGGCTCGGCCGACGGCGACTGGTGCGCCCTGCTGGTCAACCGCGACAACGGCATCAAGCTCTACCGTGACAATGACCTGCGCGGCGGCATCGCGGTGGATGCACCACTGGACGCCTTCCAGGGCCCGCGCCCAAGCGTGCGCCAGGCGCACATGATCACCCAGAAGGGCCGCCGTACCCGCGCCGGCCAGTACATGCTGCAGCTGGTGGCGAGCACGCGCCCGGATCGCGGTTTCTGGATCGAGGCGGTGTCCTCGCAACGCAAGGTGGTATTGGCGCAGCAGTGGGTACAGCCTGATGCCAACGGCAAGATCAACGTGTCGTTCGGGCTGGACCACGAAGTGGATGATCTGGAGATCCGTGCGTGGTTGAACCATGCCGAGAAGCTGGCGGTGGATACGTTCGCACTGGTGCCCTCGCGCAGCCGCCCGCGGGGGTAGGGTTTCTTTGCAGGGCTGCGCCCTGCACCCGCTACGAGCCAGAGCAAAGGCAACAGCAACAGCGGGGCATTCCGTGGGATGGCGGGGCGGTGTCGGAGTGCGGGGACGCCGTAAACCCATCCATGGGGGCTTGGCAGCCGCATCCATGCGGCTGACACCCCGCACTCCGACACCGCCCCACCTCTGACGGATTCCTGCGGCTGTCGGTGGGTGTCGACCTTGGTCGACACGTCTCTCAGATATCGAAATCAATCTGGGGTCAGATCCGTTTTCCTCCGGAAAACGGATCTGACCCCCAAGAGCATTTCCGAAAGATCGCGGCCATCTGTCAAAGGCGGGGTGGGTCCGGTTGCGGGGGTGTCCGCGGCATGGATGCCGCGGCCAAGCCCCCATGGACGGGTTTACGGCGTCCCCCGCAACCGGACCCAGCCCGCCATCCCACGGAATGCACGCTGTTGCTGTTGCTGTTGCTGTTGCGTTTGCTCTAGCCCGTAGCGGGCGCAGGGCGCAGCCCTGCAAAGAAACCCCTACTCCTGTGGATCGCGGGTGATGTGGATGTCGGTCGGGGTCGACAGCGGAATGTTCCGCTCCGCCAGGATCTGCAGCAGGCTGAAGTACAGATCGCTGCGGGTGGCGTACACCTGCCGCGGGCTGGCCACGTACGCAAAGCTGTTGATGGTGATCTGGCCACCGGCAATGCTGTCGATGTAGACCGTCGGTGCCGGCTGCTTCAGCACGTTGGTATGCGCGGTGTACGCATCCAGCAGCGCCTGGCGCAGATTGCCGACATCGGTGCTGGGCGGCACCGCGAACTGGATCTGGATGCGGCCCTGGTTGTTGCCCATCGTCATGTTGCGCACGGTCTTGGTGACCAGCTCGGAGTTGGGCACGATCAACGTCGACTTGTCGCCCACCTGGATCTCGGTCGAGCGCAGGCTGATGCGGCGGATGTCGCCTTCCTGGTCGCCCAGCTTCACCCAGTCGCCGATCTTCACCGGGCGCTCGGCCAGCAG